>CAYZFZ010000031.1:0-23815 GCA_964477795.1 uncultured Bifidobacterium sp.
CGAGCTCATCCGCAGCACGTTCGTCAGTGGTCTCAAGCGGCTGCCCATCCGCTACGAGATCGTCTGAGCAGCACGCTGCCGGCCGCGGCCGTCGACGGTGGCACGGCGGCCGTCGACCGTGGCACGGCGGTCGTCGTCGGTGGCGGGCCGGCGGGGCTGATCGCCGCCGAGACGCTGGCCATCGCCGGCATGCGCGTGCACGTGTACGAGCACATGCCGTCGGTGGGCCGCAAGCTGCTGCTCGCCGGGCGGAGCGGGCTCAACCTCACCCACGCCGAGCCGCTGCCGGCGCTGCTCGCCCGCTACGGCAGCGCCGCGATCGTCCAGCGGGCGGTGCGCGAGTTCCCGCCCGATGCACTGCGCGCCTGGTGCGCGGGGCTCGGCGAGGCCACCTACGTGGGCTCCAGCGGGCGGGTGTTCCCCACCTCGTTCCGCGCGACGCCACTGCTGCGCGCCTGGCTGGCCCGGCTCCATGACCTCGACGTGCGCGTGCACGTCCGCCACCGCTGGCTCGGCTGGGCGCAGGGCTCGTCGGGCGACGCGGACCCACACCGTCACCACTTCCGACTGCCGGACGGGTCTGGCGTGGAGGTGGCGGCCGACGTGAGCGTGTTCGCGCTCGGCGGGGCGAGCTGGCCGAGGGTTGGCTCCGACGGGGCGTGGGTCGCGCCCTTCCGGGCGGCCGGGTGCGACGTCCGCACATTGCACGCGGCGAACTGTGCGCTGCATCTCGACTGGTCGGCGCACTTCGCAGAGCGCTTCGCCGGCGTGCCGCTGAAGAACGTCGAGCTGCGCGTCGGCTCACAGCGCGGGCGAGGCGATGCGATGGTCACCACCGCCGGGCTGGAGTCCGGCCCGGTCTACGGTCTCGTCCCCGCGATCCGCGCCCACCTCGATGCGCATGGCAGCTGCCCGTTGGCGGTCGACCTGCAGCCCGACCTCGACCACGCCGAGATCGCCCGGCGGTGGCGCACCCGCCGCCCGAAGGACACACGCTCCACCGCCCTGCGCCGCACGATCGGCCTCTCCCCCGCCGCCGTCGCACTGCTGCGCGAGGCTGCCGGCAACGACTGCCAGCGGATGCGGCCGGCCTCGCCGCGCTCGTCAAGGCCGTCCCGCTCACCGTGCGATCGCTGGCAGGCATCGAGCGCGCGATCTCCAGCGCCGGCGGGCTCGCACTGGGCGAGCTGGACGACCAGTGGATGCTGCGCCGCATGCCGGGCACGTTCGTCGCCGGTGAGATGCTCGACTGGGAGGCACCCACCGGCGGCTACCTGCTGCAGGCGTCGTTCAGCACCGGCGTCGCGGCCGCCCGCGGCGCGCTCGCCTGGTGTTGACTCAGCGGACGGCCACCATCGGGTCGTCGGCCAGGCGGCTGGTCGCACCCGTAGGGCCGACTGCCGCGCTGCCGCGCAGCGTCACCCGCCGCATCCGGCGCGGCGTGGTGCCGAAGTCGTCGACGGCGTAGTGCATCGTGGCCCGGTTGTCCCAGATCACCACGTCGCCCGCCTGCCAGCGGTGGCGCACCACCAGCTCGGGTTGCGTCATGTGCTCGTACAGCAGGCGCAGCAGGCCGTCGCTCTCGATGCGCGAGCAGCCCACGAGGTGGGTGGTGAAGCCTGGGTTGACGAACAGGTTCTTGCGGCCCGTGGTGGGGTGCACACGCACGACCGGGTGGATCACCGGCGGGACGCGGGTGCTGTCGTCGAACAACTGCTGCGCGTCCGCCCGGCCGAGCGCCGTGTCGAACGGCTCGCCCCAGTACGCGAGCGGCGAGATGCGGTGCACCGCCTCCAGGCCGTCGGCCAGCACCTGCAGCGCGGGAGCCAGCCGTTCGTAGGCGGTGCGCGTGTCGGCCCAGATGGTGTCGCCGCCGAAGGCGGGCAGCTCGTCGGCGACGAGCACGGACGCGGCGGGCGGGGTGGGCACGAACGTGACGTCGGTGTGCCAGCGGGCGTTGCGCCCACCGGCCGCGCCGTCGAGCACCAGGATCTCGGGATGGTCGGGGTGGCCGGGCACCACGGGGTGCGCCGGTGTCGGCTCGCCCAGGGCCGCGGCGAGCGCCACCTGCTCGGCGTGGGTGAGGTGCTGCCCGCGCACCACCAGCAGGAGGTGCTGCTCGAGCTGCTGCGTCAGCCAGGCTGCGTCGAACCCGCCCCCGGCCAGCCGGCCACCGGAGAGCTCGGCGCCGAACGTGCCGGTGAGCGGCGTGGTCGTCCAGCCGCCGGTCACCGGAGATCCGCCCAGCCACCGGGATCCTCGCCGACGAGCGCCAGCGAACCATCGTCGGCAGGCTCGAAGTAGGCCATCGACGACAGCGGCGGCGAGTACACGTGCAGACTCGTCGCCGGCAGCGTGGTGGAGTTGGCGACCGCATGCACATGGTCGGGCCCGAAGTGCACGGTGTCGCCGCGCTCCAACCGCCGCGACACCCGCCGGCCGTCGACGACGGTGATCTCGTCCAGTCCGCCGCCGACCACGCTGAACGCACCCCACGAGCCGCCATGGTCGTGCAGCGGCAGCTCGAAGCCGGCCGGCCAGTAGATCAGCCATGCGTCGTAGGCCGGCGTCGCCAGCACACGCTCGTACCGGCGCTCGGCGGGTGCGGTGCCGTCGCGCAGCTCCCACGGCACCGCAACCTGGGCGAGGCCCTCGGCGATCACACGCAGCGAGACGTCCTCGGCGTCGCGGCCCGACGGGTGCAGCGCGCGGCTGGCCACCTGCTGCCAGGCGCCGATCCCCGTCGACTCCTGCTCGTCTGTTCGTTGGTCCGCCGTCGGCGACATTCGACTCTCCCTGCATCCCGGCCAATACCCGACCTATCTGGTCGGCTTTCTATCACCGCCGATCCTCGCCTTCCAACCGAGTTCGGAGAAATCGCGCGACGCCGGACGCGCCACGAGCCGGCGCACCGGCGCCCGCTCGCTGCGGGGCACGGCACACCGGCTCGTGATGGAACGACTGCGTGCTCGCGGATTCAGCCCGAGCGGTGCCCGATCAGCTCAGACCGGACGGACGTTCTGGGCTTCCTCACCCTTGCGGCCGGGGGCAACGTCGAACTCGACGACCTGGCCCTCGGTGAGGGACTTGTAGCCCTCGCCCTGGATCTGCGAGAAGTGCACGAACACGTCGTCGCCCTGCTCGCGGGAGATGAAGCCGTAGCCCTTCTCCGCATTGAAAAACTTGACAGTACCTGTGGCCATCTGGGCCCTCACCTTCGACGTGGATTCGCCAAAAGCGGGAACCCTTGAAAGGGCGAGCCTATCGCTCTGTTCCGGATCACACACTCAAGCCCGGGCGCGGCGCGCCGTCACAGCATCGCGACGAGCGCGCCCGCGCCGACGATCGCGAGCAGGCCGAGCGCGGCGCCGGCGAAGCGCCGGTCGCCCGCGCGCAGCCAATGCCAGCCGAGTGCGAGCACGCGCAGCAGTGGGACGGCGACGATCAGGCTCATCATGCAGATGGCTGCAACCCGGCCCGCGCGGCCGGGCACGAGGGCGCCGGCAACGGCCAGTGTGAAGGCGAGCAGCACCGCAGCGCGCAACCCGGGGGCGAGGCCCCGGATCGGGGTGTCGAGCGCGCGAAGTGGGGCCGGCTGCCCTTCCGGGGGCGGCGCGTTCATGCGCGCACCGCGAGCACGACGGAGATGACGACCAAGGCGACGCTGAGGAACCGGCGCACCTGCGGCGGCGACAAGCGGGACTGCAGCGCGGCGCCGACGTTGCCGCCCAGGATGCTGCCGGCGCAGATGGCGGCACAGGCGCGCAGGTCGAGCCGGCCCTGCAGCGCGAACACGATCAGACCGGCGGCGGAGGTGATGCCGATCGTGAACGTCGTGGTCGCCGCCGCCACGCGCACGGGTACGTGCATCACTTCGCTGGTGGCCGGGGTCTTGACGAACCCGCCGCTGGCGCCGGCCAGCCCCGCGAGCAGACCGGACAACCCGAACAGGGCCGCGCCCGCCCCCAGCCGGCGAGCCCGGTAGGGCACGAACCCGTCGTCGAGCTGGTACACGCCGGAGAGCGAGCCGACGTGCTCGCCGGCGTGCTCCGCGCCGAGCGCCGGGTCGGGCAGGTTGCGGATCCCCTTGCGCCGCCCGCCGACCACGCCGGCCGCGAACGCGACGGCGGCGAGCACGAGCTTCAGGAAGCGGTCGCTGGCGAGCCCGCTGCCCAGCGCACCGACGATCGCGCCGGTGCTGGCGAACAGTTCGGTCGTGATGCCCAGGCGGTGGTTCACCAACCCGTCACGCAGCTGGCGTGCACCGGCGGAGGTGGAACCGGCGGCCACCGAGACCAGCCCGAGCGGTGCGGCCGCGCGTGCCGTGCTGCCGGTGAGCACGAGCAGCGGTACCAGCAGCACCGCCCCGCCCAACCCGCCGACGGCGCCGACCGCGGCCGTCACGGCGGCGAAGGCGAACTCCGTCCAGTTCATGCGCGCCCCCTCCCCATCCGGACAGCACCCTAGTGATCGCCGCGGGCGCGCGACCGGGCCGCTGCTGACTGCGTCGCGCGGGGCGACGGCTAGGTTCGCCGGCGGAGGTGGAGTCATGCCCGAACAACGCCGCGTCGCCATCGTCACCGGCGCCAACCGAGGGATCGGCCGCACGATCGCACAGCAGCTCGTCGCACTCGATCACGTGGTGGCGGTCGCCGCTCGGCACCTCCCCGATGCGCAAGAGGTCGCCGGAGAGCTCGGCGGAGGTTCGTTCCCGGTGCAGCTCGACGTCACCGATGCCGCGTCGGTCGAGACCGCGATCCGGGCCGTCGTCGAGCGCACCGGCCGGCTCGATGTCGTGGTGAACAACGCCGGCGGTCACTTCGACGACGGGTCGCAGATGTCCGCAGTCGCGGACGCCGATCTCATCGACGCGTTCGAGATCAACACCATCGGCCCACTGCGGGTCGTACGCGCCGCGCTCCCCCACATGCGGGCAGCGCGATGGGGGCGCATCGTGAACGTGTCCAGCCGGTCCGGCTCGTTCGCCTCGACATGGGCAACGGCACCCGCCTACGGCGTGTCGAAAGCAGCACTCAACATGCTGACGCTGCAGCTGGCCAAGGAGCTGGCCAGGGAGCCGGACGGTTCCGGCATCCTGGTGAACGCGTGCTGCCCCGGCTGGGTGCGCACCCGCATGGGCGGCGACGACGCGGAGCTCACCGTGGAGGAGGGCGCCGACACACCGGTGTGGCTGGCGACGCTGCCCGACGACGGACCCACCGGCGGCTTCTTCGGCGATCGTCAGGTGCTCGACTGGTGACCGTGGAGCCGGTCGCGGGCTGGACCCGCGGCGTCACCTGAGCGCCGGTCAGCTGGTCGCGCCTGCGTCGCTGCCGTCCGTGCCCGCCATGCCGTCCATGCCCTCTGGGCCGTCTGCGTCCTCGGCACTCGCTCCGGCAGGCGGCTTGGGCGCCCAGGTCGGGGCGGTGCCCGTCTCCATCTCGATGACGCGGGCCTTGGCCACCTTCCACGCCGCGTCGGCCTCCGCCCGGCCGCGACCGGACTGCTTGGCCGAGCGCACCGCCTCCACCGCCCGTTCGAGATCGCGGCGGGCGGTCGCCAGCGACGTCGCGTGCGCCGCCTTGGCATCGGCCGCACGGGTGGCCTCGGCCTTCGCCTGCCGGGCACGCTCGCGGGCGGCGGCGTCGGCGCGCTCGGATTCCTTCAGCGCGGCTGCGAACCGTTCCACGTCGGATTGCACCCGCGCCGCGTCGCCGGCACGTCCGGTCCCTCCGGTCCCGCCGGGCGCGGCCGGGGAAAGGGGCGGCGGGGGCGACTTGTGTCGGCGGCGGCTGGGCATCGGCTGCAGTCTGCTCGCTCACGCAGGGGCGCTGTCAACACAGAGCCGCCCGCAGCGCACGCTCGTAGAGTTGGCCGCCATGACTTCGACGCCCGACCTCCCGATCGAACTCCGCAGCGACAACGCCGCCGGTGTGGCGCCAGAGATCATGGCCGCGCTCGCGGTTGCCGACGAGGGCTCCGCGCTCGCCTACGGCGGCGATCAGGTCACCGCCCGTCTGCGCGAACTGGTGCGCGAGGTGTTCCAGCACCCCACGGCGGAGGTCTTCCCGGTCGTGAGCGGCACTGCCGCGAACTCGCTCGCACTGTCTGCGCTGTGCCCGCCGTGGGGCAGCGTGCTGTGCCACGAGTCGGCGCACATCTTCGTCAACGAGGGCGGCGCCACCTCACTCTTCAGCGGCGGCGCGGTGATGCGCGGCCTGCCGGGCGACGGGTTCAAGCTGCACCCGGCGGGCGTGCAGCATGCGTTCGACACCACCAACTGGGGCGATCCGCACCACTCGCAGCCGGCGGTCGTGTCGATCACCTGCCCGTCCGACTTCGGCACCATCTACACGACCGAGGAGGTCGCCGCCCTGGCCACTCTCGCCCGCAGCCGCGGCGTGCGCATGCACCTCGACGGTGCCCGCTTCGCCAACGCGGTCGTCGCGCTCGGGTGCACGCCTGCGGCGCTCACCTGCGGTGCCGGCGTGGATGCGTTCTCGCTCGGCGCGACGAAGAACGGCGCGCTGAGCACCGATGCGATCGTGAGCTTCGACGCCGGCGCGTCCGAGCAGCTGCAGTTCCGCCTCAAGCGCGCCGGCCACGTGGCCAGCAAGATGCGCTACCAGTCGGCGCAGCTGGTCGCCTACCTCACCGGCGGCCTGTGGCTGCGCCTCGCGCAGCGGGCGAACGACGCGATGGCCCAGCTCAGCGCCGGGCTCGCCGCCCTCGACGTCGCGCTGCTCGCCGAGCCGCAGGCCAACATCCTCTTCGCCCGCGTCGGCGAGCGGGCTGCCACCGGGCTCGCCGAAGCCGGCCTGCTGTTCTACGACATGGGCAACGGGGTCGTCCGCTTCGTCACCAGCTTCCAGACCACCGACGACGACGTGCGCGAAGTGCTGCGCCGCGTGGAGCGGGTGCTCAGCCGGCGCTGACCGGGCAGGAGATCAAGTCGGCGACCGTGCCAGCAAGCACCGTTCGAGCTGAACGTCAGGCTGCGGCCGGTGGCGGCTGGCCGCTCACTGCCGGGCGCAGCGTCGGGTGTTCTGGTTTCTGAGACGACAACACCGGTTGCGGAGGGGGGCAACTGTTGTTGTCATCCTCGCAACGACACACCACCCTGCGGCGGGCGCCGGGATGGCTTGCTGGCGAGCTCAGCCGATGCTGAACTGCACGGCGTGCCGCTCCTGGATGAACGGCACGATGAAGGACTGCAGCAACGCCTGGTGGGCGGGGTGGTCGCGGTAGGCGACGAAGTCGTCGACCGAGGCGAACTCACCGGTGACGGAGTAGTCGAGGTTCGCCGCCGCCAGGCCGAGGTCGCGCCCGAACGCGTACGAGACGATCTGCGGGATCTGCGCCGGCAGCGCCGCGAACGCCGCTGTCGTCGCCGCCACGTGCGCCTCGTCGACACCGTCGTTCCACCTGAACATCACCACATGCCGGATCATCGCCGCAGCGTATCGATCCCCCAGGCGCCTGATCCGTGTGAGTGAAAGCGGGCGTGGACGAGACTGGGATCATGGCGAGCAGTGGTGGCAGGGCGATGATCACGGACACGGATCGGATACCTGCGTGGATGATCGCCGTCAAGGTGCTGTTGGTGGGCCTGCTGGTGACGGGAGCGTTGTTCTCGGACGTCGGCGGGTTCGCCGGCAAGGGGATGGCGTATCGGCTGCCGATCTTCCTGCTGCCGGCGTTGATCGTCCCGGTGCGCTGGTGGCGCCACCGTGGCGCATACGACATCGGGCTCGACGTGGCGTTGACCGTGCCGTTCCTGTTCGACACGCTCGGCAATGCGGTCGGCTTCTACGACCGGTTCGCTCGCACCGATGACGTGCTCCACTTCGTCAACTGGTTCGTTCTCGTTGGAGGGATCGCCTGGTCGCTGCGGGCCAGGCTGTCAGTGGCGCCGGCGCCGGACTGGTTGGTCGTGCTCGCAGGGGCCGGTATCGGCGCGATGGCGGCGATCGCCTGGGAGGTTGCCGAGTACGCGGTGATGCGTGCCGGCGTCGGCAACCTGTCGCTCACCTATCCGGACACGCTCTCGGATCTGGTGCTCGGAACGACCGGCGGTGTGCTTGGAGCATGGCTCTCGCTGCGTCTGCTCCACCGCCGGGCGAGCTGAGTGAAGCCGTGCGTGCACGTGCCCGCTCTGGCGTCGTGAACATCCTCAGCCCTGCTCAACAAGGTTTGTACAGTCCGTTTCGATCGGCGAACGGGCGTGCACTCGCAGCGCTGGCTTCTACGCTGCTGCAATGAGCCTCGACGACCTCATCGCCCGCTTCGACGTCACCGACCCGGCGTTCATCGCCGATCCGTACCCGGTGCTGGCCGACCTGCGCGAGGCGACACCGATCTTCTGGAACGAGGGCACGCAGCAGTGGACGCTGACTCGCTTCTCCGACGTGCAGGAGTCGCTGCGCGACCGGCGGATGGGTCGCAGCTACAGCCACCTGTTCTCGCACCAGCAGCTCGGCCGGGCGGAACCCGACCCGCGCTGGTCGGCGTTCCACCAGCACGAGCGCTGGTCGCTGCTGTGCCTCGAGCCGCCGGACCACACCCGCATCCGGCGCCTCGTCGCCAAGGTGTTCACGCCCAAAGCGGTCACTGCGATGCGGCCGGCGGTGCAGGTGTTCGCCGACGAACTGCTCGACGAGTGCCGCGACCGCGGCACGTTCGAACTGCTCCGCGACTACGCCCAGCCGTACTCGGTGGCGGTGATCTGCTCGATGCTCGGCGTGCCGCGAGCCGACACCCAGCTGCTGCTGGACTGGTCGCACGCGATCGTCAAGATGTACGAGCTGAGCACCACCGACGAGATCCGCGCGGCCGCCAACACGGCGGCCGCCGAGTACATCGAGTACACGAAGGCGCTGATCGCCGAGAAGCGGCGCCAGCCGGACGGCCTGCTGGTGAGCGAGCTGGTGCAGGTGGAGGACGAGGGCGACACGCTCACCGAGGACGAGATCGTGTCCACGACGATGGTGCTGCTCGAGGCGGGGCACGAAGCGACGGTCAACACGCTGGGCAACGGCATGCGTGCGCTCATGCATCACCCGGCTGAGTGGCAGCGCGGCGTCGACGGCGACGTGGTCGCTCGGGTCGCGGTCGAGGAGATGCTGCGCTGGGACCCCCCGCTGCACCTGTTCGAGCGCTGGGTCCTGGAGGACGGCGTGCAGATCGCCGGCCAGCAGATCGCCGTGGGCGACGAGATCGCCATGCTGTTCGGTGCCGCCCAGCGCGACCCGCGCCGCTTCGACGACCCGGACCGCTTCGACGTCGGCCGCGGCGACACCGCCCACATCGGCTTCGGCGGCGGCATCCACTTCTGCGTCGGGGCGCCGCTCGCCCGCATGGAGATCGAGGTCTCGCTCGCCGGGCTGGCATCCAGGTTCCCGCGCCTCGAGCTGGTCTCCGAGCCCGAGTACCACCCCAACTTCGTCATCCGCGGCCTCACCGCGCTCCACCTGCGCGCCTGACCTGACCGTTTGGTCACGGGCCTTCGCCTGGCGACTCTCCGCGACCAGACGCCGCGGCCGAGCGCGTGTGGTCACGAACGACCGCCAGGCGAACGTCGACGACCACACGCTGCGCGGAGGGGGTTACGGGCGGGCGGCAGGCGGCGCTGCGTGGATGGTACGGTCGTACAAGGAATTCGTGAGTGCACGACCGAACCCGGGGGCTCCACTTGACCGCAGCGTTCTCCCACCTGGCGCAGCCGTTGCAGCTGCGCCACCTCACCCTGCGCAACCGCATCGTGTTCGGCGCGCACACGGCGAACATGAGCGAGGCCGGGCTACCCGGTGCCCGCCACCTCGGCTACTACCGCGAGCGCGCCCGCGGCGGCGCGGCGATGATCGTGGTGGAGCCCGTGCCCGTGCATGCGACCGGGGTGCTCACGCGCGGCAACTTCCTGCACGGCGACGATGCCGTGATCCCCGGCTTCCGCGCGATCACCGACGCGGTGCACGCCGAGGGCGCGGTGATCCTGCACCAGCTGTACCACGTGGGCCAGCACGGCGACTTCGACAACAGCTACCGCGAGTCGTGGTCGCCGTCGGGCCTGCCGTCGTTCCACGACAGCGACGGCAGCCACGAGATGACCGATGCGGAGATCGAGGAGATCATCGAGTCGTTCGTCGATGCGGCGCAGCGGGCCCAGCGCTGCGGCTTCGACGGCGTGGAGCTGTTCGCCGCCTACAACGCGATCATCGACCAGTTCTGGCTCCCGTGGAGCAACCGGCGCACCGACCGTTGGGGCGGCTCGTTCGAGAACCGGATGCGCTGCAGCAGCGAGATCATGCGCCGCATCCGCGAACGGGTCGGCGACGAGTTCGTGATCGGCCTCGCGGTCAGCATCGACGAGGGCGTGCCCGCCGCGCTGCAGATCGACGAGCTGTGCGAGATCGTCGCCTGGCACGACGCGCGGCAGCTGATGGACTACGTCACCTGCGGCACCGGCAGCTACTTCAGCTTCGACAAGATCATCCCCACCTACCAGCAGGCGGACAAGCTGGGCGTGCCCTTCGCCGAGCGGCTGAAGGCCGTCGTCCGCCACGCCAAGGTGCAGGCCGAGAGCCATGTGCGCACGCCGGAGAACGCGGACTACGTGGTCGCCAGCGGGCAGGCCGACATGGTGAGCATCGTGCGCGGCCAGATCGCCGACCCGCACCTTGCCAACAAGGCGCTCACCGGGCGCGCCGAGGAGGTGCGCGGCTGCATCTCGTGCAACCAGATGTGCTGGGGCCGCCGGTACCGCGACTACTGGATCTCGTGCCTGGTCAACCCGTCGGCCGGCCGCGAGTTCGAGTGGGGTGGCGACACGTTCGAGCGCGTGGCCGCCCCGCCGGGCTGGAGGCGGCGCGGGTGGCGGCCGAGCGCGGACACCGGGTGACGCTCGCCGAGGCGGGGCCACGGTTGGGCGGCGCGTTCCGCCTCGCCGGTCTGCAGCCGAGGCGCGAGCAGATCAGCGAGCTGATCGAGTGGTACGAGCGCGAGTTGCAGCGGCTCGACGTGCGCGTTCGGGTGAACCATCCGATGTTCGCCGATGACATCGCCGCCGCCGGAGCCGACGCGGTGGTGATGGCCACCGGCTCGCAACCCACCGGCACCGGCTTCCAGCGGCAGCTGCCGCACGTGGCCGAGCTGCCCGGCGTGCACCACCCCAACGTGTGCGCGATCGAGGACGTGCTCTCCCACAACGCCAAGCCCGGCCACCATGTCGTGCTGCTCGACGACACCGGCGACTGGCGCGGTGGCGGCACCGCCTGGTTCCTCGCCGAGCGCGGTCATCAGGTGACGATCGTGACCCCGCACCCGATGGTGGGCTTCTGGGTGCAGCGCACGTCCGGCGACTACGCGCTCCGCGCCACGCTCGCCCGCCTCGGCGCGACGTGGCACACCGAGTCCGCGATCGTCGAGTGGACGGGCACGGGCGCGGTCGTGCGCAGCCTGCTGGACGGCAGCGAGCAGACGATCGCGGCCGACATGCTGGTGCTCTCGACCACCAACACGTCCGAACGCGCCGTGCTCACCGAGCTGGGCGACCGGGCGCCGGAGGTGCACACCGTCGGCGACGCCGTCGCCGCCCGCCTCGCGGTGCACGCGATCTACGAGGGCCGCGTCATCGGCATGGCGCTGTGACCGGCGCGCGCAGCCGCGGCGGACGTGCCCATGATCGGACCGCGGCGCTAGCGTCCGAACCATGATCGTCGTGGCAGGCGAGGCGCTGGTCGACCTCGTGATCGATACCGGGGCCGCGGTGACGGCAAAGCTGGGGGGCGGCCCGTACAACGTGGCCCGCACGATCGCCCGCCTCGGCCGCGAGGTCACCTTCCTGGGCGCCGTCTCCACCGACCGCTTCGGCACCCGGCTCTTCGATCAGCTCACCGCCGACGGCGTGAGCGACGCCGCGACCGTGCGCACCGAGCTGCCCACCACGCTCGCTGCGGCGGAGCTCAACGACCACGGTGCGGCCGGCTACCACTTCTACATCGCCGGCACGTCGGCACCGTCGCTCGCGTCGGTACCCGCTGCCGCGCTCGCGCCCGAAGCCGTCCACACCGGCACGCTCGGCCTGGTGCTGGAGCCGATGGCCACCACGCTGCTCGCATACCTGCGCGAGCTGCCGGCGCACACGCTCGTGATGCTCGACCCCAACTGCCGCGCCGGCGTGATCACCGACCGCGACGCGTACGTGCAGCGGATCGACGAAGCCTGCGCGCGAGCCGACGTCGTGAAGGTCAGCAACGACGACGCGGAGTACCTCGCACCGGGCGTCGCCCCGCTCGACTACGCCCGTTCGCTCGTCGCGCGGGGCGTGAAGCTCGTGCTGGTCACGTGGGGCGCCGAGGGCACCTGGGTGGTCACCGCCGCCGGCGCGGAGCTGGTGCCCACCCAGCCGATCGTGGTGGCCGACACCATCGGCGCCGGCGACTCCTTCGGCGGCGCCTTCCTCGCCTGGTGGCTAGACGCCGGCTACGGCCGAGCCGAGCTGGCCGAACTGCGGTGCGCGGTGCTGGCCACCGCCGCCGCCCAAGAGGTCTCCGCGATCACCTGCCAGCGGGCGGGCGCCGACCCGCCGCGCCGCGCCGACCTCTCCGACCGATGGCACCTCTCCCCCGCGAGCTGACCGAACGCGTCGAGCGACTGCTCACCCGCGGCGGCCGCGTGCTCGGCATCGCCGGGCCACCGGGCGCCGGCAAGTCCACGCTCGCAGCCGACGTCGTGCAGGCGTTCGGCAACCGCGCGCAGCTGCTGCCGATGGACGGCTTCCACCTGGCCGACGAGGAGTTGGCCCGTCTCGGGCGCGCCGCCCGGAAGGGCGCACCCGACACGTTCGACGTGGACGGTTACCTCGTCGCGCTGCGACGAGTCCGGGCACGCGAGCACGACGTGCTCGTGCCCCGCTTCGACCGCCACCTCGAAGCGGCGATCGCCGGGGCCATCCGCATCGCGACGACCACCGAGCTCGTCGTCACCGATGGCAACTACCTGCTGCTGGCCGACGGCCAGTGGGCCGGCGTCGCGTCGATGCTCGACGAGGCATGGATGCTGCGTCCGGACGACCACCACCGCCGCGAGCAACTGGTCGCCCGCCACATCGCGCATGGCCGCAGCCCCGCGGCAGCGGCCGACTGGGTGGCGAGCGTGGACGAACCCAACGCGGCGCTGATCATCGCCGGGTCGCGCCCGGCGGACCTCGTCGTCAGCGACTGGTGACGCTCGCACCGCGGATCACCGCAGCGAGCGCAGGCGGCTCTCGATGTCCTCACGGTTGAGGTAGCCGCCGCACATGCGGCGCAGACCGGTGTACGCGGCGCGGCCGTGCAGCACGCGCCAGTTGTCGAACAGCATCGCCTCGCCCGGCTGCAGCACGTGCCGCCACTGCATGGCGGGGTCGTTGGCCAGCTCCTCGAACACGCGCAGCCCGTCGTAGAACGCGATCATGTCGGCCGCCTCCAGCAGGAACGGCGCGCGGTCGTAGTTGTTGAACGACACCTGCACCAGCCGGCCGGTGTGGTCGTGGCGGAACACGGGGCGCGCCGCCATCAGGTGAGCCCCGTCGCCGACGTACTGGCCGGGCACGGTGATCGACGACAGCACCTCGAACAGCTCCGGGTGCTCGGCCTCCATCCGGCGGGCGATCGCGAACGCATCCACCATCGTGCTCTCGCCACCGCTGCCCACGAACTCCAGGCACTGCAGCAGCTGGCAGCCCGGCGCGTCGTTGCTGTACGTGCCGTCGGTGTGGCCGCGCAGCTCCAGCGTCGTGTACGCGGTGTCGGCCTTCGACATGTCGGCCTGGAACTCCCAGAAGCCACCGAAGATCGTCTCGCGGATGTACGCCACCCGGCGCAGCAGCGCCTCGGTGGCCGCCGCCGTGGCGGGCGTGCCGGTGACGATGCAGAAGCCGTACTGCAGGGTGTTGGTGAGCCACTGCACCACGCCGGCGTCGGTGTGCATGACGAGGTCGTGGGCGACGGTGGGCGTGGTGAGCGACGACGCGTTCCACAGCGTGATCGGCACGTCGATCGCGACGCGCGCGCTGCGCGGGTGGCGGTACGTGGCGAGGAACGCAACGGGCAGCACGGACGTCGGCTCCAGCACGTCCCACGTCACCTGCAGCGCGCCGTCGACGACCTCCGTGCTCAGCCCCTTCAGGGTCGCCGGCACGCGTGCGGTGAACAGCTGGCGCTGCTGGGTGACGGGGTGCATCGTGTCGTCATCGTGAGCATGGTCGCGCAGCCACAGCCACGGGTACTGGGTGACGACGCCATCGGTCCAGGCGACCTCCAGCGTCTGGTCATGGTGCCGGAGCGATGCGATCGTTGCCATTTCGAGAACCGTAGTGGAGCGCCCCGGTGCCGCCCCCACGCTCAGGCCGGTGGCGCCGCGCCCACTACCGGCGCCACCAGGAACACCACGGCGGTGCCGGCGAGCGACACCTGCAGCCGCTCACCCGGCGCACCGATCACGCAGTCACCGGCGGCGCAGGTCTCACCGCCGGGGCCGGACGCGCCGCCGCTCACCACGAACAGCCCGGCCACCGCCCCGTCGCCACCACCCACACCAACCTCGTCGGCCGGCCCCATCAGCCGCGCCACGCCGAGGGACTGATCGCGCCGCCAGATCAGGTTGAAGTCGGTCGTCGGCCCGTCGACGAGGGTGGCGTGGATCGGTGATTCGCCACGGAAGCGGGCGCGCCGGTTGCCGGCGCGCAGGCGCGCCGTGTGCCCGGTCTCGGTGAAGTGCAGATCCATGCCCTCGCCGTCGAGCAGCACGAGCAGCCGGTCGTACCCGTCGAACGCGGAGAACGGGCCGTCGGCCTCCACGTCGGCGACCGAGACGCGCCAGTCGAACCCGTCACCGAAGGAGCCGTCAGCGAGCGCGTCGCCGGCTGCCGGTGAGCGCACCAGCTCGCGCGTCCAACCGCCGCCGTTGCGCCAGCGCACTCGTGGCGTGCCGGCGGCGCGCTCGACGCGCACGGGTCAGAACGTGACCTTGGCGATGCGCGTGCCGCGCACCTGACCGCCCGCCCAGGTGACGGCTGACGGGTCGGCCAGCTGGAACTCGGGGATGCGCTCCAGCCACACCTGCAGCGCGATGCGCAGCTCCAGGCGGGCCAGGTTCGAGCCGGCGCAGCGATGGATGCCGGCGCCGAACGCGACATGGCGATTGTGTTCCCGCTCGAAGTCGACCACGTCGGGGTTCTCGAACTGCTCGGGGTCGCGGTTCGCGGCCGGGAACGACATCAGCACGCGATCGCCGGCCTTCATCGGGCAACCCTGGAACTCGATGTCGTGGTCGACGATGCGCGCCATCGTCACCGGCGCGTACGCGCGCAGCAGCTCCTCCACGGCGGCCGGCCACAGATCCGGGTCGTCACGCAGCTGCTGGCGATGCTCGGGGTGCTGGGCGAGGTGCCACAGCGACGCACCGATCGACGACCAGGTGGTGTCCACCCCGGCCACCAGCATCAGGTTGCACACGCCCATCACGTACTCGACCGGCACCTTCTGGCCGTCGATCTCCGAGTTGAGCAGCGTCGTGATGAGGTCGTTCTCGCGCGGGTTGGCGATCCGGTCCTGGACCTGCTCGTGGAAGAAGGTGAGGATGTTGAGCCGCGCCGCGAGGCGGACCTCCTGATCCATCAACCCGGCCTCCAGCACGTTGCGCACCCAGCCGGTGAACGTGTCGGACATGTCGGTGGGCACGCCCAGCATCGTCGCGATCACGCGCACGGGGATCTGCTGCGCGTAGTCGGCAGCGGAATCGGCCTCGCCCTTGTCGATGAACTGGTCGATCAGCTCGTTGCACAGCGCGCGGGTGATCGGCTCGTACTGGGCGACGGCCTGGGGCGCGAAGAAGGGCAGGATCAGCCGGCGGTGCCAGTGATGCTCGGGCGGGTCGCTGCTGATCGGCGGCGCGGCGACACCGGCGTAGGCGCCCTCGGGCTCTTGCCCGTCGGGCGGGCCGGTGACGAGGATCTGGCGCGAGGTGAACACGTCGTGCTCCTGCGCGACCGCCACGATGTCGGCGTAGCGCGTGGGCATCCACGACCCACCCCAGCGCTCGGTGTGCGCGACGGGGCACCCCGAGGAGCGGATCTGCTCGATCGTCGGGAACGGGTTGAGCACGTAGGCGGGATCGAAGATGTCGTAGTCGGTGGTGGGATCGATGATCGGGTCGATGGTGGTCATGGTGGTGTCATCCCTCGATGATGGTGAGCGCACGCTCGGGGCAGTTGCCGACGGCTCGGCGGGTCTTGGCTTCCAGTTCGGCGGGCACGTCGCCGGTGATGAGCACGACGGCGTTGCCGATGTCGTCCGCCCCGAACACCTCCGGGGCCGCGATGGCGCAGCTCTGGTGGCCGTGGCAGGCCTCGTAGTCGAGTGTGACCTTCATGAATGCTCCTCTCCGCGCAGGGCGGTACGTCGTGGGTCGTCGGCACGCAGCCGGCCGAGGGTGGCGGCCGTGCGCAACTGGGCGACGACCTGCTCCCGCGGCATGCGCGGGAACGGGGCGGCGTCGGTGTCGAGCCACCAACGCAGCACTTCCGTGATCTGTCCCGCCATCGCCCGCACGGCCAGCTGGGCGTCGACGGCGAGTCGTGCGGACCCAGCGACGAGGTTCGCCGCGTCGATCGCGGCGATGACCTCGGCGACGCGCTCGACGAACAGGCGCAGCGCCACACCATCGCCCTCGCCGCGCAGCACCACCCGCAGGCGGTCGGGGTGCCGCTCGGCGTCCTCGAACAGCATCTGCAGGCGGTCGGCACCCGGAGCGCTCCGCTGGAAGCGGTCGAGCACGTCGGACACCACCTGGTCGGCGATCGCCGCGAGCAGGTGCTGCTTGTCGCGGAAGTGGGTGTAGAAGGTGGCGCGGGTGACCCCGGCGCGCTCGACGAGCTGGTCGACCGTGACGGCCCGATAGCCGACCTCCAGGCACAGCGCCACCATCGCGTCGTGCAGCGCCCGGTGGGTGCGCAGCACCCGCGGGTCGGGCCGCGGCGGCGTGACAGCCGGCGGCTGCGCGCGCAGCTCGGTGATGGTCCCCCCGGTCATCGGGGCGACGATACACAGTTCTGGACAGTCTGTCCAGAAGCTGTTTCGGTGGGGCTCAGCCCATGACGGTGCCGGAGGTCTCCGACTTGTCGCGGCGGCGGGAGAACGCGCCGAGGTTGATCGTGCGGCCGGTGCGGGCGCCGGTGAACTGCACGGGGGTCGCGTCGTGGTCGATGCCGGCTGCCTCCGCGTCGATGATCGCCGTCATGAACTTGCCGGCCAGGGGGGCGTTCTTGAACTGGTTGCCGCTGGTACCGCAGGCCATGAAGAAGCCGGGCAGGTCGCTCTTGTCGTAGAGCGGCACCCAGTCGTCGGAGACGTCGTACAGCGCGGCCAGACCGACGGGCCGGTGGGGCACGCCGAACTCGGGCACTCGGCGGGCGAGGCGCATCATCGACACCTCGAACTGCTCCACCGTCGGGTACTCGTCGTAGTGGTCGGGGTCGTCGATCCAGTGCAGCTCGTCGCACTCCGGCTCGGTGCCGCCCACCAGCCAGGTGCCACCGATCTGCGGGCGCAGGTAGTGGCCGATGTCGAGATCGGCCACCGCCGGCATGCCATCCTCCAGCCGCAGGCCAACGGGCGGCTCGACCGTGAAGACCTCCTGGCGCAGGGGGCGGTGGCCGATGCGCATGCCCTCGGTGACGCCGGCCATCCGGTTGATGATGCCCGAGTGCGGGCCGCCGACGTTCACGACCACGGGCGCCGAGATGCGCTCGCCGCTGGCAAGCGTGACGCCGGTGGCGCGGCCCTCGGCCTGGTCGATGCCGACCACCTGCTGGTGGAAACGGAACTCGGCACCGTGACGCCGGGCGGCGTAGGCGAGGTTCTTGGCGCACAGCATCGGGTCGTCCATGAACCCGCTCTGCTCCTCGATGATCGCGGTGAGCGTGCCGTGCGCGTCGTCCGCGAACGCGGGGTCGTCGATGCGCTTGGGCGGGTAGTACGCGCCGAGGTCCATGCCGGGCAGCAACTGCTGCAGCGCCTCGGTGCCGAGGATCTCGTAGGCGATGCCCAGGTCGTCCCACAGGCGCTGGATGCGCACCGTGCCGTCGCCGGGCGTGTGGAAGATGCACATGCCGGTCTTCACGAAGCGAGCCATGCCGTCGGGGTCGACGCAGCCGAGGTGGCCCTCCCAGTCGCTCCACATGGCGGCGGCTTCCCAGGCGGTGAGCACCGCATCGGTGGTGGAGTAGCTGAAGCGGATGATCGACGACGACGAGCTGGTGGAGCCCGCCCCAGCCGCCGGCCCCTTGTCGACGACGATCACCGAACGCCCGCCACGGGCCAGCTCCAACGCGACCGAGGAACCGATCACACCGGCCCCGATCACCACCGCATCGACAACGACCGGACCCGCGCCGACAGCACCTTCTCCACGCTCGCTCATGCCGGCCAAGCTAGCGCACGTGCCACTTTCACGGTACAGCCGTACCAGTCATCGCCGGCCGAACGGAGCGAGCGCAGCGAGCGAGAGACCCCAAAACACCGCGTCAGACGAAACGGGCCCACTCCTCCACCGGCATGCGCTCGCTGCGCAGCGAGTTGATCGGTGCCGACGTGTCGGCGTAGCCGATGGACACGCCGCAGAACAGCATCTCGTTCTCCGGCGCGCTGACGAACGAGCTGATCGCACCGTGACGCACGGACCAGTACTCCTGAGCGCACGTGGCCAGCCCCCGCTCGGTCGCCAGCAGCATGAACGTCTGCAGGAACATCCCCAGATCCGACCATTGCGGCGGCCCCATCTGCCGGTCGGTGAAGCAGAACACGGCGGCAGGCGCGCCGAAGAAGTCGCCGTTGTGCGCGAACTGGCGCAGGCGGGCCGGCTTGTCCTCGCGGGTGATGCCGAGCGTCGCATACATCTGCTCGCCCACCGTGAACCGGTTCGTGCGGTACGGCTCGGTGAGCTTCGGCGGGTAGATGTCGTACTCGGGTGCCTCGACGGGCGGTTGCGTGGGCAGGTACTCGCGCAGGCGGGCCATCGACGCACCGTTCACCACATAGATCCGCCACGGTTGCACGTTGCCGCCGCTGGGCGAACGCGACGCGTCGGCGAGCAGCTCGCGCAGCACGCTGTCGTCGACCGGATCGGAGCGGAACTGGCGGATCGACGAGCGGGCGTGTACGGCAGCGGCGACTTCCATCCGGCGGACGCTAACGCGACGACCCCTCCGTGCCCCCGTCCGGATGGTTCAGCCGACGGCAGCGCCGAACACCCAGCCGACGGCCATCGTGATCGCCATCGCCGCCGCGCCACCGATCACGACGCGGGTGATCGACCGGGCGGGGCGGGCGCCGCCGGCGCGGGCCCCGACGAAGCCGAGCCCGACGAGCGCGAGCAAGGTGACCACGATGATGGCAGGACTGCGTAGCGAGCTGCCTGCGAGCGCGGCCGCCGCCAGCGGGACGGCGGCTCCGACGGAGAACGACAACGCCGAGCTCCACGCGGCCTGCAGCGGCTTGGCCAGCTCGTCCTGCGAGATGCCCAGCTCGTCGAGCAGGTGCGCCGCCAGCGCGTCGTGCTCGGTGAGCTGCACCGCCACCTCGGCGGCCAGATCCTGGGTGAGACCCTTCGCGCGGTAGATCGCCGTCAGCTCCTCCAGCTCGTGGTCGGCCAGGTTGGCCAGCTCCCAGCGCTCACGCTCGATGTCGCTGCGTTCGGTGTCGCGTTGCGACGAGACGGACACGTACTCGCCCAGCGCCATCGAGACTGCGCCGGCCACCAACCCCGCCGTCCCGGCGGTGAGGATCACCGTGCGCGTGGAATCCGCGGCGGCGACGCCCAGCAGCAACGCCGCCGTCGAGATGATGCCGTCGTTGGCGCCGAGGACCATCGCCCGCAGCCATCCGACCCGGTGGCCGAAGTGACCTTCGCTGTGACGCATGGGCCGAGCCTACCGATGGATGTTGGGGCGCCAGCTGTGGAGGACCTGGTAGTAGTTGGCGCGCTCGTACACCTGCGGATCGGCGACGTTGCCGCGGCTGACGCTGCCACGCAGCTGGTCGACGCTGTCGTAGTCGCGCTCCACCATCCACTCGCGGATGAAGCGCTCCATCGCCCGCAGGTGCTCGGGTCCGTGCTGCAGCAGTGCGCTGGTGGACATCACCACGTTCGCTCCTGCGAGCAGCAGCTTCAGCGCGTCGGCACCGTCGTGGACGCCGGACGACGCGGCCAGCGAGCAGTGGACGCTGCCGAACAGGTTCGCGATCCAGTGCAGCGGCAGCCGCACCGCCGCCGACGTGCTGAGCGAGAGGCGCGGCACGACGTCGAGCGTGTCGAGGTCGATGTCGGGCTGGTACAGCCGGTTGAACAGCACCAGGCCGTCGGCGCCCGCCACCTGCAGGCGCTCGGCGAAGTTGCCAAGGGCGGTGAACCACGGGCTGATCTTCACGGCCAGCGGCACCGAGATCTCCGCCTTGACCTCCTCCACCAGCTCCGCGTACCGGCGCTCGGCGTCGTCGGCTGTGATCGCCGGGTCGACCACGCTGTCGTAGAGGTTGAGCTCGATGGCATCCGCACCCGCCTCGGCGAGGTGCTTCGCGTAGCGCACCCAGCCGCCCGGGCTGGTGCCGTTGAGGCTGGCGATCACCGGGATCGACAGCACCGACTTGGCGCGCTCCACCAGCGCGAGGTGGCGCCCCGGGCCGACATCGGGAATGTCAAGTGCGGGAAGGAAGCTCTGTGCCTCGCCGAACTGATTGCTGGTGTCGTCGTACGCCTGGGCCAGCGCGAACGCCTCGTACTCGATCTCCTCCTCGAACAGCGACGGCAGCACGATCGCACCGGCACCCGCGGCCTCGATGCGCTGCCACATGTCGGGGTTGCCGGTGTGCGGGCCGGCGGAGGCGACGAGCGGGCTGCGCAAGCGCAGGCCCAGGTAGGTGCTGGTCAGGTCGCTCATCACTCGTCCTCCTCGTCGACGATCATCACGCTGTCGGCCTGGCCCGGCGCCGCACGGTGCACGTCGGCCAGCTGGCGGTAGTAGTGCCAGCGGTTGTCGACGTCCTGCTGGGCGAGACTCACCAGCTGGCGCGCCCGATCCGGGTTGGCGCGAGCCAGCATCGAGAAGCGGGCCTCGCTGCGGGCGAACTGCTCGTAGGGCACCGATGGGTCCGCACTGTCCAGCTGGAACGGCTGGGAATCGCTGTCGGCGGCGGGCCGGAAGCGGTACAGCGGCCAGTGACCGCTCTGCACCGCGAGCTTCTGCTGGGTCATCGACTGGCTCATGTCGAAGCCGTGGGCGATGCAGGTGCTGTACGCGATCACCAGCGACACGCCCGGCCAGGCGTCCGCCTCCAGCAGCGCCTTCACCGTCTGCACGTCGCTGGAACCGAGTGCGATGCGGGCAACGTACACGTCGCCGTAGCTCATCGCCTCCAGGCCGAGGTCCTTCTTCATCCCGCCCTTGCCGCCGGCCGCGAACTTGGCCACCGCACCGCGCGGCGTCGCCTTCGAGGCCTGGCCGCCGGTATTGGAGTAGACCTCCGTGTCGAGCACGAGGATGTTCACGTTGCGTCCGCTGCCCAGCACATGGTCGAGCCCGCCGGCGCCGATGTCGTAGGCCCAGCCGTCGCCGCCGACGATCCAGGTGCTCTTGCGCACCAGCGTGTCGGCCAGCTCCAGCAAGGACACGGAGTCGGCGTCGGCGCGACCGGCGAGGGCGGCCTTCAGCGCCGCCACGCGCTCGCGCTGGGCGCGGATGCCCATCTCGCCCTGGTCGTCGATGCCGGCGACGAGCGCGTCGACGGCATCGGCGCCGAGCGCGCCGTGCAGCACCGGCAGCAGGCGATCGACGAGGGTGAGCGCGGTGCGCTGCTGCGCCTCGAAGCCCAGGCGCAGGCCGAGGCCGAACTCGGCGTTGTCCTCGAACAGGCTGTTCGCCCAGGCCGGGCCACGGCCCTCGCGATTGACGGTGTAGGGCGTGGTGGGGAGATTGCCGCCGTAGATGCTGCTGCAGCCGGTGGCGTTGGCCACCAGCATGTGGTCGCCGAACAGCTGGGTGAGCAGCTTCAGGTAGGGCGTCTCGCCGCACCCGCTGCAGGCACCGGAGAACTCGAACAGCGGCTGGCGCAGCTGGCTGGTCTTCACCGAGGCCGGGTCCCACTGCGCCGGATCGGCCTCCTGCACGGACACGAACGCGTCCCACGCAACCCGCTCTCTGTCGAGGTGGTCGGCGATGGGGCGCATGTTGATGCTCTTGCGTTTCACCTCGCTCTTGTCGTGCGCGGGGCAGGCCTGCACGCAGACGCCGCAGCCGGTGCAGTCGTCGGGAGCAACCTGGACGGTGAGCTGCATGCCCGGCACCTCGCGACTGCGGAAGCTCTTCGTCTTCAGCGTGTCGCCCAGGCCGTCGAGCGCCGCCGGCTCGTACACCTTCATGCGGATCGCGGCGTGCGGGCAGACGATTGCACACTTGCCGCAGTCGATGCACAGGTCGGCTTCCCAGATCGGGATCTCGGGCGCGATCGTGCGCTTCTCGTGCTGCGCCGTGCCCGTGCCGAACGCGCCGTCGGGCGGCAGCGCGCTGACGGGCAGCAGGTCGCCCTCCCCCGCCAGCATGCGGGCGGTGACCCGCTGCACGAACTCGGGTGCGTCGGCACTGACGGCCGGGCGACGATGAGCCGTCGCCGTGACCGCGGTACCGACGGGCACCTTGTGCAGGTTCTCCAGCGAGCGGTCCACGGCGGCGACGTTGCGCTCTACCACCGCCTCACCGCGCGCGCCGTAGCTCTTCTCGATCGCGCCCTTCAGCTCGTGCAGCGCTTCCTCGGTGGGCAGCACCCCGGCCAGGCCGAAGAAGCAGGTCTGCATCACCGTGTTGATGCGGCCACCGAGACCGGCCTCACGCGCCACCGAGGCTGCGTTCACCGCGTAGAGCTGCAGGTCGGCATCCAGCACCTGCTGCTGCACCTCCACCGGCAGCCGGTCCCACACCTGCTCGGCCGGGTACGGCGAGTTCAGCAGCACCGTGGCGCCCTTGGCGGCAAGGCTCAGCACGTCGAGGCGGTCGAAGAAGTTCCACTGGTGGATGCCCACGAACGACGCCTCGTCGATGAGGTAGGTGCTGTTGATCGGGTGCTCGTCGACGCGCACATGGCTGATCGTGGTGCTGCCGGACTTCTTCGAGTCGTACACGAAGTACGCCTGCACGTGCAGGTCGGTGTTGTCACCGATGATCTTGGCGGTGTTCTTGTTCGCGCCGACGGTGCCGTCCGCGCCCAGGCCGTAGAACACGGCGCGCACCTTCGCCCGATCGGTGCGCCACGTGGGGTCCCACGGCAGGCTCGTGTGGCTGACGTCGTCGACGATGCCCACCGTGAACGGGTTGCGCGGCGCGGGCGACAGCGCCTCGTCGAACACCGCCTTCACCATGGCCGGCGTGAACTCCTTGCTGCTGAGCCCGTAGCGGCCGCCGATCACCCGCGGCTTGGCCCCGGCGGCCCAGTGGTCGTCGGTGCTGTGCCACAGCGCGGCGAGGACGTCGAGGTGCAGCGGCTCGAACGGAGCGCCCGGCTCCTTGCTGCGATCGAGCACCACCACCGTGCGCGTGGACGGGGGCAGCGCGGCCAGCAGCTGCGCCGTGGGGAACGGCCGGTACAGCCGCAACCCGACGACGCCGACGCGCTCGCCGGTACCGGAGGCGTTGATCGCGTCGACTGCCTCGCGGACGGCGCCGATGCCGGAGCCCATCAGTACGATCACGCGGTCGGCGTCGGGGGCACCGTGGTACTCGACGAGCGAG
>CAYZFZ010000031.1:23825-24192 GCA_964477795.1 uncultured Bifidobacterium sp.
CTGGCGCCCGGTGATGGCAGCGAAGCGGTCCATTGCCGCCTGCACCGCATCCGGCACCGCCGCGTGGAACGGGGTGCACGCCTCGCGAGCCTGGAAGAACACGTCGGGGTTCTGCGCGCTGCCGCGCAGCATCGGCCGGTCAGGGTCGAGGCCGCGGACGCGGTGGGCGTGGACGAGGCCGTCGTCGATCATCGCCCGGATCTCGTCGGTCGTGGGCATCTCGACGGTGTTCAGCTCGTGGCTGGTGCGGAAGCCGTCGAAGAAGTGCAGGAACGGCACGCGGGTGGCGAGCGTCGACGCGTGCGCGATGAGGGCCATGTCGGCGGCCTCGTGCACGCTCGGCGCGCACAGCATCGCGAAGCCCGTG
>CAYZFZ010000032.1:0-13083 GCA_964477795.1 uncultured Bifidobacterium sp.
CCCACTCGTAGCGGTACAGGTTGTCGAGGAAGCCGTTGTCCCACTTCGTCGGCTCGTTCGTCCATGCGCCTTCGAGGCCGCTCGTCACCGCGTCGTCACCCTTGCCGGTGCCAACGCTGTTGATCCAGCCGAGGCCCTGCAGTTGGACGGGGCAACCCTCCGGCTCGGGGCCGACATGGTCGGCGCTGTTGGCGCCGTGGCACTTGCCGAACGTGTGGCCGCCGATGATCAGCGTCCATCGCCATGCGGGCGAACGTCTCACGGATGTCGCGCGCCGCGAGCAGCGGATCGGGGTTGCCGTTGGGGCCCTCCGGGTTGACGTAGATGAGGCCCATCTGGACGGCGCCGAGCGGGCCCGACAGGTCGCGGTCGCCGCTGTAGCGCTCGTCGCCGAGCCAGGTGTCCTCCGGGCCCCAGAAGACCTCGTCGGGCTCGTCGACGTCGGGCCGGCCGAAGGCGAAGCCGAACGAGGTGAACCCCATCGACACCATCGCGCAGTTGCCGGCGAAGACGAGCAGGTCGGCCCACGACACCTTGTTGCCGTACTTCTGCTTCACCGGCCACAGCAGGCGGCGGGCCTTGTCGAGGTTGGCGTTGTCGGGCCAGCTGTTCAGCGGGGCGAAGCGTTGGGTGCCGCTGCCCGCGCCGCCACGCCCGTCGGCGATGCGGTACGTGCCGGCGGCATGCCACGACAGGCGCACGAACAGGGGCCCGTAGTGCCCGTAGTCGGCCGGCCACCAGTCTTGCGAGTTCGTCATCACTTCGAACACGTCGCGCTTGAGCGCTTCGACGTCGAGCGCGGCGAAGTCCGCCGCGTAGGCAGCGTCGGCTGCCTTCTGGTCGATGCGCTCGTTCTGGTGCAGCACGGACACGTTCGGCTGGTTCGGCCACCAGTCCTGATTGGACCGCGGGCGGGTCGCCTTCACGGTGGGTGCAGCGACGACAGGGTTCTCGCTCTCTGACATGTCAGTCTCCTCAGTAGATGTGTGGGTTGGATGGGTGGTTCAGATCTCGGCTCCGCCGGCGTTCGCCCGCGCGGCAGCGGCGCACTGTGGGCAGCGGCCCCAGTAGATGACCTCGGCTTCGTCGATCTCGTAGCCCGACGAATCGGCCGCCGTCAGGCAGGGGGTCTCGCCGACCGCGCAGTCGACGTCGGCGACGTTGCCGCAGGTGCGGCAGATGACGTGGTGGTGGTTGTCGCCCACCCGGTCCTCGTAGCGGGCCGGCGAGCCGGCCGGCTGGATGCGGCGCAGCACCCCCCGCTCGGAGAGCACGGACAAGGCGTCGTAGACGGCCTGGCGCGACACGGCACCGAGCCGGGTGCGGACGGCCCGATCGATGTCGTCGGCGGTGCCGTGCGGATGCTCGCCGACTGCGCGCAAGACGGCGAGGCGCTGTGCCGTGACGTGCAGGCCGTGCTCGCGCAGCAACGCGGCGTGGACCTCGGAGTCGGTGGCCATGGGCACAGCATACGCCTATATCTGGATCGAGTCCAGATCTTACGGTGAATTGTTCTTACGAGCTCACGGCAGCAGTTCGACGTAGCCCTCCGTGCCGTGCACGCGGATGCGCTGGCCGTCGCGGATCAGGCGAGTTGCGTTCGCGACCGCGACGACGGCGGGCAGGCCGTACTCGCGGGCGATGACGGCGCCGTGCGTCATCACGCCGCCCACTTCGGTGACGAGGCCGGCGATGCCGACGAACAGTGGCGTCCAGCTCGGGTCGGTGAACGCCGTGACGAGGATGTCGCCCGGCTCCAGATCGGCCTGCGCCATGTCCAGGATCACCCGCGCCCGGCCCTCGACGGTGCCGGCCGAAACGGCCAGGCCGGCCAGTGCACCCGCGGGCACGTCGTCGCGGTGGTACGCGCCCGACAGCGTCGCACCGTCGGAGGTGAGCACCCGCGGCGGCGTGAGGTCGTGGTAGGAGCGGAACGCGGCCTCGCGGTCGCGAACGAGTTGGTCGTCGACATGCCCCGTCGCGATCACCTCGCGGAGCTCGGCGAGCGTGAGGAAGAAGACGTCGTCGGCATCGTGCAGCACGCCGGCACGCACCTGGCGCGCGGCCTCCGCGAGCAGCGCCCGCTTGTAGATCGCGTAGCGGCGCACGATGCCGAACTTGGGGAACTCGCGGTAGCCGACGAACGTGCGCAGGCGGGCGATCATGCGCTCGACCTCGCCGGCCTTCTGTGCTCCGTCCGGCATGGCTCGCAACCGGGTCAGCAGGTCGCGCTCTTTCGCCGTGGCCTGCTGCAGCCCGCGCTCGAACCGCCGCCGCGCCTCGCCGGGCCGGAAGTTGCGGACGTTGTCGAGGATCGCGGGCACGAGCGTGCCGGGGCGCTCGTGCCACCGGGGCCGCGTGATGTCGATCTCGCCGGCGCAGCGCGCGCCGTAGTGGTGGAGGAACCCGGTGATCGCGGCCTGCGCCTGCGTGCCGCCGCTCACCGACAGCAGATCGTCCAGGATCGTGTCGGCGATCCTGTCGTCGCCTGCACGCTGCCGGAGGAACTCGACAACCTCGGGGTGCGGGCGGATCTCGTCGGCCACGTCCAGCAGCGCCAGCCCCATCTCGGAGGTGACGTTGCCCGGGGCGGACTGGGCCAGCACGTCGGCGACGTTCTTCTCGCCCAGCCACTCCTGCAGATGGTCGTTCAGCCACCAGGTGGCATCGAACCCGGCCATGATCGCCTGCATGCTGAGCGGGTCGGCGAGCAGCCGCTTCAGCTCCTGGATGTCGGCGGTGACGAAGTCGACCAGGTCCGTCCCGGTGCGGTCGGCGATGTCGCGCTGCAGCTTGGCGAGCGACGTCTCGGTGCGCTCGATCAAGCCGGCGACGACGGCCGGGTCGGCGTCGATCGGGGTGGGCGCGGCCCCGGACGCAGGGCCGGGCGGCGGTGGGTCCGGGCGCTCTTCGACGAACCCGCCGGCGAGCACCGTCCGCAGCGCATCCCGCATCAACGGGTCGGATCGCCCCAGGCCCTCCACGATCGCCGCCCGGCTCGTGGGCGAGGCCAGCCGCTCGGCGACGTCGACGAACAGCCTGCCGCCCGCCACGTGCATCGGCGGGATGGCCGTCAGCTGCCACACCGACAGCCCGAGCGGCTTCATCGGGTCCGTCATCATCTGCTGGTGGCCCACCGAGACGTACACGTGGGGTTCGCCGTCGCGCGCCTCAGGAACGGGGAACAGTGACTGGACGGCCGGCACCATCCGCTGCACCACGACGGCCATCGCGACCTTCCGGTGGTCGATGCCGTTGCGCACCCGGTAGTGCACGGCCCGCTCGGTGAACAGCGACGCCCAGCAGCGGCCGACGTGGCGCACGACGTCGGCTGGGCCGACGACGTTCAGGTATGTGTCGTGAAGCCCGGCGAACGAGGCCGCCGGCAGGTCTTCCGCGGTCGCACTGGAGCGGACGGCGACGGGGGTGCCGTCGCCGAGCCGGGCGAGCGCATGCGTGATCGCGGTCGCGAGGTCGTCCGGGATGACGATCGACTCGACGGCCTGGCGGATCTGTGCGCAGGTGGCGGCTCGCGCCTCGCGGTCGTCCGCGGCCACAGCGGCCAGGCGGTCGAGCAGCCCGGCGACCGTGGGGGCTGCAGCCACCACCCGCCGGAACGCCGCCGTCGTGATGCAGAACCCGGGCGGCTCGTCGACCTCGTCGAGACCCAGCACCTCGCTGCTCATCGGCACCTCTCCCCTCGCGTCCGAGTCTTGAAGGTACCCGCCGCGGGATCACAGCTCGTACGGGCCGCCGCGCGTGGCGTACTCCGCGCGGTAGCTGGCCGCGAGCTGCCGCTGCCGTGTCGCGCTCAGCAGCTTGCCGGCCAGCTGGAACGTGCCGTGCTCCTCCTCGTCGAGGTGATCGCGCACCTCGGTGGCAAGCTGCTTTCCGCCGCGCCAGCGCGCGCTGCACCTCGTGGCTCGCGCGGAGGTCGTCGAAGATGGTCATGGTGCCTGCTCTCTGCCGGTTGCGCGGCCCGCGGCTGCCCCGGGCCGTGGCACGATGGCCCGATGACCGTCCGGCTGACCGCGCTCGTGCTCGATGCGCTCCACCCCGAACGGCTCGCTGCGTTCTGGGCCGAAGCGCTGGGGTGGGACGTCGAGCCTGGCGGGGGCGGCAGCGTCGACCTGGTGCCCACCGACGAGACCAGCTTCCGAGTGCACCTGCGGCGGGTCGTGCACGTCAAGACCGGCCAGAACCGCATCCACTTCGACCTCACCACCGCCACGGCGGCCGACCAACGAGACACCGTGGCCGGGCTGCTCGCGCTCGGCGCACGCCACGTCGACATCGGCCAGGACCCGAACGACACCCACGTCGTGCTCGCCGATCCGGAGGGCAACGAACTGTGCGTGCTCGGCCCGGGCAACCGGTTCCTCGCCGGCTGCCCGCGGCTCGGCGCGGTGAACTGCGACGGCACGCACGCCCTCGGCCAGTTCTGGAGCGCCGCGCTCGGCTGGCCGCTGGTGTGGGATCACGACGAGGAAACCGCCGTCCAGTCGCCCGACGGCGTGGGCCCGAAGATCACGTGGAGCGGCCCGCCACTCATGCAGCGCCACGGCCCCGATCGGCTGCACTTTCACGTGGCACCCGCCGCCGGCAGCACGGTGCCGGCGGCGGTCGACGAGCTGCTCGCACTGGGCTCGGCTCGCCTCGAGATCGCCCGCGCCTGCCCAGGTGCAGTGGCACTTGCCGACGTCGACGGCAACGCGTTCTGCGTCGTCGGGTCCTGACTCGCGCGCACCAGACGGTCAGATCATGCGGCGCCGGTTCGCGGCACGGTAGACGAGCAGGGCGAGGATCGCACCGACGATCGAACCGATGACGCCCGACGCCTGGAACGCGCCGTCGCCGGCGTCGTGGTGCGTCAGGACGTAGCCGATGAAGCCGCCGACGAAGGAACCGACGATCCCCAGCACGATCGTGGCGCCGACCGACATGTCGTCGCGACCGGGTACCACCGCGCGGGCGACGAACCCGGCGACCAGACCGATGACGAGGAGGTACAGGATGAAACCAAGCATTGGTGCTCCTTGGATGAACGAACGCCGCCCAATCGCAGCGTTCGTGCTGCTCCTTGATTGCCGAACTGCGCCCGGCTCAAACATGGCGGTCGTTCAGCCCGGCGGCGGATCAACTCGGCGGGTAGGTTGCCCGAGCGTGACGGACGCGACTGCACCTTCCACTGCCCCAGAGGCCGGCCCTCGCCAGTTCCGGCAGCACCGCTTCACTCCACCGCCGGGCGCGTGCGAGATCCTGGTGGTCCGCCACGGCGAGTCCGAGCCGATGACCGAGGGCCACGCGCTGCCGCTGAGGGACGGCCACGGCGACCCGGCCCTCGCGGTGGAGGGCCTGGAGCAGGCCGAGCAGATCGCCGACCGCCTCGCCGCGTCGCGTGAGCGGATCGCAGCGATCTATGTCACCACACTGCGCCGCACCCACCAGACGGCCGCGCCGCTGGCGGCACGGCTGGGACTGGAGCCGGTGGTCGAGGCCGACCTGCGCGAGGTGTTCCTCGGCGACTGGGAGGGCGGCGTGCTGCGCCAGCGAGTGGTCGACGGCGACCCGATCGCCACCGCGATGTTCCAGCAGGGTCGATGGGACGTCATCCCGGGCGCCGAGTCCGAGCGCGCGCTACGCGACCGGGTGCGGGCCGGCATCGAGCGGATCGCCGCCGCGCATCCCGACGAGTTGGTCGCGATCGTCGTGCACGGCGGGGTGATCGGCACGATCATGAACCTCGCCACCGGGTCGACCGGGTTCGCCTTCACCGGTGCCGACAACGCCTCCATCTCACACCTGGTCGTCACCCCCGAGCGGTGGATCGTGCGCTGCTACAACGACACCACCCACCTGCGCGACCGGTTCTCCACGGTGGGCGAGCCGCCACCGGCCACCGGCATCCGTCCTGCGGGTCTCACCTTTTGAACTGACGCCAACTCGTGTAGTTTCTTGAGATTGATTCCACTCTCGATCCACACGGGGAAGCCATGAGCGAACAGGATGCAAGCTGGGACATCGAGGCCGACGTGGTCGTCCTCGGCAGCGGCGCGGCCGCACTCGTCGCCGCGCTGGCGGCGCACCACTACGGCGCGGGCGAGGTGCTCGTCCTCGAGAAGTCAGGAATGGTGGGCGGCACGAGCGCGATGTCGGGCGGGATGCTGTGGGTCCCGCTCAACCACCACGAGCTCGAGGCCGGCATCGAGGACTCCATCGACGATGTCGTGGCCTACCTCGACGCGCTCGCTCCCGGGATGCTCGACGCGGACACGCTCTCCGCGTTCTTGGAGTCCGGCCCCGAGATGGTGCGCTTCCTGGCGGATCACACCCCAGCGCAGCTGCGCACGTTCCTCGGCTTCCCCGACTACCAGCCCGGCATCATCGGCGCCCTGCCCCACGGTGGACGCTCGCTGGACAACGACGTCTTCCCGTTCGAGGATCTTGGTTCGGCGGCAACCCGCGTGAACCCGCCCAAGACCGGCGTGCCCAAGCTGCTCAGCCGCTTCGAGGACAAGTACGGCGGCGTCAGCGACGACGAGTTGGCCGAGCGTGTACGCCGCGACTGCCGTGGGCAGGGGCAGGCACTGGTCGGTTCGCTCTTCAAGGGCATCCTCGACCGCGGCATCCCGGTGCTCTACGAGACGCGCGCCCGCACCCTGTGCACCGACGGCGGCAAGGTCGTCGGCGTGGTGGCCGAGCAGGAGCGCGGCACCGTCCGCGTGCGCGCCCGCAAGGGTGTGGTGATCGCCACCGGCGGCTTCGAGTGGAACGAGTCGCTGGTGAAGAAGTTCCTGCGCGGCCCGATGACCGGCCCGATCAGCGTGCCCGAGTGCGAGGGCGACGGCCTGCTGATGGCGATGGAGGTGGGGGCCAGCCTGGGCAACATGTCCAACGCCTGGTGGATGACATCCAGCAAGGAGTCGAAGGCCGGCCATCGCGATGCCCGCCCCAACTTCCTCGCCTGCGCGTCGGAGCGCGCCTTCCCCGGCTCGATCCTCGTCAACCGCCAGGGCCGCCGCTTCGTCAACGAGGCGATGAACTACAACGCGCTCGGGTTCGCGCTGCACCAGTTCGACCCCGCCGCCTACGAGTGGACGAACCTGCCGTACTGGATGGTGTTCGACAGCCGCTACATGAGCAACTACCGCATGTTCACCAGCGTCGCCGGCGAGCCAGCACCCTCGTGGGCCACCCGGGCCGACACCCTGCGCGAGCTGGCCGCGAAGATCGGCGTCGACGGCGACGGCCTGGAGGCCACCGTCGAGCGCTGGAACGACCTGTCGCAGAAGGGCCACGACGACGACTTCGGCCGAGGCGACAGCACCTGGGATCACTGGGTGGGCGACTCGTCGCGGCCGCAACCCATGTCGTGCCTCGGCGAGATCGACCAGCCCCCGTACTACGCGATCCTGATGGAGGCCGGCGTGAACGGCACCTGCGGCGGCCCGGTCGCGAACGCGAACGCGCAGGTCGTCGACTGGAACGACCGGCCGATCGAGGGCCTCTACGTGTGCAGCAACACGATGGCCGCGGTCACCGCCGGCGTGTACGGCGGCGGTGGCGGCACCCTCGGCCCGGGCATGACGTTCGGCTTCATCGCCGGCCGCCACGCCGCGACTCGCAGCTGACCCGCCAGCAAACCCTTGCGGCCGCGCTATGCGAGGTCGGTGGGGAGCAGCGGGCGGCCGAGCATCACCCTGCCGGCGAGCTCGGTGGCACGGTCCCAGTCGAACACCACGTGGCCCTTCAGCGTCTCCACGTCGCGCTGCAGGCGCTGCAGCGGGTGCGACGAGGCGTAGACGCTCGCACCCGCACCCTCGCCGATGGCGCCGATGATCAGCCGGCTGGAACGGACGGCTGCGGCCGCGGCGAGCCGCGTGCGCACGCGCAGCAGGTCGTCGGGCCGCTGGGCAGTGAGCAGTTCGGCGATCGCCGCCCTCCAACCCGCCACCGTCGTCGCGAGGTCGGACGACACCGCTGCGAGGCGAGCCTGGGCGACCGGCTGGTCGGCGGCCTTCTCGCCGAGCGTGTAGGCGAGCACGCGCTCGGACATCCGGGCGCGGTGCAGGTCGACGGCTGCCTCGGCCGCGCCGACCGCCGGCGAGGATGCCAGCAGTGCCAGCGCGGCGAGCAGCGGCAGGCGGCCGTGACGGTCGTCGGGCACGGCGCTGCCCGCCTCGCGCAGGTCGTTGCCCGAGCACGTGAACGCGGCCGGCACGAACACGTCGTCCACCACCACCACATTGCTGCCGGTGGCCCGCATGCCGGACATGTACCAGGTGTCCTCCACCGTGATCTGCTCCACGGGCAGCACCGCGAAACGGGTGCCGAACTCCACGCCGGTGTCGAAGCCGTGCACCATGCACCAGTCCGAGTTGTTGATGCTCGTCGCCCAGTCCCAGCGGCCCGACACCACGTACCCGCCTTCCACCTGGCGCAACTGGCCGGTGGGGCTGAGTGGCGCCGCCGCGGTGGGCACCTTGCCGCTGCGGAAGAGCGCATCGTGCGACTCGGCCGGGAACCGCGTGAGCATCCAGGCGTGGATGACGAGGAACGACACCGCCCATGCCATCGACGGGCACCCGCGGGCCAGCTCGCGTGTGCCCTCGAACACCGTGTCGAACGACAGCCCGTGCCCGCCCAGCGACTTCGGCACCACCGCGCCGAGGATGCCCGAGGCGCGCACCTCGTCCATCAGCGGCTCGGGCACCCGGCGCAGCCGCTCGCCCTCCTCGGCCGCAGCAGCAAACGCCGGCGCCAGCGCCCGGCAGGTCGTGAGGAAGTCCGCGTCGTCCACGGAGCGGACCATAACCCGGCGTGTGCACTCAGCCGCCTACGGAGCGGGCCGCGGTCGGCGTCAGGCGACGCTTTCGGTGACCCAGGCGATGAAGTTCGTCGTCGAGTCGCCGGTGAGCTCGGCCATGGTGTGGCCCTGCCCCCAGATCGTGGCGAAGTCGACGTCGGTACCGCCGAGCGCGGCCAGCGCGAGCGCCAGGTTGATCTCCACGGTGTTGGCCGTGTCGCCCTGCATGATGCCCGTGCGGATGCGCCACTTCGGCGCGACCACCGACGACTGGTAGCCGCCGTCGGCACTCGTGAGGAAGTACATCGGGTCGTACATGTCGCCGCGCGTCAGCACGTCCACCCCGACCGAGTCGGTGATCGCGAAATCCGAGTCGTAGCCGGCCGAACCGTACGAGTCGTCCCAGCCGGAGAGGCCGGCGTACTCGCTCTCGCCGGCGGCGATCACGTCGCGCGACACCTGCGCGAAGTGCAGCCCGTCGGTGCCGATCCCGAGCACCACGTTCTCCGTCGCCTGCCGGTCGATGCCGTCGAACGCGCCCACGTCCTTGGAGGCGCTCTTCTGGCTGTTGACGAAGCCCTCCAGGCTCAGCACCGTGGCGCTGCCCGTGGCGTCGTCGTAGCTCACCCAGGTGGCATCCGCGTTGAGGCTGTCGATGTACGCTTGGGCGGTGTCGTACGTGGTCGACGACGTGCTGGACGACGTGCTGGATGCCGGGCCCGACGGCGGGGTGCCGCCCGACGGCGGCGCGCCGCCACCGGGCATGCCGCCGCTCGACGACGGCGTGTACGGGAACGTGGTGGCGGCGAGGAAGTCGTTGAGCGATCCCTCGATCACGGACAGCACATGGTCGTGGTAGCTGCCGGCGAGGTACGACCCTGCGGCCGAGCTCTCGAGCGCGAGCTCCGTGCCGTCGGCAGATGTCAGCCCGAGCTCGTTCACGTAGGTCGCGAACGCGCCGGCGAGGTCGCGTGAGTAGGCCTTGGTCCACGTGCCGTCGGCACGTGTGCCGCTGGTCGCGAACTGACCCATGTTCCACTCGTACGCGGCGTTCGCCTGGTCGAGGCTCGTGATCGGGCACCACGCCATCACGCCGGCGATCGCGTCGCTCAGCTCGTTGCCGTCGGCGTCGATCATCGCGGCGCCGATCGCCTCCAGGTACGGCGTGTAGAGCGCCGAATCGCCCGACGAGCCCATCACCGTGCTCTGCGCGCCGCCACCGCTGTGGCCGAACACGAAGATCCTGTCGTGGGCACCCGGCAGGTCGGCGGCGTTGTAGCGCAGGAAGCGCACCGCCGCCTTCAGGTCGGTCACGCCCCAGGGGGCGTTGCCCGTGTAGTTGTCGCTCTGGCTGTCCTTGCCGCGCATGCCGGCGGCCACGTACACGAACCCGGCCTCCATGTAGGACGCGACCTCGTCGTAGCTGTACGAGCTGGGCGACTGCTGGGCCGAGTAGCCGGGTGTGTTCACCGGCATCACGATCGGCGCCGACGCCGCGGTGAAGCCACCGACGCTGCCCGAGTCGCTGAGCTCGATCGCGTACGTGCCGTCGCTGCCCTTGCTGCCACTGAAGTACGCGCCGGGCACGAAGATGCCCAGTGTCTCGTACTCGGCCGCCGCCGGCGCCGCCACATAGGTGGCGCCGAGCAGGTAGTAGACGTCGTTCGACTCGTCGTAGCTCCACCCGCTACGGCCCAGCGAGAGCGTGCCGGTTGCCGTGCTGGTGTCGGTGTCGGTGCCGGTGTCGGTGCCGGTGCCGGTCGATCCGGTCGACGACGTGCCGGCTGTGCTGCCCGAATCGCTGCACCCGTCGAGCACGAACGGCACCGCGATCACCGAAGCCCCGAGCACTCGCAGCAGCTGGCGGCGGTTCATTTCCATGACACTCACTTCTCTCATCCACGCTGCGCACCCGCACGCAGCTCTTCACCGTCAGCGTCTGCCCCCATCCTGGGAACTTCCTGGGAAATGGGTAGCCGCTCGGTGAGAAGCTCGGCCATCCGCGGGGCTGAGTGGACGATTGGGTCCACCGTCAGCGTGCCGCTCACGGTGTCGAGCGTGGCGAGCGAGCCGAGCGGCAGGGCCGACTGGTCGGGAGCACCGTCAGACCCGTGCAGGTCGTGACCGGCGAAGAGTCCGCCGAGCACGGGCACACCGAGGCGGCCGAGGCGGTCGGCGAGCACGTCGGCCAGCGTCCATCCGCGGTCGCAGTAGTTGCGAAAGCCATCGAACGATCCGAGCGCGACACCGGCGATGCCCGCAAGGGCGCCGGAGCTGATGAGCTGCGTCAGCTGACGGTCGATCGTTCCAAGACCCACCACCCGTTATCTTCGAGGAAGAGCACCGCACCGGAGAGGGGCGGCATGCGCACGCCAATGGACGTCGCCACCGAGGCCAGGTTCCCACCGATCAGGCGACCGCACGCGCGTCCGGGAACCTCGGCTGCCGCGGACACCGCCAGCGGATCACGGTGCAGCACGAGCGGGTCGGTGGTCATCAGCAGCTGACGCACCGAAGCCTGCGCAGTCGACCCGACGAGACAACCGTGGATCCCACCGACCGCGCAGTGCCGTAGCAACGAGAGGTGCAGGACGGTGATGTCGCTGAACCCGACGAGCGGCTTCGGGTCGGCTCGAACGGCGGCGACGTCGATCCGATCCGCGATCCGGAAGGCCCCGGCCCCTCCCCTGGTGGCGACGACTGCCCGGACCTCCGGATCGCGGAACGCATCGTTGAGGTCGTCGAGGCGGTGCGCATCGCACCCGGCCATGTAGCCCCACTCGTCGAACGCGTGTGGGGCCACCTCGCCGCGCAACCCCCAGCTGTCCAGCACCCGCAGGCAGTCGTCGACCGCCGCCCGGTCGGGGGTGCTGGCGGGCGACACGAGCCGCACCCGGTCGCCGGGCCGCAGCCTCGGCGCGAGGACGAGCCCGTCTGCCATCGGCGAATCCAACCACAGACGGCGGCCCGCCGCACGGGACCACGGTCGCGCAGGACCGAGCCGTGCCGTGAACCGCGAGCCGCGATGCGTCAGGCGGTCACGTCGACGAATGGCGCGCCCAGTTGCTGCATGTCCAGCTCCAGGCCCAGACCGGCGAGCGTCGCGTCGGGAACGAGGTCGCTGCCCTGGCGTGCTGACGGGCCTGTCACGTGGGTGATGGTGACCCAGCTGTCGAAGTCGACGCTGTGCACTCTCCACGCCGCCGGTGTCGAAGCGTTCACGTGGGCGAACGTCATGTCGGCCAGGTTGCAGCCCGAGGCGTCCTCCACCGTGACACCGATCCCCAGCTCGACGGCCGTGTCGCGGATCGTCACCGCCGGGGTGATGCCACCGACGCGGGTGAGCTTGATCGTCACACCGTCGGCCACCCCCAGCCGGTGCGCCTCGATCAGCGCCGCGAGCGACGTGATGCTCTCGTCCATCACCATCGGGCCGGCCCACGCGGAGCGAAGGTGAGCGCAGTCGGTCAAGGTTGCGCACGGCTGCTCCAGGAACACGCCGGCACCACCGGGGCCCAGCTCGCGGACGAACCGGCGAGCGGCGGACAGCGAGAAGCCGCAGTTCGCGTCCGCGAAGATCACGACGTCGGAACCCACTGCCTCGCGCACAGCGAGGACGCGTTGCGCGTCCGTCAGCGGGTCGTCGCCGACCTTCACCTGCAGGCGCCGGTAGCCCTGAGCCAGCCGCTCGCCAGCCTTCACCCGCACCTCGTCGGGTGTCGCACCCTGGACGGGCCGGTACAGCGAGGTGGGCTGCGGGCCGTCGCCGCCGAGGCGCTGCCACAGCGGCTGCCCCGCACAGCGGGCGGCGAGATCCCACACCGCGATGTCGATGGGCGACTTGCAGTACGGGTGGCCCGTCATCGCGGCCTGCAGGCGACGATGCACGGCCTGCGGGCTGCGCGGGTCCATCCCCAGGATTGCCGGCGCGAGCGCCGTGACCCCGCTGATCTGCCCGGGCAGGTTCTGCGCGTCGAACGTCCGCCCCACCGTGCCCGACTCACCGATCCCCACGGTCCCGTCGTCGGCGGTGACGCGCACCACAACCGCGTCCATCCCTGTCGTCACCCGGTCGCCCGCCATCCGGTAGACGCCTTCGACGTACGGCAGGTGGATGCTCCACGCCGTGACCCTCTCGATGCGCATCCCGACAGTGTCGCGTGCGAACACGCCGCTGTCAGCCGGCAAGGGGGCGGTGCGCGCCAGTTCAGTCGCCGGCGGCGAAGGTGTGTGTCTCGACGACGTGGAGATCGGCGCGCCAGCCGATCTCGGTGCCG
>CAYZFZ010000032.1:13093-24063 GCA_964477795.1 uncultured Bifidobacterium sp.
ACGGTAGGTGTGCCAGTGACCGTGTGGGTCGCGCCAGGTGCGATAACCGCGGGTCTTGAACCGGTTGTGATGCCCGCAGGCGGGGCCACCATTGTCCACCCTGGTGGGCCCGTCATCGGCGTGCGGGACGATGTGATCCGCCTGACAGAACTTCGCCCGCCGGTTGTCACCCGGCCAGGTGCACCTGGCCGAGGCGAGCATCACCGCCTCGCGCAGCACACCGGTGAACAGGCGTTGCCGGCGACCGATGTCGACCACGACACCGGCGGAATCGACCACCACCCGACGCACATGCCCCATCGCCGCCGCGATCATCACGTCACGCGGGTCCAGCTGGTGCCCGTCGACCGTCTCGCACGGCTGGAACAGATCCAGGTGGTCGCCAGGTTCGGGGACACCGCCCAGGGCGCGGGTGAGTTCACGCTGGAACCGGTCGTAGCCCATCACCAGATTGACGGTCACATCCGCGCCGGTGCTGGAGGAGGTGGCGCTGGCGGCCGCGAGGAAGATCGCGTGCAACGCATCCGCGCGTCGTTGGGCGTCGGTACGCGCCAGGCGGGCGGGGCACATCTCGTCACCGAACTCGGCGACACCGGCTTCCCAATCGGCGAGGAACTCGGACTGCACGAACGCATCGAGCACCTCTTGCCACTGCACCCCGACCGTGTTGCCACCGTTGGCGGTGAGCTCGAAGCCGTGGTCGCCGATGTGCAGCCGGGCGTTGCGGTTCCTGTGGGCGCGCTCGTGCCGGTCGCCGGCGCCGTCTTCGTCAGCCAACGACTCCCAGCGTCGGGCGACGATGAACAGATCGTCGAAGTCCAACATGCACGCCTGCTCGACGAGCAGGTCGATCGCGTCATCCAACCGCGACACGACGCGCGGGTTGGCGGCGAGCCCGGCGAGCACTCGTAGTTGTGGGATGCCGAGCCTGCCGGCAGCCACCGCGTCCGACACCGCCGGGTATCGGGCCAGCAGCCGGCCGAGGCGTTCGATACGGGCCGCTTCGGCGGTGGACCAGTTGCACGCCGCCCGCCCGAAGGCGCGCAGGCTGCGGTGCCCATCCACCAGATGATCGCCACGCTCACCGAGCCGGTGCACGAACCGGGCCATACGCGCCTCCAACGCGACCCGTTCGCGTTCGAGGGCGCGCCAGCAGGCTTCGCGCTCGGCTGGTGTCATCGCCTCCAGCTGCGCATCATCCGGCTCCATCCACGAACTCATGTACGCATCATCGCAAAGGGGTGCGACACAGTAAGTCCGCCCGGGCAACTCCGTCACACCCCGCGTGCACACTCCCGGCATGTGCTTGGAATGCGATGGTTACTCACATGAAGCAGTGATGCAGGCGTACGACCTGATCATCAGGGTCCATGGCTGGGCCCTCGTGCAAGTGAAAGACGCCGGCACCGCGTGGTGCTACACGGTCGGCCTCACCGAGTCCTACGGCCACCCCGAGCTGACGATCGTCGACGCCGAACTCGACCACGCGGCACGCATGATCACCCAGCTCGTCGAAGGCATCAAGTCCGCCGGCGAGCTGTCGGCCACCACCATGCGCCGGTTCGGTGTGCGCTGCGTGGAGGTGCACCGCGATCACCTCTGGGGCGACCTGTTCGGCACATGGTCGAACCGGTACGGCTGCTTGCTGCAGCCGGGCGAGATGCTGCAGGTGGTGCTCCCCGCGGACGCGTACTGCGAGTGCCACCGGCATCAGGTTCGGCGCCTCGACCGGCCCGCCCCGCCGCCCGCACCGCCGAACCGAGCGGAGCGCCGGAGGCGAGGTGGCGGCCACGCCGCCTGAGCCACGTCCCGTCGCAGTGGCCGCTACCTCTGGTGAGCGTGCGCACCGTGGAGTCGAACCTCACGAGGGTCTACCGCGAGCTCGGTGTGCGCTCACGCACCGAGCTCGCCGTCGGCCTCCATCGGGTTCGCGCCGTCGGCGGCCCACTCCTGCAGTGAGGCCGTGTAGACGGCGACGTCGTGGAGACCCGCGCGCGTCATGGCGAACGCGGTGGCCGATGCGGCGATGCCGCCGCCGCAGTAGGCGATCACCCGGCCCGAGCCAAGGTCGGCGAACGACGCAGCCAGCTGGGCAGTTGGCAGGAAGCGTCCGGTGTCGTCGTACAGGTCGAACACCGGACGGTTGACGGCGCGTGTGATGTGCCCTGGCCGGGGATACATCGAGGTTCGCCCGGCGAAGTGGTCGGCGTCGAGTGTGTCGACGAGGGTGACATCGTCTCGTTCGATCGCAGCCAGCACCTCGTCTCGGTCGGCGATCCGCGCCGGCTGCGGTCGCGGGGTGAGCCGGCGCGGGGTGGTGCGCTCGTCGCCCTGCTCGACGGGCAAGCCGGCATCGACCCAGGCGTCGAATCCCCCGTCGAGCAGCGCCGCCCTGTCGAACCCGACCCAGCGCAACATCCACCACACCCGCGCGGCCCAGATCGATGCGAAGGAGCGGCCCGATGATCGCTGGCGAGCGTCGTAGAGCACCACCCGCGTGCCGTCGCCGACACCCAGCCGGCCCATCGCCGCGCAGAACGCCTCGGGCGCCGGCATCGCGAATGCGATTCGGCCAGTCGGGTCGCACAGCTCGCCGGGCAGGTCGGCGAAGACGGCCCCGGGGATGTGCCCGGCCTCGTACGCCTCGCGCGCCGCCACCGCCCCGGCCGCGTTGAACGCCACGCGGGCATCGACCACCACGAGGTCGTCGTCGTGGGCAAGATGGTCCGCCAACCATGCCGGTGACACGAGCGAATCGATCGGCGCCGTGCTCACGCCGTCTCCCCACTCTCGCCGAGGGTTCGAACGTCGACGACGACCTTGCCGCGCGCATGCCCGCCGGCGAAGGCCGCGATCGCGACGGGTACGTCGTCGAGCGCGACACGCCGCGTGACCACGGCGCGCAGCTCCCCTGCCTCCACGCGGTCGAACAACTCGCGCACGTCGTCGCGCTTGATGACGGCGGTGAACTGGCGGAACTGCTGCGACCGGAAGGCGAAGCGGAGCTTGCCCGCGACGACGCGAGCGAGCGGATCGAGCCACGGGTTCGACTTCGGGCCACCGATCATCACGTATCTGCCACCGTCCACCAGGGCCCGCCGGCAGGCGCCGAGCGGCCGGCTCCCGACGCAGTCGATGATCAGGTCGTAGCGGGTGCCGCCCACCCAGTCGGCGGTCTCGTAGTCGACCACGTCGGCCGCGCCCAGGGACCGGACCAGATCCGCGTTGCGGCCGCTGCACACACCGGTGACGACCGCACCCATCGCGACCGCGAGCTGGACGGCGTACACGCCCACCCCGCCGGCCGCGCCGACCACCAGGACGTGCTGCCCGGCGGACACCGCGCCCTGATCGCGCAGCGCCTGGAGCGCGGTCACCCCGGCGAGCGGCAGCGCCGCCGCCTCGTGATCGGCGAGCCCACCGGGCACCACCGCGAGACTCGAGGCCTTGGCCGTGGCGAACTCGGCAAAGCTGCCCGCGGCCACCCCGGCGACACGGTCGCCAATGGCACGCTCGGTGACGCCGTCGCCGAGCGCGACGACTCGGCCGGCGACGTCGGCGCCGCGCGTGGCCTGCTTCGGCCGGCGCAGGCCGAACATCAGCCGCAGGAAGTACGGCCGGCCGGTGGTGAAGTGCCAGTCGAGCGGGTTGACGGCTGCCGCCGCGACCTCCACCAGCACCTCGCCGGCCGCGGGCGCCGGCACGGCGACGGACCCGACCTGCAAGACATCGGGCTGCCCGTAACGGGTGTGGACCACGGCCCACATGGTGCCCGATCCTGTGGCGCCGGCCGCATCGGCCGACCCTTGTGTACGTTGTACGTTCGTCATGCGAGCAGGGTACATGTACGCTGTACGTAATGCAACCGCCAACGAACGCCGCGCCGATGGCAGCGAGTCCCAGCGCAGCGAACGGGGGGGCACGCACCCCGCTGAGCAGGGAGCGGATCCTCCTCGCCGGGATCGAGCTCGCCGACGCGCAGGGGCTCGACGGCCTGTCGATGCGTCGCCTGGCCGATCACCTCGGCTTCGTGGTGATGGCGCTGTACAACCATGTATCGAACAAGCGCGACCTGCTCGAGGGGATGCTCGACCTCATCGCTGCCGAGGTCGTCGCGCCCGACCCGGAGCGTGTCGACTGGAAGGACGGGCTGCGCGACCTCGCGGTCGCGCAACACGACATGCTGCTGAGCCACCGGTGGGCAGGGCCGATCTCGACGGATCACTTCCCCGGTCCGAACCGATGGCAGATCATGGAGGTGACGCTGCGGCTGCTCGCCGCCGGCGGGCTCGACGGTCACCTGCGCGATCTCGGCTTCCACGCCATCTCGCTGCACATCGGCGGGTTCACGTCGCAGCAGATCGCCTACGACTTCGACGACGGCTACACCGCCGACATGTACACCCGCGTCGACCAGGAGCTCGCAGTCGATCGCTACCCGTACATGGCCGACCACATGCTCTACCACCAAGACCCTGCCCGCACGCCGGGCGAACGCCCCGACGAGTTCCGGTTCGTCCTCGACCTGATCCTCGACGGCCTCGAGCGCGCCCGCGGCACGGGCTCGCCGACCGCCGAACGGAGCGAGCACTAGCGTGGGCGGGTGCCAACGACGGAGACCTTCGGCGCCACCCTGCGGCGGCTGCGCACTGCGGCCGGGCTGACCCAGGAGCGCCTCGCCGAGCGCTCGGGGATCAGCGCCGCAGGAGTTGCCGCCCTGGAGGCCGGCCGCCGCACGTCGCCGCGCCTCACGACCGTCGGCCTGCTGTGCGATGCGCTCGCCATCGATGGTGCGCAGCGCGCCGCGCTGATCGCCTCGGCGAGGGGTGAGGCTGCTGCCACGCCGATCGGGCGGGCCGCCTCCGCCGACGACGGACCGGCTGCGCCGGGGGTGTCGCACCGCGGGCACCGGCCGTTCATCGGGCGACGTGTCGAGCTACAGGCGCTGCGGGACGCGTGGGCGCGACGCACGCGGGTCACGCTGCTCACCGGCGAGGCCGGGGTCGGCAAGACCACCCTCGCCGGCGAGTTCGCCGCGGAGCTCGCCGACCAGGGGGTCACGGTGCTGACCGGCCGCTCGACCACGCATCGGCTCGGTGTGTTCGAGGCGTTCGTCGACCCGATCCGCACCGCCCTGGCGCGCTTCGGCAACAGTGTCCCGCCGGAGCTGACGGATCTGGGCCGCCTCGTCCCCGGGCTGCTCGACGATGCGTCCGATCCGCTCGTACCAAGCCGCGCCGACCCGGAGGTCGAGCGGCGCCTGCTGTTCGAGACCGTCGCCAGCCTGCTCGGTGCGACGGGTCCCACGCTGGTGGTGCTCGACGATCTCCACTGGGCCGATCAGGGCACGCTGGCGATGCTCGCCTTCCTCTCGGCGCACGACCGGCTCGCCGGCACGATGGTCGTGGGCACGATCCGATCCACCGATGTGACCACCGCGACCCGGGCCGCACTCGCGGAGCTTCGCCGGAACTGCACCGTCGCCACAGTGCAGCTCGGCGGGCTCAGCAGAGCCGAGCTGGTGGAACTGGTGGCCGACGTGGCCGGCGACGAGACCTCCGACGGGTTGATCGAGGCGGTCAGCGACGCCACGAACGGCAACCCCCTGTTCATCCGCGAGCTCACCGAGCACCTCCTGCGCCACCCCGCCGAGCCAGGGGCCGGCACCCCGGCGGTGCCCGACGGCATCCGCCAGACGATCGACCTGCGCGTGGCGGGCCTGTCGCCGGAAGCACAGATGCTGCTGCGCGCCGGCGCGGTGCTGGGCCAGCAGTTCGACGTCCATCTCGCCGGGCGCATGGCCGGCCTGGACGGCGAGGCCCTGCTCGCCGCGGCCGAGGACTCGCTGCTCTCGGGCCTGGTCGTCGAGCACACGGCGGCAGTCGTGGCGTTCTCGCACGGCCTCGTCAGCTCGGCCATCTACGGGGGCACGTCGCAGGTCCGGCGGGCGGCATTGCACCGATCGGCGGCAACCTGGCTGGCCGAGCTGGCGCCCGTGACGGCGGGCGAGATCGTCGACGTCGCACGTCACTGGGCGGTCGTGGCCGCGAGCGACCCGACCGCGCGCAGCACCGCCGCGCGCTGGTCTGCCCGTGCGGGCATCGCCGCGTCGGCCGCAGCCTCGATCGACGAGGCCATCGCCTGCTTCGAGCGTGCGGTCGCCACGTGGGACGAACCCGATGGCGAGTACGCCGACACGCTGGTGCGGCTCGGGTCGGCGCTGATCGCCGCCGGCAGGTTGGTCGAGGGCAAGGAGCAGCTGTCGATCGCGTTGCAGGTGGCCGACCGCACCGGCGAGGTCGCGGCGTTCGCTCGCGCCGCGCTCGGGTTGTCCGCGAGCGTGAGGTACACGCAGAGCGACCCGGAGCGCATCCACGAGCTGGAGACCGCGATCGCGAAGCTCGACCCGGGCGAGATGGTGCTGCGCCCGGCGCTGCTGGCCACCTTGCGACGCCAGTTGGGTTTCGTCCAGTCCACGGAGGCCGAGCTGCGCCGCCGCGAGGCGGCCGCGCTCGTGGCCGAGGCCGTGGCGCAACCCGACGTCTCCGACGAGCTGCTGATCTCGCTGGGCAGCCTGCGCGACTCGCTGGTCGTCGACGATCCCGAGCCGCTGGGCCGGTTGGCGCGCGACATCATCCGCGTCGCCCACGCCCGCCAGGACCTGCCCGTGCTGTCCACCGGTTGGTACCGGCAGGCGTGGGCGGCCCTCGAGCTCGGCGAGGCGGATCGCTTCCGGCACGCGGTCGGCGAGTACCGGACGATCGCGAACCGACTTCGCCGGCCCTACGAGCTGGCCCTGTCGTCGAACATGCTCGCCGCGGTCGCACAGATCGAGGGGCGCTACGACGACGCCGAGGCCGCCGGGCAGGAGGCGCTCGCACATGCGTCCACGATCGAGGACGGGAACTTCGCCTGGGTCTACTTCGCGAACTCGGGAATCCGGGCGTACGACACCGGGCCGGCGAGGCCGATCTTCGAGATGATGTCCGCCGTCCGAGCCGACTTCGCGAACCTGGCCACGTTCGAGGCCGCGTACGCGGCGTTGGCGGCTGCCGCTGGCGAGCGGCCGCTGCTCGCCCAGCTCTTCGACGAGCAGATCGGTGAGCGCGGGAAGGTCGTCGATCGCGACTGGGTGTATCTCAGCGCCGAGCGGTTGCCGGTGCTGGGGATGTGGGCGTGGGCATGCGGTGCCGACGGCGACCCGGACCGGGCCTTGGTCGTGCGTGATCGGCTCACGCGGCTCGGCCAGCTGGGCGTGCGGGTGGTCCGCATTGCTCCGGTCGGTGCGTGGATCGGGCCGCTCGACCATCACCTGGGTGTGCTGAGCAGGGTCGTGGGCGATCTCGACCGTGCGACCGAGCATCTCCACCGTGCCCTGGCCGTCGAGGAGGACATGAACGGGCGGCCGTACATGGTGCGCACGCTGGCCGAGCTCGCCGCGGTCGAGCGAGCGCGCGGCGGCCGCGCTGCCGCCGCCCGGGCCGACGCGCTGGCGGGCAGGGCGCAGGGTCTCGCCGCCGATCTGGGGCTGGAACCGATCCTGGCGACCTGCCCGTGAACCCGGCCGCGATTGTCAGGGTGATGTGAGGGTCGTGTCACTGGTGGGTGCGCATCGATCGGCGCATCGTCGAACCCGTGAACTCCTTCCTCGACACCCGACTCCTGTTCAGCTTCTGCATGACCGCGGCGGTGATCGTCGTCATGCCCGGCCCCAGCGTGATGTTCATCGTCAGCAGGGCGCTGGCCGTCGGCCGGCCGGCCGCGATCGCCGCTGCCGCCGGCAACTCGCTGGGCGCCACCTTCCAGGGGCTGCTCGCTGCGTTCGGGGTCGGCTCGATCATCGCCGAGTCGCAGATGCTCTACGACGTCATCCGCTTCGGCGGCGCGGTCTACCTGGTGTCGGTGGGCGCCAAGACGCTGAGGAACCGCCGGTTCTCGGCAGCTGCGACCACTGGCGTCGACGGCAGCGGCCGCAGCCGGGAGCTGCGCCAGGGATTCATGGTGGGGGCGACGAACCCGAAGACCATCGTGTTCTTCGCGGCTGCACTCCCCCAGTTCGTGGACCGCGACCGTGGCCACGTGGTCGTCCAGATGCTGCTGCTGGCGGTCTACGGCGGCATGTCGTGGTGCAGCGACACGTCCTGGGGCGTCGCCGGCGGCTCCATGCGGCGCTGGACGGCAGCGTCACCGCGGCGGATCGAGCGGCTGGTCGGGATCGGGGGATGCTGCATCATCGCTGTCGGAGGCTGGATGGCACTGTCCCACGGCATCGCGTGATCGCGAAGCCTTCGACAGCAGCCATCCATGCGTGGAGGGGCACTGCTCCCTAACCTGCCCGCCGTGAGGAGAGCGACGCTGGGCGTGTTGGTGGTGTGTGGGCTGGCCGGGTGCCTGGCGGCGTGCTCGCCGGACGGCGACGATGCGACCGGCCCCGGCGTGACCGCCGCCGGTACGACCACTGCCGGTACGACCACCGTGCCGGGCACCACGCCACCCGAGCTGCTGGAGGTGACCAGCGCCACCTGGGACGAGGGGAGCTTCACCCTGTCCGACGGCGCACCGACGCACGACTGGGGCGTGGTCGCTGCTCCGGCCGAGGGCGGGCCGTACCCGGTGGCGGTGATCCTGCACGGCAACCACCCCACCTGCCCCACCGACACCGGCGGCGGCACCTGGCCGTGCCCGGCGGGCACCGAGCAGCCCAATCACGAGGGCCTCACCTACCTCGCCGAGGCGCTTGCCGCCCGCGGGTTCGTCGCCGTCGCCCCCGGCATCAACGTGCAGTACACGTTCGGCGCCGGCGAGCCGGCGACCGCCGTACGCACCGCGGAGATCGTGGACCACACGCTGACGGCGCTGGAGGACGGGGCGCTCGGGCCGGCGGCCGGCCTCGCCGACACGTCGCGCCTGGTGATGATCGGCCATTCCGTCGGCGGGCAGGACGCGAGCCTGATCGCTGCCGGCGCCACGTCGGTCACCCACCCCGTCGCCGGGGTGGTGATGCTGCAGCCGGCGCTCAACGACGCTGCCGCGCTGCCCCTCGTCGACGTTCCCGCGGTCGTGGTGCTCAGCGAGTGCGACGGCGACACCGGCGTGCGCGGTGGCGAGTATGTCACCACGGCGCTGCGGGCAACGCGCCGGACGCCGGCCGCGGCGATCGTGCTGGAACGTGCCAACCACAACTTCACCAACTCGCTGCTCCGACCTGACAGCTTCCCGGTGGAGGCGCCGGCGTGCGATGCCGGCGGAGTGCTCGACGCCCAGCAGCAGCGCGACCTGCTCGCCGAGTGGGTGCCCGAACTGGCCCACGCCGTGCTCGGCGATGGCGCAGGCGGCGGCTGGGCGGGCGCCGTCTTCGACGAGCCGGCGGTGCCGGCGGGGGTGCGCCTCGGCGTGGTCACGGCCGGGGAAGCGGTGGCGCCGCTGCCGGGCGCGGGGCCGCAGCCGCCCGCCGAGACGACGTCGCAGGGCATGACGCTCACGTTCTGCCCGGAGGGGTACTACACGCCGTTCGCCGAGCCGGGCACCGAACCGTGCCACCGGCCGGAGCTGGCGATGATGGTCGGCTTCCCGCGCACCATCGCCGCCTCGTGGGATGCAGCGGGCGCCTCGCTCACCCTGCCGGTCGACGCCCGCGCCGGCACCGTTGCCCGCCTGCGCGTGCTGCCCGACTTCGCCGACGAGCGGCTGACCAGCCCGCTGCGGCTGCGGCTGTCGGCCGGCAGCGAGTCGGTCGACGTCGACATCGAGCTTCCCGAGGTACGGCGCACGCAACTCGACCCGTTCGAGGTGTCCTTCGGGCTGGCGATGTGGTCCACCGTCACGCTGCCGTTGCCCGACGGCGCCTCCGAGCTCACCGTCGAGGTGCTCGGCCCCGGCGCCGGCTCGATGCAGATCCTGTCGCTCGGCACCTGACCCTCCCTCCACCCTCGGCGTCTGCGAGTTCAACCAGAGACGGCTACCGGGGGCGCGGGAGTACGGTCGAGGCATGCGCTGGGGCCTGTCCATCTCGTTGTCCGGCGAACTGGCCGACCCCGGCGTGGCCGCGCAGGTGGCGGCCAGCGCCGAGCAAGCCGGTTGGGACGGTGTGTTCGTGTGGGACCACCTGTGGAACCGGACGCTCGCGCCGTTCGCCGACCCGTTCGTCACGCTGGCCGCGATCGCGGTGGCCACCGAGCGCGTGCTGATCGGCACGATGGTGGCCGCCCTGCCTCGGCGGCGGCCGCAGCTCGTCGCGCAGGCGGCCACGTCGCTCGATTGCCTGTCGCGCGGCCGGATGGTGCTCGGCCTCGGCCTCGGCGTCGACAGCTACGGCGAGTACTCGCTGTTCGACGAGCCGGCTGGCGACGACCGCGCCCGCGCCGCCGCCCTCGACGCCGGGATCACCGAGCTGGGCCAGATGCTCACCGGCGGCCCCGTCGAGCGCGCCGGCGGCCATGTGACCACCGCCGCGGGAGTGCAGCGGCCGCGTGTGCCGATCTGGATCGCCGGCCGGGCCCACCTCACCGCCGGGCCGCGGCGAGTCCGCCGCCACGGTGTGGAAGGGCTGGCGCTGGTCGAAGCCGAGGTGTGGACACCCGAGCATGTGGCCACCGCGCTCGGCGCCGGCGACCTGACCGCCGGCCGGCTCGAAGTCGCCTTGGTCGGCGGCACACATCCCGATGCCGCAGCGCTGGAGGCCGCGGGTGCGACATGGTGCTTCCCCGAGATCCTGCCCGGCGCCACCGCCGCCGACGCGCTCGCCGTCGCCACCGTGACACCGCGCCCACGTTGAGGGGCCGGTGCGCGCCGGTTCAGTCGCCGGCGGCGAGGGTGTGTGTCTCGACGGTGTGGAGATCGGCGCGCCAGCCGATCTCGGTGCCGTCGGGACGGTAGGTGTGCCAGTGACCGTGTGGGTCGCGCCAGGTGCGATACCCCTTGGTTTTGAACCGGTTGTGATGCCCGCACTCGGGGCCACCATTGTCCACCCT
>CAYZFZ010000033.1:0-8062 GCA_964477795.1 uncultured Bifidobacterium sp.
AACGTCGAGCGCATCGTGCGCGAGGAGATGGACCGCGAGGGCTTCCAGGAGGTGCACTTCCCGGCCCTGCTGCCCCGCGAGCCGTACGAGGCCAGCGGCCGCTGGACGGACTACGGCGACAACCTGTTCCGGCTGCAGGACCGCCGGGGTGCCGACTTCCTGCTCGCGCCCACCCACGAGGAGATGTTCACCCTGCTGGTGAAGGACCTGTACAGCAGCTACAAGGACCTGCCGCTGGTGATCTACCAGATCCAGACCAAGTACCGCGACGAAGCCCGTCCCCGCGCCGGGCTGCTGCGTGGCCGCGAGTTCGTGATGAAGGACAGCTACAGCTTCGACATCGACGACGAGGGGCTGGAGGCCAGCTACCAGAAGCACCGCGCGGCCTACCAGCGCACGTTCGACCGCATGGGCCTGCCGTACGTGATCGTCTCGGCGATGAGCGGGGCGATGGGCGGTTCGGCCAGCGAGGAGTTCCTCGTGCCGCTCGCCGTCGGCGAAGACACGTATGTGCGCTGCACCGCGTGCGACTACGCGGCCAACACGGAGGCCGTGCAGGTGGCGCCGCCGTCCCCAACGGGCTGGGATGCGCTTCCGGCCGCGCAGGTGATGGACACCCCCGACACACCAACCATCCAGACGCTCGTCGATCTGTTCAACGCCCGTCCCGAACTGCAGCACCCCGATCGCCAGTGGACGGCGGCCGACACGCTGAAGAACCTCGTGGTGAAGCTCAAGTACCCCGACGGCCGCATCGAACCGCTGGCAATCGGCGTGCCCGGCGACCGCGACGTCGACATGAAGCGGCTGGAGGCACAGGTCGGTCCGGCGGAGATCGAGCCGTTCTCGGAGGACGACTTCGCGGCCAACGCGGCCCTCGCCAAGGGCTACATCGGGCCGGGCGCGCTGGGCCTGGAGAACGCCAGCGGCATCCGCTACCTCGTCGATCCGCGCATCGTGGCCGGCACGGCCTGGATCACGGGCGCCGATCAGCCCGGCAAGCACGTGATGCACCTCGTCATGGGTCGCGACTTCACCCCCGACGGCGTCATCGAGGCCGCCGAGGTGCTGGCCGGCGACCCGTGCCCGCGGTGCGGGGCGCCGATGGAGATCGCCCGTGGCATCGAGATGGGCCACATCTTCCAGCTCGGCCGCAAGTACGCGGAGGCGCTCGGCCTCACCGTGCTCGACCAGAACGGCAAGACCCGCGTGGTCACGATGGGTTCCTACGGCATCGGGGTGTCGCGTGCTGTGGCCGCGATCGCGGAGATGAACTGCGACGACAAGGGCCTGGTATGGCCGCGCGAGGTCGCGCCCGCCGACGTGCACATCGTCGCCACCGGCAAGGCCACCGACCCTCAGCTCCCCGCCGCCGAGCAGCTGGCCACGGAGTGCGAGGCCGCAGGGTTGCGCGTGCTGCTCGACGATCGCGCCGGCGTGTCGCCGGGCATCAAGTTCAACGACGCCGAACTGCTCGGGATGCCGGTGATCGTGGTCGTCGGGCGCGGCCTCGCCGACGGTGTCGTGGAGGTCAAGGATCGGCGCAGCGGTGAGCGCTCGGACGTCGCACTGGCCGACGTCGTCGCCCATCTCCGCGGCTGAGTTCCTCTGGGACCTTCGACCCTTTCGCGTCGAAGACCGATGGGCTCGACTGGGTCCATGAAGCTGCTCCTCATCGAATCCACCCCCGGCAACGCGCACGAGATCGGCGCCCAGATGGTGGCCGAGGGTCATGAGGTCGTCACCTGCGCCGACGAGCACGGCGGCCCCTGCCGCGGCGTCGGCCAGCACGTCGACTGCCCGATGGAACAGCACATCGATCTCACGATCGTCGCCCGCGAGCAGGGCTCGGTCCACACGCTTGCCGAGATGGGCTCGGTGTGCGCCACCCGGCATCGTGTGCCGCTGGTGGAGGTGGATCCGCGCCAGGTCGACGACGAGCTGCCCAGCGTGAAGGTCGCCAACGCCGTCGCCAAGCGGGCGGTCGAGGCCGGCTACGCCACCGCCATCCGCCACGAGTTGGGCCACCTGCCCGCGCTGGTCGAGGTGGAGCGGTCGCCCGGCCGCATCCACGTCACCGTGCAGGTGCCGGCCAGCGAGAACACCCCGCAGAAGCTGTCCGCCGTGGCCGACCGCGCCCGCCACGCCGTACGCGCCCACGACCCGTACGTGAACGGCATCGACGTCTCGGTGGTGTGCTACCCCGACCCGGCCTGAGCCGGGGCAGCACCCCTCACAGCGCTCAGCCGAAGCGGGCCAGGCCCTGGTCGATCACCACGCGGTCGCCCACCGAGGTGGTGAACACGGCCTCGCCATCGGCGGTGCGCCAGATGCGCACGGTCAGTGCGTCGCCGGGCATCACCGGGCTGGAGAACCGGCCCTCGATGTGGTGGAAGCGGGTGACGTCGTTGCCCGCCAGCGCACCCAGCAGGGCACGGCCCGTGAAGCCGTAGGTGCACAGCCCGTGCAGGATCGGCCGCTCGAAGCCGCCGATGGCAGCGAACGACGGGTCGGTGTGCAGCGGGTTGCGGTCGCCGGACAGGCGGTAGACGAAGGCCTGGTCGGGCGACGTCTGCAACGTGATCTCGTGGCTCGGCGCGGTGTCGGCGGGCGGCTCGTTCTGCGGGCCGCTGGGCCCGCGGTCGCCACCCCACCCGCCTTCGCCGCGGATGAACACCGACGAGCGTGTGTTCCACAGCGGCTGACCGTCGAGCGACTTCACCTCGTTCTCGACGACCACGACGGCCGCCTTGCCCTTGTCGTACATGGCCACCACGCGATCCTGGGTGGTGGCCTGCGCCTCGACGGGGATCGGGCGGTGCAGGGTGATGGCCTGCGACCCGTGCACGAGCAGGGCGAAGTTGAACGAGCCGATCTGGCTCATCGCGCTCGCCCCTGGTGAGGCGCTGCCCGAGCCGGCCACCACCGCGAACGTGGGGAACACGACCTGCGGCGTGTCCTTGGTGTTCTCGGTGGTGAACGGCAAGTCGGCCTGGCCAGCACCGATGCCGACCGCATAGAGCAGGGCGTCCTTCGACGCCCAGGAGATGGTGCGCACGTCGCCGAGGGCGCCCACCGAATCAGGATTCAACGGCATGTCAGCTCACCCCTTCTTCTGTACTTGCGGCCAGCCGCCGGGCTCGCCGTTCATGCCGGAGTTGGGGCGGGCGGCGGCGAGCAGTTCGGCGACGACGGGGCCGAGCTTGGTGGGGTCGTCGATCGGCTCGTGGCGCGGGCCGCGGACCCAACCCTCGGCGACGGCGAGCGTCTGGCCGCTGGCCTCGAACACGCGGCCGCTCACATCGGCCGACTCCTCGCTGGCGAGCCAGGTGACGATCGGGGCGATCCAGCGCGGCGAGCGGGCCTCGCGCTCCTCGTCGGTCTCCGGCGCCGGGCCGAGCCCCTCCGTCATGCGGGTGAGGGCGACGGGACCCACCGCGTTGACGGTGACGCCGTAGCGGGCGAGCTCGAGTGCGGCGATGTTGCTGAAGGCGGCGATGCCGGCCTTGGCGGCGCCGTAGTTGGTCTGGCCGGTGTTGCCGTAGATGCCGCTGACCGAGGTGGTGTTGATGATGCGACCGCTGACCGGCTTGCCGGCTTTGCTCTGCTCGCGCCAGTAGGCGGCGGCCCAGCGGCTGGGGGCGAACGTGCCTTTCAGGTGCACATTGATGACCGCGTCCCACTCCTCCTCGGTCATGTTGACCAGCACCCGGTCGCGCAGGATGCCGGCGTTGTTGACCACCACGTGCAGGTCGCCGAACGTCTCGATGGCAGTGTTGACCAGGCGCTGCGCGCCCTCCCACGACGACACGCTGTCACCGTTGGCGACGGCTTCGCCGCCCATCGCCTTGATCTCCTCCACCACCTGGCCGGCCGGGCTGAGGTCGGCACCGGTGCCGTCGGTGTTGCCGCCGAGATCGTTCACGACGACCTTGGCACCGTGGTAGGCGAGGCTCAGGGCGTGCTCACGCCCGATGCCGCGGCCGGCGCCGGTGACGATGGCGATGCGGCCTTCACACAATCTGCTCATGGGTACCTCTCTTGGGTTCGACACGCTCGGCTCGGAGCGGCCGGCCGGCGGACCCGCATCATAAGGTGGAGGGCATGTGCGACTGCGAGCCGACGCGACGGCAGGCCATCGGGCGGATGGCGGCGGCCGGCGCCGCGTTGATGGTGGGGGCCGCCAGTGGCGGGGGTGGGCGCGCCCGCGCCGCCGGCCCCGCGGTACCGGCGGTGGAGGTGATGCCCGGGCTGTCGATCTACCCGCGCGACGCGTGGGGCGCCGATCTGCCGCCCACCGGCCCCATCCACCCGGAGCGGCCGCAGTTCCTGCTCGTGCACCACACCGCCAGCCCGAACAGCTACGCGAACGCGCGCGACGTCATCCGCAGCGTGTTCCACTACCACACTGGCCCGGAGAAGGGCTGGAACGACGTCTGCTACCAGTTCTTCGTCGGGCGCGACGGCGACGTGTGGGAGGGTCGCGCCGGCGCGTTGGGCGGGCCGGTGGAGGCCGACGCCACCGGTGGCAGTCAGGGGTTCGCGCAGCTCGTGTGCCTGCTCGGCGACTTCACCTCCGTCGCGCCCACCGCGGCCGCCTTCACCGCCACCGCCAAGCTGCTCGCCTGGCTGGCCGACGCGTACGGGCTCGACACGTCGCCGGGCGCCACCACCACGTTCATCTCCCGCGGCTCGAACAAGTTCAAGGCCGGCACGCAGATCACCACCCCGATCATCGCCGGGCACCGCGACATGACGTACACCGGCTGCCCCGGCGACCGCTTCTACCCGATGCTTCCCGACCTGCGCACGCAGGTGATCGCCGAGCGCGCCGCGTGGGACGGTGTGCTGCGCCCGGCCCGGCGCATGGGCGTCGTGACGGAGTAGCACGGCGCACCGGCACGGGCTCGGCCGTAGCCTCTGCAGGCGTGCCCGCGCCCTCGCCCACCGCTCCCGCTGCAACAGCAGGCCCCCTCGTCGCGGACGTGCTCGTCGTCGGCGCCGGCCCGGCCGGCACAGCGGCGGCGATCTGGTCACGGCGGGCGGGACGTTCGGTGCTGGTGGTCGACAAGGCCACGTTCCCCCGCGACAAGTGCTGCGGCGACGGGCTCACCACGCTGGCCCTGCGCGAGCTGCAGCCGCTGGGGCTGACACCGGCCGACGTGCCCAGCTGGCAGACCGTCTCGTCTGCCTGGCTGCGCTCGCCCTCGGGCCGCGAGGTGTGCCTGCCCATGCCGTCCGGGGGCATCTTCGCCGCCACCACGCCGCGACGCGAGCTCGACGCTGCGCTCGTCCGCCTGGCCGTGGCGGCGGGCGCACGTGTCCACGAGGGTCACGCGCTCAGCGGGCTGCGCCAGCTGGAGGATCGGGTCGAGGCCGACGTGGACGGGCTGGGCACCGTCACCGCCCGCTACATGGTGGCCGCCGACGGGATGTGGTCGCCGACACGCAAGCTGCTCGGTCTCGCCGAGCCGGGCTACATGGGAGAGTGGCATGCGTTCCGTCAGTACGCCCGGGGCGTCACCGGCCCCGCGGCGGATCGCCTGTACGTGTGGTTCGAGCCCGACTTCCTGCCCGGCTACGCGTGGAGCTTCCCACTGCCCGGCGGGCGGGTGAACCTCGGCTTCGGCGTGATGCGCGACGGTGGGCGCTCGGGCAAGGAGCTACGCGCGGACTGGGCGAGCCTGCTCGAGCGGCCGCACATCCGTGAGGCGCTGGGCCCGGCGGTGGAGCTGGAGGACCGTGTGACGGCCTGGCCGATCCCTGCCGGCATCGACCGTGCCGAGCTGACCGCCGGACGAGTCCTGTTCGTGGGCGATGCGGCTCGCGCCACGGACGTGATGACCGGCGAGGGGATCGGGCAGGCGCTGCTCACCGGCCGGCTGGCCGCCGAGGCGCTGGTGCACGGCGGGGCGCTGGCACCCGCGGCCGTGCGCGCGGACTACGAGCGCGCCGTGCACCACCACCTGTTCGCCGATCACCGCATGTCGCACGTGCTCAATGGTTGGCTGGCGCGCCCCCTGCTCGCCCGCGGCGCCGTTCGCATCGTGGGGCTCAACGGCTGGACGCGACGAAACTTCGTCCGCTGGATGTTCGAGGACGAGCCCCGCGCGATCGCCCTCACCCCCAGCCGCTGGCACCGCCACTTCCTCGCCCAACGCGCCCCCTACCCCACCCCCTGACGTCCACGCCCAACCCAGGTGCGAGTGCCACGCCGCCAGTGCGAGTGCCACGCCGCCAGTGCGAGTGCCACCATGCAACCGAGTGGGCACGCGCCCCCCGGGGTGCGAGTGCCCACACCAACAAGACTCGCCGGTGGTGGCACCCTCCCGCGGCGGGGCCGACGGCGCGGCAGCGCCGCTCGTACAGCTCTGCCAGCTCGTCGCAGATCCCGTCCAGATCGAGCAGGTCGAGTTCGGTCACCCGCTCCACTTGCCAGCCGATCCGATGGCATTGCCGATCCCGCCACTTGTCGCGGCTCGTCCCATCCAGCAGCAGATGGCCCGGATGCACATCGACCTCCACGCCCCAGCGCACCGCCGGCACCGCAAGATCCACGGTGAGCGACCGGCCGTTCGGCAACTGCAGCGGCTGCACCTGCGTGACCGCCGGGACGCCACGGGAGCGCAGCCCCTCCAGCACCTCCAGTTCCGGATGCGAGTCCACGGGCCGGCCGTGCCGACTCATCAGCGTGGCGACGAACAGTGCGGAGCCCGGCCGAGCCGGATGGACCATGGTTCGCGCCATGGCGCCCAGCGTCGCCATCGTGCACTTGCCCTCGGCGAGCAGCTGCTCGACGATCGAACGGTGGTTCAGCGGCGACAGGTCGCTGGCGAGATCGAAGGCGAGGCGGGTTGCGCTGGCAAGCCGGATCCCGTCGGCGCGCACCACGACATGGCTCCGCGGTGTCTTCGTCGACTGGCGGATCAGCACATCCTCGAACGGGCCGATGTGGCAGCCGTGAGGCACGCTGAAGTTCACCACCGTGCGCCGACCCAGTCGCCGGAGCCCCATCAGCCGCCCGCCAGCCGGGCCGGTGACGAAGCCTTGCGAGTAGGCCAGGGACAGCGCTGCGCAGCGCGACTCGAACGTGATCGGCGCTGTCGCGATGCGGAACACTCGCTCGTAGACGGGAACCAACAGCCCGGCGTCCACGGCCTCGGCGCGTTGCCGACGGCCGAAGCCGACGTCGGTGAGCATCGCACCGGTCGCGAGCCCGTGGTGGGCGCGAAAACAGCTCGCGACTTCCTCAGGAAACAGTTTCATCTCAACCTCGATGTGGGTCGGTGTCTGATCGGGGGAAGCTCTGCGCAACATATCGGGCGGGCCGGCAACGACCACCCCTGGCCGTGGGCCCGCCCGCAATCGAGTGGGTACTCACACCCCGGGATGGGAGTACCCACTCGATCAACGCCGTGCACTCGCACCGGGGGCGTGGCACTCGGATCGGGGACGTGGCACTCGGATCGGCGGTGGGGAGGGGCGAGGAGTACCGTGCGGTCATGGCACTGCACACTCGACTCACCGACCTGCTCGACATCGAACACCCGGTCATGCTGGCCGGCATGGGCGGTGTCAGCTACCACCGTCTCGTGGCCGCGGTCAGCGAGGCGGGCGGCATCGGCACGCTCGGCGCCAGCACGATGGGCGAGGACGAGTTGCCCGAGGAGATGGCCAAGGTGCGGGCGGCGACGGGTAAGCCGTTCGGCGTCGACCTGCTCACCGCCATGCCCGGCCAGGTGGAGAAGGGCATCCAGAGCGTGATCGACGGCGGCGCACGCATCTTCGTCGCCGGCCTCGGTGTGCCGCGCGAGGTGATCGACCTGCTGCACTCCAAGAACGTGCTCGTCGGCAGCATGTGCGGCAAGGTCCGCCACGCCGTCAGCGCCGTGGCCAGTGGCGTCGACTTCGTGGTCGCCCAGGGCACCGAGGGCGGTGGCCACACCGGCACCGTCGCCACGCTCGCACTGGTGCCCCAGGTGGTCGACGCGGTGGGCGACAAGGTGCCCGTCGTCGCCGCTGGTGGCCTGTTCGACGGGCGCGGTCTCGCGGCCTCACTCGC
>CAYZFZ010000033.1:8072-20962 GCA_964477795.1 uncultured Bifidobacterium sp.
CCCGCTTCATCGCTACCCCCGAGGCCCGCGCGGTGAAGGGCTACAAGGAGACGCTGCTCGGCCTCGCCGAGGACGGCACCGTCATCTCCAAGAGCTACACCGGCAAGACCTGCCGCGTCGTGCGCACCGAGTGGACGAACCACTTCGAGGCCCACCCCGAGGAGCTGCAGCCCTTCCCCCAGCAGGCCATCGCCAGCATGCAGGCGGGCGTCAACCACCTCGGTGGCGCCGACGGCCTGGAGGTGGATTCCAGCCGCGAGTTCATGCCCTGCGGCCAGGGCGTGGGCGCCATCGGCACGCTCGTGCCGGCCGGCGACATCGTGCGCAGCATGGTGGCCGAGGCCGAGCAGGTGATGGAGCGCATCGCCGCCGTGAAGCGATGAGCCCCACCGAGGCAGCCTCCGTCGTCGCCGAGCACGTGACGGCCGTCTGGGCCGACGACGTGCTGCCGATGCTGCACGACTACATCCGCATCCCGTGCGTGTCGCAGGCCTACGACCCGGACTGGAAGGCCCACGGCCACCAGGACGAGGCCACGGAGATGATCCGCGCCTGGTGCGCCGGCCGCGCGATCGCGGGGCTCACCGTCGAGGTGCACGAACTGCCCGGGCGCAGCCCGCTGATCGTCGCCGAGGTGCCCGCGTTTGCCGGCGGGCCCGCCGGCGACACCGTCCTGCTCTACGGCCACTGCGACAAGCAGCCGGAGATGACCGGCTGGCGCGAGGATCTCGGCCCGTGGAAGCCGGTGCTGGAAGGCGACCGGCTGTACGGCCGGGGCGGCGCCGACGACGGCTACGCGGCGTTTGCCTCGCTGCTCGCGATCGAGGCCGCGCAGCTCGCCGGCCTCCCCCACTCGCGCCTCGTCGTGCTCATCGAGGCCAGCGAGGAGAGCGGCAGCCCGGATCTGCCCGTGTACCTCGAAGCACTCGCCGACCGGATCGGTTCGCCCACGCTGGTGCTGTGCCTCGACTCTGGCTGCATGGACCACGAGCGGATGTGGGTCACCACCTCGCTGCGCGGCCTGGTGGGCGGCGACCTGCGCGTCGACATCCTCAGCGAGGGCGTGCACAGCGGCGAGGCCAGCGGCGTGGTGCCCTCGTCGTTCCGCATCGCCCGCATCCTGCTCGACCGGTTGGAGGACAGCGCCACCGGCGAGATCCGCTTGGCGGATCTCCACGTGACGATTCCCGACGACCGGCGACGGCAGGCCGCCGAGACCGCTGCGGAATTCCCGATCGGCGGTCACTTCCCGTTCGTCGGCGACGCGCGCCCGATGGTCGACGACCCCACCGAGCAGCTGCTCGCCCGCACCTGGCGGCCGTCGTTGAGCATCACCGGCGTCGACGGCATCCCCCCGGTCGCGCTGGCCGGCAACGTGCTGCGCCCGCACACCACCTTGCACCTCAGCCTGCGCCTGCCTCCCACGTGCGACTGCGAGCGCGCGCTCGCCGCGGTCGAGGCCTGCCTCACCGCGGACCCGCCCTACGGCGCCACGGTGTCGTTCCACGGCCACAGCGGCCCGGGCTGGAATGCCCCCACGTTCGCCCCCTGGTTGCAGCGCGCGCTCGACGACGCGAGCACGACGGCGTTCGGCAAGCCCACCCGCGCGTTCGGCGAGGGTGGCTCGATCCCGTTCATGGGCATGTTGGGTGACATGTTCCCCGACGCCCAGTTCGTGATCACCGGCGCGCTCGGCCCCGGCGCGAACGCGCACGGCCCGAACGAGTTCCTGCACGTGCCCACCGCGCGCAAGCTCACCGAGTGTCTGGCGCACCTGCTGCACGCGCACGCCACCCGCTGATGCTCAAGATGCTGCGGTCCAACGCGGACCTGCGAGCACTGTTCTGCGCCCAGGTCGTCTCGTTCATGGGTGACTGGTTCACGTTCGTCGCGCTCGCCGGGATGATCAAGGACACGACGGGTAGCGCGTTCCTCGTCTCGCTCGCGTACGTGTCGTTCTCGCTGCCATCGTTCCTGGTCTCGCCGATCGCCGGCCCGATCGTCGACCGCTTCGACCGCCGCCGCCTGCTGCTGCTCATGTCGGCGCTGCAAGCTGTCGCCGCGCTGGGATTGCTGACGGCCACGCCGGATCGCATCTGGCCGCTGTTCGTCTTCCAGTGCACGATCAGCGGGCTCGCCGCGTTCGTCAAGCCGGCGATCGACGCGGGTGTCCCCAACCTCGCCCGCGACGGCGACGAGTTCCGCAAGGCGAACGCGCTGTTCGGCAGCACATGGGGCGTGATGCTCGCGCTCGGCGCCGCGCTGGGCGGCGTGTTCAGCCAGGCGTTCGGCCGTGAGGCCGCGTTCATCGCCGATGCCGTGTCGTTCGTGGTCGCCTTCGGCCTGTTCCTGCTGATTCGCCGCCCGATGCAGGAGCCACAGCACGCGCACCGTCAGGCGATGAACCTCGCCGCCGACATGAAGGAGGCGGTCGGCTACGCCCGCAAGGACCATGTCGTGCTCGCCCTCATCGCGAGCAAGGCGACGTTCGCGATCGGTGCCGGCACCGTCAGCCAGCTGCCCGTGCTGGCGACCTCGGTGTTCCACTGGAAGGACGGTGGCACCGGCCTGCTGCTCGGCGCGCGCGGGCTCGGCGCCGGCTTGGGCCCGATCGTCGCCGCCCGCTTCGCCAAGGGGCAGCTGTCCAAGGTGCTGCGTGTCTGCGGGTTCGCCGGGCTGGGGTTCAGCGTCTTCTACATGACCGCCGCCTGGGCGCCGGTGATCTACCTCGCCGCACTCGCGATCACGATCGCCCACCTCGGCGGCGGGTCGCAGTGGACGCTGAGCACCTACGGCCTCGCGCTACGCAGCCCGGACTCGATCCGCGGCAGGGTGATGGCCGGCGACTACGCGATCGTCACGCTCGTGATGAGCCTGAGCGCGCTGCTCGCGGGCATCAGCAGCAGCCACCTCGGCGTGCGCTGGACGATCACCCTGTTCGCGTTTGCCGCCGGCCTGGCCAGCGTCGCCTACAACGTGCTCACCCGCACGACGATCGCCCACCTGCGTGTCGAGGAGCACGCCACGCCGGTACCGGTGGCCTGACGGCCGTTCAGCCGTACCAGACCTCCGGGCCCGGTTCGGCGGCCGGGTCGCATTCGGCAGCATCCGCGTCGGCCGATCCGTCGGCCACCCAGTCGGTGTCGACGGGGGGCGGAACCTCGGCGCACCCGAAGCGGTCGCGGAGGCGGAGGGACGTCGCACTCCGATGGGTCGACGTTCTGAAGCTGGTCATTTCGTCCGTCCCTTCCGTGCGGTGCTGTACGTCAAGAGGGCCTGCGGCCTCTGCTGACATCGTTCAGTGACGCGACAGAACCCGCAAGGGCACAAGGACACGAGGTTCGTCAGGATGCGGGCGGCCGCATCCGCTCGCGCGGCAGGCGGATCGGGAGCTCCGCGCGGATCCGGTCGTCCACGTCGTCGGGGACGTGCGACGGGTAGTGGGTGGCGAGCACGTCGTGCACCTTGGCGATGGCGCGATCGACGATCTTCGGGCGACCCACCTCGTTCCACTCCTTGGGGCTGAGTCGATCGCCGACGGCCGGGTAGATGTACTCGGTCTGCATGATGTCGAGGGTCTGCTTGCTGCCCAGGTAGTGGCCCGGCCCGCCGATCACCGCCTCGCGGATGACGTCGACGGACAGCGTCTCGTCGCTCACCTCGATGCCCTTGATGGTGCGCTGGGCGGCCCCGATGATGTCGTTGTCGAGCACGACGCCCTCCAGCGAGAAGCCGAGCAGGCTGCCGTGCATGCCGGCGGCCTCGTAGATCAGGTTGGCGCCGGCGTTGCCGACGAGCGCGTGGTTGTAGCCCTTCTCCGCGCCCGCCTGCGCATCGGGCATCTTGGCGTCGCTGATGCCGCTGGACGTGCCGCCGGTGAGGTCGTAGAAGTGCGCCATCTGCGCGCACGCGGACGACAGCAGCGCCTGCTCCGGGCTGCCGCCCGACATCGCGCCGCTGCGCAGGTCGCTGACGAACGGCCACAGCCCAAAGATCGCCGGGTGGCCGGGCTTGATCGCGTTCACGTACGCCAGGCCGGCGATCACTTCGGCGACCTCCTGCACCAACGCACCCGCGAGCGCGGCCGGCGCGGTGGCCCCCGCCTGCCCGGCCGACAGCAGCAGCACGGGCATGCCACCGTGCACCGCCATCTCCAGGCACCCGCACGCATCGGCGGCGAACTTCAGCGGTGGCACCACGAAGCAGTTCGACTGGCTGACGAACGGGCGCGCCCGCCACTTGTCCTCGCCACCGGCGATGTGGTGCAGCATCTGCAGCGACAGCTTCAGGTGATCCGGGTGCACCCACGACGTGCCGACGTGCTTGGTGGTGCCCATCACGCTGAGGTAGCAGGTGTTGACGTCCATCTCCAGCGGATCGGGCAGGTCGCGGGGCACCACCGTGCGCTGGTAGAAGTGGATGTGCTCCATCGTGTCGACCAGGCGGGCGATGTCGTATGCGTCCTGCGACGTGGACTCGCGGTACTCACCGGTGAGCGGGTCGACGATGTAGACCGCCGCGCCAGCGGTGCCGAAGTAGACGCGGGTGCCCCACGGCTCCATGTCGTACTGCGGGTCCTGCGCATGGAGCGGGAAGTGCCGGCCCGCCATCGCCAGCGTGTCCTCGATCAGCGAGCGGGGGAACAGCAGGCGACCGTCGGCGCTGAGCGTGCAGCCCTTGGGCAGCAGGTGGTCGAGGCACGACGGGATCGCGTCGGCGAGGCCGATGTTCGCCAGCACGTCGAGCGCGGCTTCGTGCACCTTGCGGATCTCCACCTCGGTGAGCGGCGCGAACCTGCCGCCGGCCATGCCCGGGTTGACCGGTCGCACGTCGGTGGCCAGCGGGGCGGCGCGCAGCGCCTGCCGGGCGGCCCGCCCGCCGCGGCGCCCACCCGTCTGGGCCGCGGCCTGTTGCTCTACCTCACTCATCGTCCGCTCCCCCTCGCCGGCGTCCGGCGTCTGTTGCCCAGTGTTACCCCGTCGCGCAGTGTGACGAGGCGGTTGAGGTTCCACAATCGCGTGCCCGGTCTCATGTCGATCGGCCGCATGCTCAGTAGTGCGGTGGGGTGATCACCCACAGCACCTTGACGGGACCGTTGCCGTGGTTCGCGCAACGGTGGGGCTGGCTGCTGGCGAACGCGAAGCTGTCGCCGGCATCGAGCCGGAAGTGACGTTCGCCCACCCACAGCTGCATCGTCCCCTCGATGACGACACCTGCCTCGGCGCCGTCGTGGGTGTAGAACTCGCTGTCCGCACCGGGGTGGATGGTGCTGATCAGCAGCTCCAGCGGCCCCGCGAGGTTCGGCGACAGCAGCTCCTCGGTGATGCCCAGCCCGGTGAAGGTGAGGTTGCGCCGGTTGGCGGCCCGCACCACGATGTCGCGTTCGTCCGCCGGGCCCTGCTGGCCGCTGTGGAAGAACCAGTGCACGTGCACCCCCAGCGTGTCGGCGATCCGCTGCAGCACACCGATCGGCAACCGCGACACGTCGCGCTCGATCTGGCTGAGGTAGCTGACAGAGATGCCCACCGCAGCGGCGACGTCGGCCAGCGTGCGACCGTGGGCCTTGCGCAGCTCGCGGATTCGCGCCCCGATCGGCTCGTCCGCGTCGTAGCCGCCACCCGCGGGTGACGTCGCCTCGGCGGCGCTGCTGAGTGCACGAATCGCCACGTGCCTACGACCTCACCCGTGCGGACGTGGGGTCGTACCACGGGCTCAGCGACACGCGGGCCGGAACCCGCTCGCCGGCGACCTCCACCTCGTACGTGCCGGAGAGGACGAAGTCGCGGTCGGCGAGCGCGCCGGCCGGTGCGGACACGTACCCCATGCCCAGCGAGGCGTCGAGCGTGTGCCCGTACATGCCCGAGGTGATGCTGCCGACGATCACGCCGTCGCGCCAGATCGGCTCGTTGTGGTACAGCAGCTTGTCCTGGTCGGCCAGAGCGAACTGCACGAGGCGGCGCGTCAGCCCGGCCGCCTTCTGCGCGAGCAGCGCATCCCGGCCGACGAAGCCGCCGGGCTTGTCCCACGCGACCGCAAAGCCGAGCCCGGCTTCCAGCGGTGTGTCGTCGGGCGAGATGTCGTGCCCCCAGTGCCGGTAGCCCTTCTCCATGCGCAGCGAGTTGAGCGCGTGGTAGCCGGCGTGGCGCAGGCCGAACGCACTCCCGGCCTCGACGAGCACGTCGAACACTCCAGTTGCGAACTCGGTGGGGATGTACAGCTCCCACCCGAGCTCGCCGACGTAGGTGACGCGGCTGGCACGCACCGTCGCGTACCCGACGTCGATCAGGCGCGAGGTGCCGAAGGGGAACGCCTCGTCGGAGAGGTCGTCGATGGTGAGCGACTGGAGGAACGCGCGCGACCGCGGACCCATCACGCTCAGCACCGCGAACGCGGAGGTGACGTCGGTGACGACGGCGCGGGCCTGGGCCGGGATGCTGTCGCGCAGGTAGCTGAAGTCGCGCACCTGGGTGGCGGCAGCGGTGACCACGAGGTAGCGGTCGGTGGCCTCGCGGGTGACCGTGACGTCCGCCTCGATGCCCCCACGCTCGTTGAGCCACTGGGTGTAGACGATCTTGCCGACGGGTACAGCGACGTCGTTGGCGCAGACGCGGTTCAGCACCGGCTCCGCATCCGGCCCCTCCACCACGAACTTCCCGAACGACGACTGGTCGAACAGGCCCACCTCCTCGCGCACCGCCGCGTGCTCGGCGGCGGAGTGCGGGAACCAGTTCTGCTTGCCGTAGGTGTACTCGTACTCGGGCGCGACACTGGGCGGCGCGAACCAGTTCGTGCGCTCCCAGCCGGCGACCTCACCGAAGCAGGCGCCCCTGGCGGCCAGGCGGTCGTGCAGTGCCGAGCGGCGCACACCGCGGGCCGTGACGGGCTGAAAGAACGGCCAGTGCATCGCGTAGAGCAGGCCCAGCGCCTCGACGGTGCGGTCGTGCAGGTAGTTCGGGTTGCGCTGGAACGGCATCACGCGGCGCACGTCGACGTCCCACAGATCCATCGGCGGGTGCCCGTCGATGATCCAGTCGGCCAGCACCTTGCCGGCGCCGCCGGACGACTGGATGCCGATCGAGTTGAAGCCGCACGCCATGTACAGCCCCTTCACGTCGGGCGACTCACCGAGCAGGTAGCGGTCGTCGGGCGTGAACGACTCGGGCCCGTTGAAGAACAGGCGGATGCCGGTGGTGGCCAGCAGCGGCATGCGGTGCGTCGCGGCCTCGACGAGGGGTGCGATGTGCTCGAAGTCCTCCGGCAGCGAGTCGAAGCAGAACGACTCGGGGATGCCGCTGCGACCCGCGCGTGTGGACATGCCCCACGGCTTGGAGACCGGCTCGAACCAGCCGACCATCAGCTTGCCGGCCTCCTCCTTGAAGTAGCCGCACCCGTCCGGGTCGCGCAGCACGGGCATGTCGGGCGAGATGCCGTCGACTCCCTCGGTGACGATGTAGAAGTGCTCGGCCGCGTGCAGCGGCACGATCGCCCCCACCTGGTCGCCCAGCTCGCGGCCCCACATCCCGGCCGCGTTGACCACGGCATCGGCACGGATCTCGCCGGCCTCTCCGCCGATCGAGTAGGCGACGCCGACTGCCCGCCCGCCCTCGGTGAGGATGCGCTCGACCTTGACGTGCTCCTGGATGCGCACCCCGCGGGCGCGGGCGCCCTTGGCCAGCGCCTGCGTGGTGTCGATCGGGTTGGTGATGCCGTCGTTGGGCAGGTGCACGCCGCCGACGAGGTCGTCGACGCGGGCCAGCGGCACCAGCTCGCTGATCCGGTCGCGGTCGATGATGTCGACCTGCAGCCCGAACACGCGGGCCATCGACGCACCGCGCTTGAGCTCCTCGAAGCGCTCCACCGACGGTGCCACGCTCACCGAGCCACGGGCACGGAAGCCGGTGGCCTGGCCGGTGTCCTGCTCCAGCGTGGCGAACAGATCGGTGGTGTACTGCGCCAACCGGGTGAGGTTGTGTGTGGCGCGCAGCTGGCCCACGAGCCCGGCCGCGTGCCAGGTGGTGCCGCACGTGAGCTGTTTGCGCTCCAGCAGCACCACGTCGGTGACGCCGCGCAGAGCGAGGTGGTAGGCGATGCTGCAGCCGACGATGCCGCCGCCGACGATGACGACCCGTGCGGTGCTGGGCAGGTCGCGGGTGGGATGTTCGGTCATGTCGAGGGGCGCCCTCCGGCGTGTTGCACCCGGCGTGCGGACGTCAGGGCATGGGGTTTGTGTAATTTCGTCTATCTTTACACAACACCGGTCCGCACAGGACGGGCGTCGAGCGCGGAGGGGCAGCATGAGCGACGAGACCTTGGCAGAGCAGCCGGCACGCGAGCAGGCGCGGGTGGTCGTCATCGGCGGCGGCATCGTCGGCTGCAGCGCGCTCTATCACCTGGCGCTGATGGGGTGCACCGACGCCCTGCTGCTCGAGCGCGACGAGCTCACGTCCGGCAGCACCTGGCACGCTGCCGGCAACGTGCCCACGTACAGCACCAGCTGGAGCCTGATGAAGGTGCAGTCGTACTCGGCAGCGCTGTACCGCGAGCTGGCGAAGGACGCCGACTTCCCGATCAGCTACCACGTCACCGGCTCGGTGCGCCTGGCGCACAGCCACGAGCGCTTCGCCGAGTTCTGCCACGTCACCAGCATGGCCAACGCGCAGGGCATGGGCTACGACATGCTCACGCCGGCACAGCTCGTCGAGCGCTACCCGCTGGTGCGCACCCACGATCTCGTCGGCGCGCTGTGGGATCCGCTCGACGGCGACATCGACCCCTCGCAGGTGACGCAGGCGCTCGCCCGCCGGGCACGCTCGATGGGCGCGCGAGTGCGCCGCTTCGAGCGCGTCGTCGGCCTGGTGCAACACGCGAACCAGCACTGGACCGTCACCTCGCGCACCAACGACGGAGCCGAGCACGCCGTCGACTGCGAGCACGTGATCAATGCCGCCGGCTACCGCGCCGGCGAGGTGATGGCGCTGCTCGGCCGCCACCACCCGATCGCCCAGATGTCGCACCAGTACTTCGTCACCGAGGAGATCGCCGAGCTCGCGGCCCGCGAGTTCCCGCTGCCGCTGCTGCGCGACCCCGACACCAGCTACTACCTGCGCCAGGAGCGCAACAGCTACATCCTCGGGCCCTACGAGTGGCAGGCGACGGCGATGTGGCGCGACGGCATCCCCGACGAGTTCGCGAACATGCTCTGGAGCGAAGACCTCGAGCGGCTCGCGCCGCAGATCATCGACGCCGGCGAGCGAGTGCCAGTGCTCGCCGACGCCGGCATCGCTCGCGTCGTCAACGGCCCCATCCCCTACGCACCCGACGGCAACCCGTACATGGGCCCCGAGCGCGGCCTGCGCAACTTCTGGCACGCGAACACGTTCAGCTTCGGGATCGCCCAGGGGGGCGGCGCCGGCAAGGCGATCGCCGAGTGGGTGCTGGAGGGCCGACCCGAGTTCGACATCTGGAACATCGACCGCCGCCGCTACAAGGACTACGCCACCACCCAGTACACGATCGACAAGGCGATCGAGGTGTACCAGAACGAGTACGCGATGGGCTTCCCGTTCGAGGAACGCCCGGCCGGCCGGCCCGCGTACACGTCGCCGCTGTACGAGACGCTCGCCGACAAGGGCGCCCATTTCGGCGCCCGCGGCGGGTGGGAGCGCCCCACCTGGTTCGATCCCGACAGCGTGGTCACCGATCACTCGCTGTCGTTCTTCCGCCGCAACGGCTGGCGCGGCGAGGTGGCCAAGGAGTGCGCCGCGGCCCGCGAGGGCGTGGCGGTGCTCGACCTGCCCGGCTTCAGCAAGTTCGAGATCACCGGCCCCGGCGCCGAGGCCTACCTCGATCACCTGCTGTGCACGAAGCTGCCGAAGGTCGGTCGTGTCGGCCTGTGCTACGCGCTGCTACCCGACGGCAAGGTGCTCAGCGAGCTGACGATCAGCCGCCTGGCCGCGGATCGCTTCTACGCGGTCGGCGCGGCGAGTGCCGAGTGGCACGACCTCGACGTGCTCGAGGCAGCGCTGCCCGCCGACGGCTCGGTGACGATCACCAACGTGACGGCCGAGCGCGGCTCGCTCATCGTCGTCGGCCCGCGGTCGCGTGAGGTGCTTGCACAGGTCACATCCTCGCCGCTGGACAACACTGCGTTCCCATGGCTGTCCGTGCGCGACATCGACACTGCCGCCGGCCCGGTGCGCGCGCTGCGGGTGAACTATGTCGGCGAGCTGGGCTGGGAACTGCACGCGACGAACGACCAGATGGTGCCGCTGTACCGGGCGATCTGGGCAGCCGGCGAGCAGTTCGGCATCCGCGACTTCGGCATCTACGCGGTGGACAGCCTGCGCCTCGACAAGTGCTACCGGGGCTGGAAGCAGGATCTGGAGATCGGCTTCTCACCCTTCGACGCCTCGCTCGACCGCTTCGTCGACCTCGGCAAGGCGGACTTCGTCGGCAAGGCCGCACTCGTCGCGGAGCGCGCGGCCGGCCCGGCCTGGCGGTTCGTGCCGATGACGCTCGACCTGCTCGCCGACGGCACCGAGGGCGACGCCGACGCACCGTTCTGCGCCTCGGTCTTCGACGGCGCCGGCGCGGATGCCCAGCGCATCGGCATCGTCACCTCGGGCGGGTGGAGCTTCACGCTGTCGAAGAGCATCGCGCTCGGCTACGTGCGCCCCGAGTTCGCCGCCGAGGGCACGAAGGTGCACATCAAGATCTTCGGTGAGACGAGGGCCGCCAGCGTGGCCAACGAGCCGCTCTACGACCCGCAGAACGCACGGCTGCGCAGCTGAGTCACTCCTCCAGGACGGTGGTGGCCACCGTCACGTCGCCCGTACCGCCGAGGTTGCTACCCGGTGGGTAGATCTGGTCGACGAACGGCTCGCACTGCCCGCCGGCGAGCGACAGGTCCTGGCAGATCACCGCGCGGGCGAAGCGCCACCGGCCGTCGATCAGGTAGGCGATGCCGAAACGGCCGGTGAAGTTGCCGGCGGTGGTGGTGATGTCGTATTGGAACCAGGCCTCCGACGGGGAGGTGAACACGATGTCGCCGATCGTGTGCACGGCCGACTCGGCGGCACCGGCGAAGCCGCCGTTGAACACCGCGTCGATCGCGTCCTGCACGCCGGTGGCATCGTCGAGCAGCGTGGCCTTGTCCTCGAAGTCGACGTCCTGGCTCCACAGCAGGTCGAAGTTGTCGCGGATCTGCTGCTCGGCAGCGGCGGCGTCGGCGGGTTGCTCCCCCGCCGGCGGCAGCTCCGGTGGCGGCGGGTTGCACGCCTTCTGCCAGGCGAGGTCGCCCTCGCGCGGCAGGTCGGCCCACTGCACGACCGTCTCGCCGGTAGCGGACTGCAGGGTGATGTCGAAGCGGGTGCCGGCGACGCCGGGTGTGGCGAGCGCGACGAATCCCTTGGTGGGCATCGCGGCATCACCGCTGCCGTCGGACCACTGAGCCGACACCTGGGTGACGTCGCCGGCAACCTGCAGCACGAGCACCCGGAACGGGGTGTTCTCGGCGTAGCCGGAGGAGAACAGGGTGACGTTGAACCCGCCGTCGCGAGGCGCGCTGTACCGCGACCCGTTGGAGACACCGACCGCGTCCTTGTACGTCATCGTCATCCGGAAACCGCCGACCGGGGCACACCACTCGGGTGCGGTCCATCCCCCGTCGAGGGCCGTCGTCGGGGCGGGGACCACGACGTCGACGGCCTCGCCGCCGATGTTGTTCCAATCGCCGCTGTCCTGCAGCGCGAGCCGGATGCCCGTGTCGGTCACCCTGTGCAGGATCGGCTCCAGCTTGGGGCCGCTGTAGTCGCTGCCGTAGTCCGGGAACGGGTTCAGGTCCGCGTCGGCGGTGACATCGGGCGCCACTGTGTCGGCCGGGGCGGTGTCGGGCACGGGGGCGGTGGTCGTGGTGGCGGCCGTGGTGCCCTCGCCGCTGCCGCGCAGAATCAGCACGGCAGCCACCAGCCCGGCGACGAGCAGAGCGCCTCCCCCGGCGAGCAGCCAGGCACGCCGCCGGCCACCTCCGCCGGCGTCGTCGAGCTCGTCGGGGTCGGTGTCGTCGATCCGCATGCTCGGTCAGACGAACGAGAGCGCCGAGTCGGTTCCCACCTGCACGGCGTCGGCCGCCTGCTTGGCGTGGTAGCTGCTGCGGGTGAGCGGGCTCGCCTCGACATGGCCGATGCCAAGCTCCTCGCCGATCTCCTTCCAGCGGTCGAACTCCGCCGGCTCGGCCCAGCGGGCCACCGGCAGGTGGTTCGAAGTGGGGCGCAGGTACTGGCCGATCGTGACGATGTCGACCCCGATGGCTGCGAGGTCGTGCAGCAGCCCGCTGATCTCCTCGCCGGTCTCGCCGAGGCCGAGCATGAAACCGGTCTTGGTGGTGAGCCCGGCCGCCTTCGCGTGCGCCAGCACACCCAGGCTGCGGGCGTAGCCGGCGCTGGGCCGCACTGCCCGCTGCAGGCGGGCGACTGTCTCCACGTTGTGGTTGAACACGTCGGGCCGGCCCGCCCCCGCGGCGGTGAGCAGCGCCAACGACGCCGGGTCGCCCTTGGCGTCGCTCACGAGCGTCTCGATGGTGGTGCCCGGGCGGGCGGCGCGGATGGCCGCCACGCAGTCGGCCACATGACCGAACCCACCATCGGCGAGGTCGTCGCGCGCCACCATCGTGAGCACCGCGTGGGCCAGGTTCATCTCCCGGATCGCCGCGGCCACGCGCTGCGGCTCGTCGGCGGCCGGCGGCATCGGCTTGTGCGTGTCCACCAGGCAGAAGCCGCAGGCGCGGGTGCAGCGCTCGCCGAGCACCATGAACGTGGCGGTCCCGTCCGCCCAGCAGTCGCTGAGGTTGGGGCAGCCGGCTTCCTCGCAGACCGTGAGGAGCGAGTGGTGGC
>CAYZFZ010000033.1:20972-23645 GCA_964477795.1 uncultured Bifidobacterium sp.
GCCAGCACCTCGATGCCGATCCTGACCTTCGGGCGCAGCCACTCGGGCTTGCGGGCGGCGATCGCGAGCCCCTCGGAGACGCCGGCTTGTTCCAGCCGGGCACCGGCGCGGGTGGCCGGGGCCGGCATGTCAACGCCGTGCTCGTGCGCCCGGCGAACCGCTGCGCCCGGCCCCTCGCCACGCGAGAACGGTGACAGGTCGTCGGGGCGTGCCTTCCATGCGACGTCCTGGCGCTCGATGCCGCCGCTCCCCCAGCGCTCGCCGGCCAGGCGGGCGACGATGTCGACGACCACTGCCATGTCGGTGTCGATGCCCTCCTCGGCGAGCGAGGTCACCGGCTTGTCGCCGATGCCGCAGGGCACGATGTAGTCGCGCAGGTAGCGCATGTCGGTGTGCACGTTGAGCGCGAACCCGTGCATCGTGCGGCCGTGCGCGAGGCGCACGCCGATCGCGCAGATCTTGCGCGGGTTGGGGCCGCCGACCCCCACCCATACGCCCGGGTACTCGGAAAGGCAGCCGGCATCGACGATGCCCAGTTCGGTGAGGGCGTCCACGATCAGCTGCTGGATGGCGGCGACGTGATCGCTCGCCCCCAGCGAGTTGGGGACGTTGACGATCGGGTAGCCGACCAGCTGGCCGGGCCCGTGGTACGTGACGTCGCCACCGCGGCGGACCGCGACGAGCTCGGCATCCACCGACGTGGGCGCGACCTTGACGTTGGTGGCGATGTCGGCGCGTGGACCGTGGGTGAACACATGCGGGTGCTCGAGCAGCAGCAGGTGATCGCCACTGCCGTGCTCGAACATGGCCTGCTGCACCACGAGCGCCTCGCGGTAGGGCACCCTGCCGAGCCAGCGGACGTGCAGGGCCGCGTCGTTCATCGAACCTGGCTCATCGGGCCTGGCTCACAGCTCCTGCGACCAGTCGCGCGTTTCGAGCAGCTGCTTCACCTTCACCAGGAAGCCGGCCGCGTAGGCGCCGTCGAACGCGCGGTGATCCCACGCCATCGCCAGGTTGCCGACAGGGTGGATGACGATCGCCTCGCCACCGTCGGGCAGCTGGACGACGACCGGCTTGCGCACGATCGCGTCGGTGGACAGGATCGCCACCTGCGGCTGGTTGATCACCGGCATCGTGAGCACGCTGCCGGCCGAGCCGTTGTTGGTGATGGTGAAGGTGCCGCCGATGATCTCGTCGGGGCTCAGCTTGCGCGTCTTGGCCCGGCTGGCGAGGTCGTTGATCTCGCGGGCGATCGCGCGCAGGCGCTTGCTGTCGGCCGAGCGCACCACCGGCACGAGCAGCCCCTCGTAGTTGAGATCGACGGCGATGCCGACGTCGATGTACTCGTGGATCACGAGCTCGTTCTCGCCGACGCTCGCGTTGAGGTGGGGGAACTCGGCCAGCGCATCGACGATCGCCCGCGTGATGAACGGCAGGTAGGTGAGGCTGAAGCCCTCGGTGGCCTTCCACTCGTTCTTCACCTTGGCGCGGGTGGCGTCGACGTTGGCGAAGTCGACTTCCACGACACTGAACGCATGCGGGCTGACGCTCTTGCTCATCACCATGTGGCTGCCGGTGAGCTTGCGGATCTTGCTGAGCGGCACGGTGGTGTCGCGCTCGCCGGACACCACCTTCGGCGCCGGGGCCGCAGGGGTGACCGCAGCGGCCGGAGCCGGCGCGGCAGCGGCCGGAGCCGGCACGGCTGCCGCCGGCGCGGCCGCGGCAGGCGCGGGTGCCGGGGCGGGGGCTGCGGGTGCCGGCGCGGGGGCTGCTGCCGGTGCTGCAGGGGCGGCTGCGTGCTGCTGGCGGTCGATGTGATCGAGCACGTCGTCGCGGGTGATGCGGCCGCCGGGGCCGGTGCCGGTGAGCTGGTCGGGGTTGATGCCGTGCTCGGCCACCAGGCGGCGCACCACCGGCGAGAGCAGGCGGTTGTCGCTGCCCAACGCATCGAGATCGGCCTCGACGGCCGGGGCCGGTCCAGGGGCCGGTGCGGCCGCTGGCGCAGGAGCCGGTGCGGGGGCAGGTGCAGGAGCCGGTGCGGGCTCCGGGGTGGGTGCAGGAGCCGCTGCGGGTGCCGGCTCGGGCGCAGGCTCAGCCGCGGCCGGCGCTGCGTCGGCGGCACCGACGACGGCGATGACCGAGCCCACGGGCACGGTGTCGCCCTCGGCGGCCCGGATCTCCAGCACGACACCGGCGACGGGCGACGGCACCTCCGTGTCCACCTTGTCGGTGCTCACCTCGAACAGTGCCTCGTCGGCGGCGATGGTGTCGCCCACCTTCTTGAACCAGCGCGTGATCGTGCCTTCGGTGACGGTCTCGCCCAACTGCGGGAGGGTGACGTCGGCCATGGTGGGATGCTCCTCTAGTACAGACTTCGGGTGGTGCAGAATCGGTGGTGCGGACGGATCAGGCGTTCAGGCTGCGGCCCGTGAGCGAGAGAACGGTTTCGCCGAAAAGCTCGGTGAGGCTCGGGTGCGGCTGGATGTACTCGGCCACCTCGGCAACGGTGGCTTCCCAGTTGACGGCAAGGTAGCCGCCACTGAGCTGCTCGGTGACCCACGGGCCCACCATGTGCACGCCCAGGATCTGGCCGGCGGAACCATCGGCGTTCTTCTTGGCGATCACCTTCACCAGGCCGTCGAGCTCGCCGAGGATCTGGGCCCGGCTGTTGGC
>CAYZFZ010000034.1:0-2503 GCA_964477795.1 uncultured Bifidobacterium sp.
CACGACATCGTCGAGATCGACGCCGGCGACACCTTCGCCTACGACCAGGGCGCGGCGAACGACACGAAGGAGGCTCGCGAGCAAGCCGCCGCCGACCGCCTGTTCGGCCTGCTGCCGGCGGCGATGGGGCAGCACTTCCGCGCGCTATGGGACGAGTACGAGCGCGGCGACACGCCCGAAGCGCGCTACGTGATGGCGGTCGACCGGATGGCGCCGATGCTGCTCAACCTCGCCGAGGGCGGCTCCACCTGGCGCGAGTACGGCATCACCCGCGATCGAGTCATCGCCCGCAATGGTCCGCACATCCAGCCCGCGCTGCCCGGCGTGTGGGCTGCCGCACTCGCCCGGCTCGACGAGGCGGCCGCGGCCGGCCACGTCGCCGGCCACGTCGCCAGCCACGTCACCGACGACCGCCCGGCCGAGCCCGCCGCGGAGGCTTGACCGAGATGGCTCGCCGGAAGGCTCGTCGCCAGGTGTTCGAACGCACCTCCAAGGGATACGTCGTCAACCTCGATCGTGAGGAGCTCGACCTCGTCCTCCACTTCGTCGACGAGCTGCGCACCCTGTTGCTGGCCGACGACCCCAACACCCGCGCCGTCACCCGTCGCCTGTTCCCTCCCGCCTACCACCTCGCCGGCGACGCCGAGGCCGACGCGGAGTACCAGCGCCTGATGCGCGACGAGCTCGTCGCCTCGCGGCTGGCCGCGATGCACGAGGTCGACCTCGCGCTCACCTCCGGCCACGAGCTGGACGAGGTGGGCATGCACGGGTTGCTGCAGTCGCTCAACGCCGTGCGCCTCGTGCTCGGCACCCTCCTCGACGTGGGCGAGGAGCATGCCGCCGGCGCGGTGGACGACGACGACCCGATGGTGGGCGAGTACCACCTGTACGAGTTCCTCAGCTACCTCCTCGACGCCGCGGTCCAAGCGGTCAGCGGCGGCTGAGCGACAGTAGGCTTCAGCAGGCGGGGAACATGAAGCAGCTGGCGGTACCCGGCCCCGTGTGCGCTCCCACGCTCGGGCCGATCCGGTAACGCACCACCTCGGTGATGCTGGCCGCCTCGCCGACGGCCTCCGCCAGCGCATCGGCCAGGGGCAGGCTGGTCGCATCGCTGTGCCCCACTGCCACCTTCAGCCGCTCGCCCCAGCCGATGGCGCGGCTGGCCAGCATGTTCACCGCCTCGAGCGCGGAGTGCACGCGGCCGAGCACCTCGAGGCTGCTGCCGTGCAGGGCGAGCACGGGCATCCCGTCGCCGGCGAGATCGGTCTCCTGCCCACCCAGGACGAGGCGGTCGGCCGAGCCGACCACGAACGCGTTGCCGATCCGCGGAGTGAGCTGCTCGGCGACAGCGGCCGCGCAATCGAGTGATGCCCCTTCGGCGATGGCGGCTGCCGCGGCCCAGACGCAGCAGCTGACCCCGAAGCCCGCCGTGCCAGAATCCACCAGGCGCACGGGCAGGGGAAGCGCATGCGCCGCGAGCCTGGCCGCGCTGATCGTGCTGGAGACAGCCGACGACACGTGCACCGACAGGATCTCCGTGCACCCGCGGGCGACGAGGTCGTCGTACGCCGCGGCGAACTGGCCGGGGCTGGGCTGGTTGGTGGCCACGACCGGCCGGTGGCCGCCGGTGAACGACGCGTAGAACTCGTCGGCATCGAGGTCGACACCCTCGAGGTGGTCGACGTCGTCGACCGTGAGGGTGAGCGGCACGACCTCGATGCCGAAGCGCTCCGCGAGCGACGCGGGTAGCTGCGAGGCGGAATCGGTGCAGATGCCGATCATCTCGGCACCGCCGACCGGTGAACGTGTCCCGCGCGCATGGCGGCACCCTACGCAGCCAGGATGATCGCAACGTTGCATTCCTGCGTCGAAGCGACTACGTTCCGCGCGACCCCGTCGCCGAGTCAGCCGCCCAGCGCGAGCAACCAGGCGGGCATCCGCACCGGCCGGCCGGCCTCGCTGACGCAGCCGTGGACGGTGACCGCCGTCGCCCGCACCTCACCGGCCACCGTCAGCAGATAGGCCATCTGGAACGTCGCCCTGGTGGCGCCGCCGAGACGCAGGTGCACGTCGACCACGTCGTCGAACTGCAGCGGCCGCCGGTACTGCACGAACGCCTCCAGCACGGCGTAGTCCACTCCCTCGGCGCGCAGTTCGGTGTACGGGTGGCCCAGCGCTCGCAGGTACTCGACGCGAGCTTCCTCCAGGTAGGGCAGGTAGCGGCTGTGATGGACGATGCCCATCGCATCCGTCTCGGCGAAGCGGACGCGCAGCCGGTGCACGTACGCGTAGTCGGTCGGGTTCAGCGAAGGGTCGAGCTGCAGGCGCACGGCCGCCCACCGTACCCGCACCCGAATTCGCGAGAACGCCTGGCGGATTTCAGATGGCCTGCTGATAATGTTGCGACGCTCTCAACCGGAAGCAACCTAGCCCCCATCGTCTAGTGGCCTAGGACACCACCCTTTCAAGGTGGCGGCACGGGTTCGAATCCCGTTGGGGGTGC
>CAYZFZ010000034.1:2603-23351 GCA_964477795.1 uncultured Bifidobacterium sp.
GGTCGAGTAGCTCAGTCGGCAGAGCATACGCCTGAAAAGCGTAGGGTCACCGGATCGACGCCGGTCTCGACCACAGCGAAACCCCTGGTAGATCGGTAGATCTGCCAGGGGTTTTGTCGTTCCGGCAGGCGAACCGTCCAACTTGTCCGCTCTTTGTCCGCACAAGGATCGGAGTGTTCGTTCGATTGAACGGCGCGCACATCGAGCGGGGTCGTGGCGGCTCGTCAGACAGCGGCAACGACCACTGGTTGAGCGACCGCGCTGACGGCGTCGCTGAACACGGTTTGGAGTTGCGCGATCTGGACGGCGCTCGTCGTGCCAGTTGACCAACCTCCATTGCACGGGTGCGCAGCAGAGGGTGGATGTGGGCGAGGTCGACCTCGCCGGATGACGCATCGAATGAGCGCGGGTAATCCGTGTTCCTCACATCGTCCTCGGCGTACGCATCGATGATCCCGGGGAGCACGCTGGCCCAGTCCTTGTCCTCCCCATAGAGCGAGCGCACCGCTTCTTCGAACTGAGGGTAGACGTCCATGTCGCGAGAGGTGGCGAGAACCGAGCGTTGTGGGTGCTCGTCGGAGACCCGCGCTAGTCGTTCGATCAGTTGGGCTGTCGGCTCGAGTGACTTGTGTTTGTCGAGGTAGCGGCCACGCGGAGGCTCGGCAGGTCGAAACCCTCCACGAGCATTCCGACCATTACTACTCCGCGGTGCGTGCCATCGCCAAGCGCGCCAATGGTCGAACGCTGCTGGGCGGCGCCGAGCCCGCTGTGGAGGATCGGAACCTGTAGCCCGAGCGACTCGTAGACACCTACCAACTCCGACGCGCGCGCCTTGCTGCTCGCCCGCACGAAGAATTGACCGGAGGCGTGCTCCTCGCGGCCGAGGACGGAGACCACCTCGACAGCTACGAGGCCGTCGATCGCCGCTCGATCCGCTCCGTCGGGTACAGCCAAGACAGTTGGATCGACCGGCCGGTAGAGCCCGTCATCGAGGGCTTAGCGGAGCGCGAAGTAGTAGACGAGCTTGCCCGGCATGCGCTTCTTGCCGCGGCGATGCGGGGTTGATGTGAGCAGCATTGCCCGAGCGTCGAAGTAATCCAGGATCGCCATCCAGGTTGCGGCCGGGGCGTGGTGGGCCTCGTCCACGACGACGAGGTCCAACAGGTCCGTCGGCGGTGGGCTTTCATCAGACTGCGCCGGGCTGATCGACGCGGGGATGCCGACCACGACGTCCGCAGGCGCGTACTCGTCCCAGGAGGCAGCGCGCCTCGACGCCTCACAGACGATGGGGCCTGATGCATCACGAGTGTCAGAAAGAGCGCCGATCGCCCGGAGCACGCGTTGGCTCGTGAACTGATGACTATTTGTCGTCTCAGCTCCTGGGTGGGAACCACGACGAGCGTGCGCTTCGACCGGGCCAGGAACGGAGCAGCCAACGCGATCGCCGTCTTCCAGACTCCGGTTGGCCAACTGAAACCAGCGGGTGCTTGCTCCCAGCCAAGCTCCATTGAGCGAGAACGGCTCCACGTGCGGCGAGCTGCTGTCGGCTCGCGCTACGTCGGGGTCCCGACTGCAGAGAAGAGTTGGAATCCCCGGTCAGCCGTGTAGTAGCCCGCCAACGTTGTGCCCTCTAGTCAGTTCCCCTGGGTGTTGCTTCTCACAGTCCGAGCGCGTCGTGGGTGTGGCCTCGACGACCGCCCGGAGGCCGGCGAAGCTGTTCCGGTGGTTGGGGCAAGGAGGTCGCCGAGATCAGCGACCCTGAGCAGATTCGGTCGAGCAGAACGGTGCCAGACGGAAGTAGCTCGATCGTCTGCTCCAGCACGCTGACCAGCTGAACCAGCTCATCGGTCCATTCGGTCGGCCACGTGTCAGGACGGATACGGTCAAGAGGCGAGTGTGCCGACGGCTGCTTCGACTGCGGCCTGGGTCGTCCCGCAACGTGGGCAGGTCTCGCCTTCGGGGTCGACGAGCCGCTGCCACACGACCCGCAACACAACCTCACCAGTCGTGTCGCAGGTTTCGCATGTCGGCGCACAGCCGCAGCGATCTCGCTTGCCTGGTTCATGCGTTGCGTCCATGGTGCCTCCACCGCCGGCTGCGGCGGCGTTGTCTACCCAAAGCGTGAGTCCTCGCCGCCCGCTGAGCCAGGGCACAACGACCGGACATCGACAACTGTCGATGTGAGCGGTGCCGCGGAGGCCGCTCGCGAAGGTAGGCGGCCGCGACTACCTGCTCATGTCGCCGAACGCGCCTACCCCGACCGTCAGAGCATGAGCCTGTCCGGTGGCCACGGGCGAGTCGGCGTGTCAGCGGCTCGGGACAGGTTCTCTGATCTGGTCGGGTGAAGGCACACGGCCGCCCCACAGAACGAGATCGAGCAACGGTTCACCGATCGCCGCGCCCAGCGCGACGCGTGAGCCTTCGCATCGAGTACCACGAACTCGTCGACAGCGACCTCGCGAACGCATGGACCTGGTACGAGGATCAGGAACGGGGACTCGACGACCGCTTCCTCGACGCGATCCGCGCAGGCGTTGTGAGGGCGTCACGATGGCCGAACACCGGCGGTTCCGTCCTCCATGACGACGATGGAAGATTCTCGAGCGCAAGCTCCCCGCGAATGACTTCGCGTACACCGTTCGCTCCGTGTCCTCGCAGGCACAAATAACGCCCCAGTCACATCGCTGTGACCAGGGGCTTTCCGGTGAAGACGAGGGTGGAGACGAGGGGAATCGAACCCCTGACATCTACCTTGCAAAGGTAGCGCTCTGCCAACTGAGCTACGTCCCCGTACCTGAACGATGGCGGGCGTCAGGCTATCGGCTCGGCTCGCACCTCGTGCCCGCCGGCACGCAGCATCTCGCTGAAGGCGTCGAAACCATCGGGTGGCAGGTCGTCGCGCTGAGGGCCCGTCACTCGGCCGGCAGCACTGGCGCCGTGCAATGCTGCGTCGATGCACGCCGCCATCACCAGCGCTGTCGGGTTCCTCATCGCCGTGCTGTGGTTCGACCTGATGTTCGACGTGCAGGTGATCCCCCACCGGCACGAGCCACAGGTGCCCGCGCACGTGGTCGACTCGATCGCCACCTACTACCGGCGGGTCACCACCGATGCCTCGCCGATGGGCCGGCTGATCTCGCTGGTGATGGCCGTCCTGGTGGGCCTGCTGGTGTGGCAGGCGTTGCGTGGTGGCACGCCCGGGTGGGTCTCGGTGGTCTCGCTGGTCGGCGCGGCTGCCGCCATCGGGCTGGCGTTGGGTCGCGTCGTACCCGACGCGGTGCGGCTGGGCAGCGGCGAGGGTGAACCGGCCTCACGCTCCGCGCTCGCGCGCGGCATCCTGCGCGATCACCTCGCCTTCCTCGCCGTGATGGTGGCGGTCCTCGTCGTCCAACTCATCGGCGGCTGACCCGGTTGACGCCGGCGGCTTCTGGGGCCAAATCGTTCCGGTGTACGAGACGCATCTGGCCCAGATCCCCTGTGGGACGATCCAGCCCCAGATGCCCCGACGAGTCGCTCGACTCCCGGTGCGGCGGGGGTGATCCGTAGGCTCCCGCTCCATGTCCCGCACGCCACGCATCAAGTTCGGCACCTTCCTCGCACCGCACCACCCGCTGGGTGAGAGCCCGACGCTGCAGTTCCAGCGCGACGTCGATCTCGCCGCCCACCTCGACCGGCTGGGCTACGACGAGTTCTGGGTCGGCGAGCACCACAGCACCGGCTGGGAGATGATCGCCAGCCCGGAGATGTTCCTCGTCGCTGCCGGGCAGCACACGCACACGATCAAGCTCGGCACCGGAGTCGTCTCGCTGCCGTACCACCACCCGTTCAACGTCGCTCAGCGCATCGTGCAACTCGACCACATGACCCGCGGCCGGGCCATGTTCGGCAGCGGGCCGGGCGCGCTGCCCAGCGATGCCCGCACCCTGAACATCGACCCGATGACCCAGCGCGACCGGCAGGACGAGGCGCTCGGCGTGATCATCCGCCTGCTGCGCGGCGACGAGCGCTTCGACTACGACAGCGACTGGTTCACCCTGCGCGAGGCGGCGCTGCAGATCCTGCCGCTGCAGGACGACATGCCGATGGTCACCGCCAGCAGCATCTCCCCCAGCGGCATGCAGATCGCCGGCAAGTACGGCATCGGCGCGCTCAGCATCGCCAGCACCTCCAAGGAGGGCATCCAGGCGCTGCCCACCCAGTGGAGCTTCGCCGAGGAGGCCGCGGCGGCGAACGGGCAGGTCGTCGACCGCGCCAACTGGCGCGTGCTGATGAGCTGGCACATCGCCGAGAGCCGCCAGCAGGCACGCGACGAGGCGATCATGGGGCTGCAGAAGTGGCACAACGAGTACAACGTGGATGTGCTCGGCCGGCCCGGTGCGCAGCGCGTGGAGGACCCGAACGTGCTCTTCGAGCAGGTCGCCGCCGGCGGCGCCGAGGGTGGCGGGGCAGCCGTGATCGGCACGCCCGACGACCTGATCGAGGCGATCCTCGGGCTGCAGGAGGTCACCGGTGGCTTCGGCGTCGTGCTCGGCTTGGCCAACGACTGGGCGAACCGCGAGGCCACCCTGCGTAGCTGGGATCTCGTCGCCCGCTACGTCATCCCCGCCGTCAACGGCCAGCTGACGGCGCAGCGGGCCAGCGCCGAGTACGTCGGCTCCCGCAAGGGCGAACTGATGGCCGGCGCCACCGCGGCCGTGATGAGCAAGATCATGGGCCACCAGGGTGCCGCCTCGGCGATGGCAACGACGATGCAGCAGATGGCGGCACGCAACGCCGGCACCGAGAACGACCCGGTGTTCCGCCCCGGCGGCGGCCTGCCCACTGGCGAATGAGTCAGGACGCGGGCGCGGCCGGGCCGGTGGCGGTTGCCTCGTCCGCCTTGCCCGCGCCCACGGTGTAGGCGTGGATCTCGGTGGTGAGCGTGTGGATCGCCTTCACGATGCGATCCGCCTCCACGTTCGTCTCGTAGTCGTGCTTGGCCAGCTCGCTGCTGATCTGGTCCTCGCGCTTGGCGGCGATCAGCAGGATCGCGCCCTGCATCGCGGCCAGGCAGGAGAGCACCAGGTTGAGCAGGATGAACGGGTACTTGTCGAACCCCACGTTGCGATTGCCGAGCATCCAGCCGGCCAGGAAGATCAGCGCGCCGAACACGAAGCCCCACGAGCCCATCCCGTTGCGCAGGGTGTCGGCGGCGCGCTCGCCGCGGGTGAGCTTGTCGCCGCTGCGGATGCCGGGGTGGTGCTGCCAGCTGGACTTCTGGATGCGGTAGTCGTTTCGTGCCATGCGCGAGTGTGCCGCGCGCGAGCAGGCCCGCGCGCCCGGCGCGCCTCAGTCGTCCTTCAGCGCGACCGCGTTGGGGGTGACGTTCATCTTCGGCACGTACTCGGCCACCTCCACGACTCGGCCCTCACCGAGGAACTTCGCGCGTAGCTCGCTGCGGCACGACTGGCAGGGGCCGTAGAAGCGCTCGCCAACTTCGGCGCCGCAGCGCGGGCAGGTGAGGCTGATCACGTCCATCAGTACGCCTCCGCCCAGAACGTGCGCAGCGCCGCCGCGCCACCGGCCGGGTCGCCCAGCATCCACCAGTGGCCCTGCCCCTCCAGCACATGGCGGCTGGCACCGAGCCGGTCGGCCATCTCGCCGGCGAGATCTTCGCTGCGCACGAACGGGTCGTTGGGTGCGATGATCGCCAACCCCGGCAAGGTGGCTGCGTGCCCGAGCTCGGCACCCCACTGCACCATCGCCGGCTGGGCGGCGCTGCGGTAGAGCGCCAGGATGCACCGGCTCATCTCGTCGTCGGCAACGGCCACCAGCCGCTCGCCGGTGGATCGCGGGATGCCGATCATCTCGTAGAGCGCGACGCGGTCTTCGGCGGGCGTGGCCATCTGGGTCTGGAAGTACTCCTCACCCGCCGGCGACTGCCAGATCTGGGCGAAGTCGTGCCACACATAGTCGGGGTGGAACAGGCCGAGCACGTCGCACGCCCACGTGCGGAACAGGTCGGGCCGCTGGGAGACGGCGCGCATGCCGATGCCGCCACCCCAGTCGTGACCGACGAAGTCCACCGGGCCGTGCTGCGCGGCGAGCGGCTCGATCTCGCCGAGCAACCAGTCGACGTACTCCTCCTTGGTGGCACCGAAGCCGGCGGGCGTGGGGCAGCCGAAGCCGGGCAGGTTGGGGGTGACGACGTCGGTGCGGCCCAGCTCGGCCAGCAGCGGCTCCCAGATGATGGGGGTCTCGGGGTTTCCGTGCAGCAAGACGACAGTCATGCGCCGATCGTAGGCGGTGCGCCGGCGCGCACCAGCCCGCCGTCAGATGACGTTGATCGCGTCGAGCGTCGCCGCGGCCGCGTGGTCGGTGAGCTGGGCGTGCGTGCGCCAGTCGCTGCGCTTCGTGGCCCAGCTGACGAACTCGTGCGCAGAGGTGACGCAGATCGGCAACGAGTCGTCCGCGCCCGCGGCCACCGTCCACAGCTCGCCCGCGGCGCCGGGGTACAGGCGGTGCACCGAGTGGCGCAGGTCGGTGAACACGAGGTTGACGCCGGTGTCGCAGGTGGCCAGCGCGGCGGCGCACATCTGCGGGATGCCGGCGAGCATCCACTCGAGCGCAGCCTCCAGCACCAGCGGGTCGTGGGGCAGGTCGGCCGCGCGGCGGACCGCGCTGCCGATGTCGTGGCGCAGGTGGCAGTAGTGGTCGAACGCGATGGCGTTGCCCAGCAGCCGCAGCGGGTGGCTGCCGAGGTTGGCCATCGGCACCACCATCGTGGCCATCGGCGGCTGCTGCATGCCGGCCAGGGTGGCGATGCCCTTGTCGCTCCACTCGCGGTACTCGGCCTTCACCTCGTCGGCGGACCAGTCGCGCCGTGCCTGCACGGGCACCTCCGCGTTCTGCTCCACGTCGGGGCCGTTGCCGGTCTCGATGCTCGCGCCGTCGGCGATCGAGTGGAACGTGCTGGCCATGTGCTGGGCAACGTCCTGCACGCGCCAGCCGGCACAGCCGCTGGGGCGGGCCCACTCGTCGGCGGTGAGCGAGTCGAACAGCTCCAGCGCGTGCGAATGCTCGGCGCGCAGCGCCTGGATGGCAGGTGACGTCATGGGGTGCTCCTTGTGCTCGACCCCATGATCCACGACGGCACGGGCGCGCTCCAAGGTGAGCTGCCTTCCTGTGGGTTCTCACACCCAACTCTCAAGAAGTTCCCAGCGACCACCCAGGAACCGCTCACACACTGCTCGCATGCACCACGCCCCGTTCACCCGTCTCGTCACGACCACCGGCCTCGTCGCCCTGCTCGCGCTGGCCGCGTGCGGCGGCGACAGCGCCAGCGGCAGCAAGGTCGCGTCACTCGGCACCACCCCCAGCAACGGCTCCACTGCCGACACCGTCGCCCCCGCCGATACCCAGGAGGCACTGCTCGCCTTCGCCGCGTGCATGCGTGAGAACGGCGTCGACATGGACGACCCCACCTTCGACGCCGACGGCAACGTCACCAGCGGCGGGATCGGTCCCGACAGCGGCATCGACATGGGCAGCGAGGACGCCAGGACGGCGATGGAAACCTGCGGATCCCTCATCCAGAACGTCCAGTTCGGTGGCGGGCCCGGTGGCGGTCTCGACCGCGACGCGATCCAGACGGCGATGACCGACTTCACCGCCTGCCTGCGCGACCAGGGCCTCGATGTCGACGACATCAGCTTCGGCGGTGGCCCCGGTGACGGCGGCGGAGGCGGCCAGGCCCCCGACGGCAGCGTCCCCACCCCCGGTGACGGCAGCATGCCCCCCGGCGGCTTCAACGGCGGCCCCAACGGCACCCCGCCCGAGGGCGGCGGCGACGGCGCCCCCGGCGGCGAGGGCTTCGACCCCACCTCGCGCCTGATCGAGCAGCTCGGCCTGGACGAGAGCGACCCCGCCGTGGCCGCCGCGCTCGAGGCGTGCCAGTCGATCATGGACGACGCGTTCACCACCACGACCACGGCAGGCTGACCATGGCACGACGCGCTCTCGCACTCGCCAGCGCGGTGATCGTGGCCGGGGTCGGTACCGGGCTGTGGCTCGCCAGCCGCCACGACTCGAACACCGCCACCGCCGACACGGAGGCTCGGACCACCACCGCCGAGATCACCCAACGCGACCTCGTCATCTACGACGAGACGACGGCCACGCTGGGGTTCACCACCTCGGTGACGGTGTCGTCGCCGGTGGCCGGCACGGTCACCAGCGTGATCGCCGCCGGCGACCACGTCGACCCGGGCACCATCGTCGCCACCGTCGACGGTTCGCCGGTCGTCGCCTTCCTCGGCGACGTGCCCTCCTACCGCGACCTGTCGACCAGTTCGTCCGACGGCATCGACATCCGCCAGCTGGAAACCAACCTGGTGCTGCTCGGCTTCGACCCGGACGGCGCGATCGCGATCGACGAGGAGTTCGACGACGCCACTGCCGACGCGGTCACCCTGTGGGAGGACAGCATCGGCCTCGACGGCGACGGGGAGATCACCCAGGGCCAGATCGTGTACGTGCCGGGCCACCTGCTCGTCGACTCCGTCTCCGTCTCGGTCGGTGCCGCCGTCGGTTCCGGCGGGGCGCTGCTCGTCGGTCGCGAGACGGAGCGGTCGTACCTCGTTCCGGCGACGGGTGCCGACGGCGGCCCGATCACGTCCATCGCCGCGCCCGGTACGGCGGTCACCACCGGCACCGTGCTGTTCTGGCAGAACGGCCACCCGGTCGTGGCCATCGAAGGCGACGCGTCCACCACGCCGGCACTCACCCGCGACCTGTCCACCGATGCGGACAACGGCGTCGACGTGAAGCTGCTGGAGGCGATGCTCGTCGCCGGCGGCTTCGACCCCGACGGCGCGGTCGTCATCGACGACGAGTTCGACGACGCGACCGCGGCTGCCGTGCAGCGCTGGTGGGGCTCGCTCGGCCTCGCCGCCGACGCCGCCGACATCACCGTGCCGGCCGGCAGCTTCGTGGTGGTGCCCGGCGGCCTGTTCACCGGCACCGCGCTCGTCGCCGACGGCACCGTGCCGGTGGGCGACGCGATCGTGCTCAGCCTCACCACCGCCGCCCGCGAGGTCACCACCTCGGCACCGATCGGCGACGACACGTTCGCGATGGGTGCCGCCATCGACGTCGAGTTCCCCGACGGCACCGTCTCCACCGGCACGGTCGTCGAGGTCGGCACCGTCGCCGTCAACTCCGACAACGTGCCCGGCTCCACCCCCACCGTCAGCATCACCCTGCACGTGGCCGACATCCCCGCCACGGTCGACGACTTCGTCCAGATCCCCGTCACGCTGCGAGTGGTCTCCGAACAGGTCACGGACGCGTTCGTGGTGCCGGTGAGCGCGCTCGTCGCGCTCGCCGAGGGCGGTTACGCCGTCGAGGTGGTCACCGGCGGCGCGACCGGCGACACCACCGGCGGCTCCGCACCGGCACCGGCCACCACGCTCATCGCGGTCGAGCCGGGCCTGTTCGCGGACGGCTTCGTCAGCATCACCGGCGACCAGGTGAAGGCCGGGTTGCAGGTCGTGGTGCCGTCATGACCGCGGCGCTGGAGCTGCTCGACGTCGTCAAGGAGTACCCGGGCGAACCGCCGATCAGGGCGCTCGACGGGGTGAGCCTGCGCGTCGACGAAGGTGAGATGGTCGGCATCGTCGGCCCGTCCGGCTCGGGCAAGTCGACCTTGCTGCACATCATCGGCACGCTCGACCAACCCACCAGCGGCCTCGTCCGCCTCTCCGGCGTGGAGACCTCGTCGATGTCCGACCGCAACCTGTCCGCCGTCCGCTCGCAACTGCTCGGCTTCGTGTTCCAGCAGTTCTTCCTGCTCGACGGGATGAGTGCGCTCGACAACGTCGCCAACGGGCTGCTGTACCGCGGGGTGGCGCCGGCCAAGCGGCGGGCCGCCGCGCGTGAGGCGCTCGAACGGGTGGGCCTCGGTCACCGGCTGGACCACATCCCCAGCAAGCTCTCCGGCGGTGAGCGCCAGCGCGTGGCGATGGCCCGCGCGATCGTCAACCGCCCTGCGATCGTGCTCGCCGACGAACCCACCGGCAACCTCGACTCGAAGTCGGGCAGCTCGGTGATGGAGCTGATCAACGAGCTCCACCAGGAGGGGCGCACGATCATCATCATCACCCACGACCGCGAGCTCGCCGCCTCGCTGCCCCGCCAGGTGCTGGTGCGCGACGGCAAGATCGAGTCCGACCACGGCGCCAGCGTCGAGACGGCCGGTGTGTCATGAGCACCGTCGCCCCCGACCTGCCCCGCTCCAACGACCTGGCCCGCTCGAAGGACCTGTCCCGCTCGAAGGATCTGTCGCGCTCGAAGCTGCGCATCGGCGACGTGCTGCGCGTGGGCTCGCTGGGCCTGCGCACCCGCCGTCTCCGCACCGGTCTCTCCACCCTGGGCGTCGCCATCGGCATTGCCGCGATGGTCGGCGTGCTCGGCCTGTCGGCGTCGTCGCAGGAAGATCTCAACGCGAAGATCCGCGCACTCGGCACCAACCTGCTGGAGGTGCAGGCTGGGCAGGGCTTCGGCCGCGGCTCGGGTGAACTGCCCTCCACCGCCGTCGGCATGGTCAGCCGCATCGGGCCGGTCACCGCCGTCAGCTCGCTGACCACGATCGACGCGACGGTGCGGCGCACGGACACCATCAGCGAGGGCATCACCGGCGGCATCTCCGTGTTCGCCACCGACGAGGGGCTGCTCGACACCCTGCACGCCGAACTCGTCGACGGCACCTGGTTCAACTCCGCGACGATCGAGTACCCGGCCGTCGTGCTCGGCGTCACCGCCGCCGAGAAGCTCGGGATCACCGACGTCGCCGACGGGTTGCGGGTCTACATCGGCGACCAGTGGTTCGCCGTGATCGGCATCCTCGATCACGTGGCCGCGGCGGAGGGTCTCGACCGCGCCGCGATCATCGGGGTGACGGCCGCCGAGACGTTCGTGCTCGGCGACACCATCGCGCCCGAGACGATCTTCGTGCGAACCGAGGACGACGCCGTCGACGACGTGCGCAGCGTGCTCGGCGCCACGGTCAACCCGGCGACACCCGAGGAGGTGGAGGTCTCCCGACCGTCCGACGCGCTCGCCGCCCAGGAGGCCGCCAGCAACGCGTTCACGTCGCTGTTCCTCGGCCTCGGTGCGGTCGCCCTGCTCGTCGGCGGCATCGGCATCGCCAACGTGATGGTGATCGCCGTCATCGAGCGGCGCACCGAGATCGGCCTGCGCCGCGCCCTCGGCGCGACCCGCGCCCACATCCGCCGCCAGTTCCTCACCGAGGCGATCCTGCTCGCCGGCGCCGGCGGCCTCGTCGGCGTGCTGCTCGGCTCGCTCGTCACCTGGCTGTACGCACGCTCGCAGGACTGGGCCGTCGTCATCCCACCGGTCGCGATCGGTGGCGGTCTCGCCGCCGCGGTCGTCATCGGCGGCATCGCCGGCATCTACCCCGCCGGCCGCGCCGCACTGCTCCCGCCCACCGAAGCCCTCCGCTCGAACTGAGTCGCCATGGCCCACTCCCCCACCTCCACCTCCACCCGCCGCCTCGTCCGTCGTGTCGCCGTCGTCGTCGTGCTCGCCGCCGCGGGCACCGCCGGCTACCTGGCCACCCGCCCGAAGGAGGACGCTCCGGTCGTCGCCGCCAGCATCTTCAAGACCGCCACGGTCGAGGAGGGTGCGCTCGGCACGTCCGAATCGCTGGACGGCTCCGTCGTGCTGTCCGCCGTCACCACCGTGCTCCATCGCATCGAGGGCCAGACGTCGAGCAGCGTGAGCACCCCGTCCTCGTCCGGCAACGGCGGGGCGCCCACCGCGGCCGGCATCACCTCGTCCGCGGCCACCTCCGGCGCCTCGACGATCGAAGCCGTCTCGATGGTCCAGGGCGTGTCGGCGGTCGAGGCCGCGTCGGACTGCTCGGCGCCCGGCAGCACGGACACCACCGTGCCGGCGGGAGCGGGCGACTCGACGACCACCACCGTCGCGCCGCCGGCCAGCATCCCCGACGCCAGCACGCCGGACGGCTCCGTGCCCACCGAGACCGTGCCCACCCAGACCGCGCCGGCGACCACGGCACCGGTCGCCACGGAACCCTCCACCACCGTCGCCACACCCCCGGTCGACTGCACGACCACCACCACGACGGCACCCGCCGGTGGCGGCGCGCCCACGGGTGGCGGCTTCCCCAGCGGCAGCAGCGGCGGCACCGGCGGTTCGTCGTCCACCGGCGGCAGCTCCGGCTCGTCCAGCACCCGCGTCACCCAGGTCGTCACGTCGGTGATCGCCGACGGCAGCGACGTAGGCATGGGCACCGTGCTCTACTCCGTGGAGAGCTCGCCGGTCGTCGCACTGGCCGGCTCGCTGCCCGCGTGGCGCACGCTCGACACGAGCAGCGACGACGGCTTCGACATCCTGCAGTTGGAGATGGACCTCACCGCGCTCGGCTACGACCCCGACGGCACGATGACGATCGACACCGAGTTCGACAGCGACACCAAGGCGGTCGTCAAGGCGTGGCAGGAGGGATACGGCATGGAGGTCACCGGCTCGGTGGCGCTCGGCTCGGTCGTGTTCGTCAACGGCGAGACCACCGTGGCCGGCGTCGACGTCGCGGTCGGCGACGAGGTCGGCGACGGCGACAGCATCCTGTCGCTCTCGGCCGCCAGCCAGCAGGTCGTGATCGACGTGCCCGACGGCGCCGAGGCCTACCTCGTGCCCGGGCTCGTGGTCAACGTCGGCAGCGGCGAGGGCACCGTCACCCTGCTGCGCAGCGTGGAGCGCGACGGATCGGTCGTCGTCCAGGCCGTCATCACGCCGACCGCACCCATCGAGGGCACGGACAACGGTGCAACCATCAAGGTGACCGTCACCACCACCAGCATGGACGGGGTGCTGCTCGTGCCCGCCGAGGCGCTGGTCTCCCGGCTCGACGGCTCGTACGCGCTGCAGGTCGTCCAGGCGGACGGCAGTGCCAAGTTCGTCGACGTCGAGCTGCTGGGCGTGTCGGGTTCCAACGTGGGCGTGCGCGGCGACGGACTGGCCGCGGGCGACGAGGTGCTGCAACCGCTCTGACGGCGTCCGACAGCAGTCGTGACGGCGGGGCGGTCGTACGCTCGCGCGATGCACGTCGATGTGATGCTCACACCCAAGCCGCTGCAGCAGATGGGCGCTGCGGCCCGTGCGATCGAGGCCGACGGCTTCGACGGGATCCTGTTCACCGAGGCCGGGCGCACGGCCTACCTGTCCGCTGCGGCCGCGGCGGTGGCAGCGCCCAGCCTCGAGCTCAGCACGGGCGTTGCGGTCGCGTTCCCGCGCAGCCCGATGGTCACCGCCCAGTGCGCGTGGGAGCTGCACGAGGCCACCCACGGCAAGTTCCGCCTGGGGCTCGGCACCCAGGTGCGCACCCACGTCGTGCGCCGCTACGGCACCGAGTTCGATCCGCCCGGCCCGCGCATCCGCGACTACATCCTCGCCGTCAAGGCGTGCTTCGCCGGCTTCCGTGGCGAGGCGCTCGACCACCACGGGCCGTACTACGAGCTCACCTGGTTGAACCGCCAGTGGAGCCCGGGGCCGATCGAGTTCGACGACCCGAAGGTCGACGTCGCAGCGGTGAACCCGTGGATGCTGCGCATGGCCGGCGAGGTGGCCGACGGGGTGCACGTGCACCCGATCGGCGAGCCCGGCTACCTGTCGCGCCACGTGGTGCCCAACGTCGCCATCGGCGCCGAGCTCGGCGAGCGCAGCGCCGACGACGTCGCGATCATCGTGCCGGTGAACCTGATCGTCGGCGACACGGAGGCCGAGCGCGCCGCCGACCGTGAGCTGCTGCGCGGCATGCTCAGCTTCTACGGCAGCACCCCCAACTACGCGTTCATCTGGGATGAAGCCGGCTTCGAGGGCACCACTGCCCGCATCCGCGAGCACCAGAAGGCCGGCGACGTGCTGGGCATGGCCGGCGAGATCACCGACGACCACCTCGCCACGTTCTGCACCGAGGCCACATGGGACCACCTCGCGCAGGCGCTCGTCGACACGTACCAGGGTTTGGCCACGCGCCTGGTGTTCTACAACGCGGCGATGGGCCGGCCGGAGACGATGCACGAGCGGCTCGAGCGCTTCGGCGAGGTCGCCCGCCAGATCGGCGTGCTCACCGGACCCCCGCAACCCTGATCCCGCCCCTCCTCCCCGGCTTTACGTAAAGGCTGTCGGCCCCCAACCTGGGGCTGTGAATCCAGGTTCTTGACACAAAGCGGGGGGACCGGGCACCAGCGTCAGGGGTGGCGGCCGGTGAGGGCGAGCAGGCGGGTCTGCTCGTCGGCGTCCGGCGCGACCGCGACCGGCTCGTCGTAATGGCCGCTCTGGCTGAGCAGGTCGCCCAGCGGCTCGATGCCGGTGCGCATGCGATGCACCTCGTCCGCGTCGAGCGCCTCGTCCTGCCCGGTGGCGCGGGCGAGATCCCACGTGTGCACCAGCACGTCGCCGAGGACGAACATGCCGATCGCCCGGTCCAGCGGGTGGTCGCCGGCCTGGGGGTGGGAGAACTGCCGGGTCGCGGCCGACGGGTCGTCGAGCACCGCCTGCACCGCGACGTTCACCGACGACCACGCTGCCATCGGGTCGTCGTCGGCCGAGGCGACCGGCGCGATCTCGATGCCGGCACCAGCCTGCAGGAACGGTGGCACCCACTCGACGAGGTGGCGCACGACGTCGCGCGCCACCCAGCCAGTGCACGGCGCCGGATTGGCCCAGGCGCCGGCGGGCACCCCGGCGACGACATCGGTGAAGCGACCGGCGACCTTGCGGTAGCGCTCGGCCACCGTGTCCAGCCGGCCCAGCAGCGCGTCGAGCCGGTCGAACGTGTGCTGCATGCCGCCCTCCATCCCCGAGTTGATGTGGCCGTCGCGGTACTCCTGGCTCTGGTGCTGCACCAGCGTCTGCAGCGTGGTGATGCCGCCGGCCTCGGTGAACGTCGTCGTGTTCACCGAGCCCGCGTCGGGGAAGCCCTCGAACACCTCGGTGGACACGATGCGGTGCGGTGACTCGATCTCGAGGTACTCGCCGTGCCACCCCAGCTCGACCCCGCTCTCGTCGCGGGTGACGTAGCGCCAGCTGCCGCCGACACGCAGGTCGATGTCGCAGACGACGAGCGGCGAGGTCTCGAAGCCCCACCAGTTGCGCACGTGCGCTGGCGTGGTGAGCGCCTGGAACACGAGCGCGGCGGGCGCAGCGAAAGCGCGGGTGATGAGGATCTCGGTGTCGGACGGCAGGGTCACCGTCGCCGAGCCGTGTCGGGTGGTCGACATGGTTCAGTCTCCTTCTTGCAGGCGGATGAGGTAGTCGTCGAGCCGGTCGAGGCGCTCGTTCCACTGGGCCTCGAACGTGCTGACCCAGTCGTGCACCGGCTGCAGCGCCGGCGCGTTCAGCCGGTAGAGGCGCTGGCGGCCAACGGCGCGGCAGCGCACGAGATCCACGCGGCGCAGCACGCCGAGGTGCTTGGACACCTGCGGCTGCGGCAGGCGCATGCGGGCAACGAGCTCGGCGACCGGTGTCTCGCCGGCCGCGAGCGCGGTGAGGATGTCGCGCCGGCAGGGCTCTGCGATCGCGTTGAACACGTCGGACGTGGTGGCGGCCCGGGGCATGCCCGCATCATATTCCGATATCGGCATATGTCAACCCGGGCACCCTGCGCACGCCCGCCGCTGTCTCGCATAGGGTCCGTTGCATGACGAACCCCAACATCCGCTTCGGCCTGCAGATCCCCTCGTTCACCTACCCCGACGTGGCGCCGGCCGACCTGTTCGAGCGCGTCTCCGACATCGCGGTCACCGCCGAGGAGGCTGGGTTCGACAGCGTCTTCGTGATGGACCACTTCTACCAACTGCCCCTGATCGGCCGCCCCGACGACAACATGTTCGAGGCCTACACGCTGCTCTCCGCGCTCGCCGCCTGCACCCACACCGTGCGGCTGGGCTGCATGGTGGGCGGCATGACGTACCGCAACCCGGCGCTGCTGGCGAAGACGGTCACCTGCCTCGACGTCATCTCCAAGGGCCGCGCCATCTGGGGCATCGGCGCCGGCTGGTTCGAGAAAGAGCACGAGGAGTACGGCTTCGAGTTCGGCACGTTCACCGACCGCTTCGAGAAGCTGGAGGAAGGGCTGCAGATCGCGAAGAGCATGTTCGTCAACGACATGACGACCTTCGACGGCAAGTGGTTCCACGTGAAGGACGCACTCAACGTGCCCAAGCCGGTGCAGGCCGGCGGCCCGCCCATCCTGATCGGCGGCAGCGGCGAGAAGAAGACGTTGCGCATGGTGGCCCAGTACGGCGACGCGTTCAACGTGTTCGGCGACGCCGCGCACGTGCGCCACCTGATGGGCGTGCTCGACGAGCACTGCGCGAACCTCGGCCGCAACCCCGCGGAGATCTGCCGCACCCGCCTGGGCACGCTGATCATCGGGCCCACGATGGAGGCCGCGCAGGCAAAGCTGACCGCTCGGCTCGGTGGCGCCAGCGTCGAGAGCATGCCCGGCGACGTGCAGGCGCGCATCAAGGGCATGTTCATCGTCGGCGACCCCGACGAGGTGGGCGGCAAGGTGCAGGAACTGCTCGACGCCGGCCTCGACGGCATCATCGTCAACCTGCCCGACGCCTACGACCTGGAGACGGTCTCCCTCGTCGGCAGCACCCTCGCCTCCCTCTTCTCCTGATCCGAGTGCCAGCCCACCGGTGCGAGTACCAGCCCGCCGGTGCGAGTACCAGGTGTCGATCGAGTGCCCACTCGCACCCCGGGGTGCGAGTGAGCACTCGCATGCGCTCACTCACTCGGACCGGCCGCCAGCCACTCGGACCGGGCGCCAGGCACTCGGGTGGGGTTGACGTCCGAAAGTCGCTGACTCGGGCCCGGCGAGGTGGCATAGCCTCGGTGTCATGACCGACGCCGCGACCCCGACTCGCACCGGCACGACACCCGACCGCACGACACGCATCGTGCACGGAACCTGCCATCACGACTGCCCGGACAGCTGCGGCTGGCAGGTCACCGTCGACGGCGCGCAGGCCGTGCAGATGCGCGGCAACCCGGCGCACCCGTACAGCAAGGGCGAGCTGTGCCCGAAGGTGAACCGCTTCCTCGATCGCGTGTACAGCCCCGAGCGCGTGCTGCACCCACTGCGCCGCGTGGGCGCGAAGGGCGAGAGTCACTTCGAGCAGATCACATGGGCGGATGCGCTCGACGAGATCGCCACCCGCTTCCACGCGATCATCGCCGAGCACGGAGCCGAGGCGATCATGCCCTACGTCAGCGCCGGCAACCAGAGCCTGCTGGCGATCATGTTCGGCAACCGCTTCTGGCACCGCCTCGGCGCCTCGCGCGTGCTCGGTGCGCTGTGCGGCGCGGCCGCCGGTGCGGGCGCGGCCAGCACGAACGGCACCGGCAAGGGCATCGACCCGAGTGACGTGATCCACAGCAAGCTGATCATCCTGTGGGGCACGAACACCCGTCTCACCAACCGCCACCTGTGGCCCACGATCGAGGCGGCCCGCGCCGGTGGTGCGCAGGTGATCGTGATCGACCCGCTGCGCACGGTCACGGCCGATGGCGCCGACTGGTTCCTGCAGCCACTGCCCGGCACCGACGTCGCGCTGATGCTGGCGATGATGCACGTGCTCGTGCGCGACGGCCTCGTCGATCGGGAGTGGGTCGATGCCCACACGATCGGGTTCGACGACCTCGCCGCCCATGTCGCCGGCTGGACACCCGCCCGTGCGGCGGCGATCACCGGCTTGGCCGCGGCCGACATCGAACGGCTCGCCACGCTCTACGGCACGGTGCGGCCGGCGGCGATCCGCACCCTGATCGGCGCCGAGCACCACGAGCACGGGGCGATGTTCTTCCGTACGCTCACCTGCCTGCCGGCGCTCGTCGGCGCGTGGCGCGACCAGGGCGGCGGCTACGCCCGCAGCGTGGGCGTGTGGAGCAACGACGTGATGGACCACGCGGCACTCACCCGCCCCGACCTGCTGGCCGGCCGCTCGCCGCGCGGCGTGCAGATGGTGCACCTCGGCCGGCTGCTCACCGGCGACACGGACGCGCTGCTCGGCGGCCCACCGATCAAGGCCGTGATGATGATCGGCGTCAACGCGATGGTGTCGGTTCCCAGCACGGAGCTCGTCCGCCAGGGCCTGGCGCGCGACGACCTGTTCACCGTCGTGCACGACCAGTTCCTCACCGATACCGCCCGCTACGCGGATCTCGTGCTGCCGGCCACCACCCAGATCGAGGCCACCGACGTCGTCACCAGCTGGGGCCACCTGTACCTCGGGTGGAACGAGGCGGCGATCGCACCGCGGGGCGAGGCCGTCAGCAACAGCGAGCTGCACCGGCGACTCGCCGCGGCGATGGGTTTCACCGAGCCGGCGCTGTTCGACGACGACCTCACGGTGCTGCGCGACACGCTGCCGACGATCGACCTCGACGAGCTGCGCGCCGCCGGCTTCCTGAAGGTGCCCTACCCCACGGACGGACGGCCCTTCGCGGACGGCGGGTTCGCCACCGCGTCGGGCAAGGTGGAGCTGCGCAGCGACCTGCTCGCCGTGCTGGGCCAGCCGGCGCTGCCCACCTACACCGCCCCGGCGGAAGCGTCGTCCGCCGATCGCTTCCCGTTCGCGCTGATGACCCCGAAGCAGCACATGCGCTTCCTCAACAGCAGCTACTCGCACCTGCCCAAGCACGGCCCGCTGGAGGGCAGTCCGTTCGTGGAGCTGCACGCCGACGACGCCAGGGCGTTGGGGCTGGCCGAGGGTGCCTGCGCCCAGGTGTGGAACGAGCGGGGCAGCCTGCACCTGCCGGTACGCCTCAGCGAGCGGGTGCGGCCCGGCGTCGTGTCGATCCCGTGGGGTTGGTGGGCGAACCAGTACGCGGGCGGTGGCGGCACCGCCGGCGAGGCCGACGGCCCGGTCGCGAACTCGCTCACCAACGACACCGGCACCGACTGGGGTGGCGGAGCCGCGTTCTGGGACACGCGAGTGGCCGTCGCACCGGCACGAGCCTCGCGCTCGCACGACCGTGCTCCCCACATGACCGTCGCATCCGCATGACCGCGCCATCCGCGTGACCGTCGCATCCGCGTGACCGTGGCGCACTCCACCAAGACGCTCGTTGCCCAACTGCGCGCGCTCGGTGTGGCGGATGGCGACACGTTGATGGTGCATGCGTCGCTGCGACGCATCGGCCCTGTCGAGGGCGGCGCGCTGGCGCTCGTCGACGCGCTCGACACGGCGGTCGGCCCCGCCGGGACGCTGCTGATGATGGCCGGCGCGGACGACCCGTGGGGCTGGGTGAACGAGCGGCCGGAGGTCGAGCGAGCCGGGCTGCTCGCCGGCGCGCCCCCGTTCGATGCCCTGCTCGAGCCGGTCGACCCCGACGTCGGCGCGCTCGCCGAGGTGTTCCGCACGGCACCGGGCACCGTCGTCAGCGACCATCCGGAGGGGCGCTTCGCCGCTCGTGGCAGTCGCGCCGAGGAACTGGTGGAGGCCCCGCCGTGGGACGACTACTACGGCCCCCGCTCGGCGTTGGAACGATTCGTGCACATGGGCGGCAAGGTGCTGCGCCTGGGCAGCGATCTCGACACGGTGACGCTGATCCACTACGCCGAGTACCTCGCCGATCTGCCCGGCAAACGCACGGTCACCCGCCACCGCGTGGTCCAGCGCGCCGAGGGGGCGGTGGTCCGCACGATCACCAGCCTCGACGACAGCCAGGGCATCGTCCTGCGGCCCGGCGAGGAGGACTACTTCGCCACCATCACGCGTGCCGCGATCGGCGAGCTCGTCGAACGCGGGCACGCGGCCGTGGGCGCGGTGGGGAGCGCGACGAGCGAGCTGCTCGACGGTGCCGCGCTCGTCGAGTTCGCCGCCCGCTGGATGAGCACACATCTGGCCACCTATCCGGCCTGATCAGCGCCGCAAAGCGGCACCCCCGGACGGACGGGCAGGGGTAGCCTGGCCCGCATGGCAGGGGAGCTGATCTACGCATTTCGCATCATGCGCCTGCCGTTGCTCGACGCGGGCGGCGCGGCCATCGGCCGCCTCGACGACATCGTCCTCATCCCGGGCGTGCGTGGCGGCACGCCGCGGGTGCTCGGCTTCGTCGCCACCAGCCAGCGGCGACGCATCTTCGTCAACGGTGGCCGCATCGGGTCACTCGACAGCGAGGGCGCCCGCCTGCGCAGCTGGGACGTCGACCTCAACCCGTTCAAGCCGCGCCCCGGTGAGCTGCTGCTCGGCCGCGACATCATCGACAAGAAGGTCGCCGACGAGACGGTCAGCGACGTCGCGCTGCGCCAGGCCACCGACGGCAAGCAGACGTGGTGGGAGCCGGCCAAGGTGCGCCTCGCCCGCCGCAGCGCCCTTCGCCGCCGGCCCAGCTACCGGCTCGTCGACGTCGCCGACGTGCCCACCCTGTTCCACATCGTCGCCGGCGCGGAGATGGCGGCGGAGGCCGCCCGCCTGCGCGACATGCACCCCAGCGACGTCGCCGGCGTGGTGCGCGCCCTGCCCCTCACCCAGCGCAAGCAGCTGGCGGAGGCGATGGACGACGAGCGCCTCGCCGACCTGCTGGAGGAGCTGCCCGAAGCCGAGCAGCTGCGCATCATCGAGGGTCTCGACATCGAGCGCATGGTCAGCGTGCTGGAGGAGATGGAGTACGACGACCTCGCCGACCTGCTCGCCTACGAGGAGGGCACGG
>CAYZFZ010000035.1:0-14209 GCA_964477795.1 uncultured Bifidobacterium sp.
GGCTGTGAGTTCGGGGTCTTGACGCAAACCGGGTGTGCTCGTGGCGGCAGGCGGTGGCGTGCGAGCATCGGAGGGTGACGACCAAGGACCCGCCGGACGTGCCGGACGTGCCAGTCGTGCCGGCATCCGTGCGCCGGCTGGTGCAGGCGATGCCGAAGGCCGAGCTGCACCTGCACCTCGACGGCTGCCTGCGCCCGCAGACCGCGCTCGAGCTGGCCGCCGAGCACCGGATCTCCGCGCCCGGCGACTGGGACGGCATGTTCGACGCGCTCGTTGCCGACGCGCACCCGGGTTCGCAGGCGGAGCTGCTCAGGTCGTTCGAGCTGCCCTTGCGGCTGATGCAGCACGCGCCGGCGCTGGCCCGCATCACCAGCGAGCTGGTGGAGGACAAGGCTGCAGATCGGGTTCGCTACATGGAGATCAAGTGGGCACCCGCCTTCCACTGCGAGGCCGGGCTGACCCTCGACGAGGTGATCGACACGGTTGCAGTCGCCGCCGAGCACGCCGCGGCGCGACTCGACGTGGTCGTGCGCCTCACCGTCGTCGGCCTGCGCTCCGCCGACCCGTACGACAACGTCGCCGTCGCCCGGGCGGCCGTCGCCCACCGGACACACGGCGTGACGGGCTTCGACCTCGCCGGTTTCGAGGCGGCACACCCCGACCCCACCATCCACGCGGAGGCGTTCGAGGTGGCGCGCGCTGGTGGGCTCGGGATCACGCTGCACACGGGTGAGCTGCCCGACGACGGGGCACTGGTGTGGCGCGCGCTGCAGGTGCATCCCGACCGCATCGCCCACGGCGCATCGGCGGCGGCGGATCCGGCACTGGTGGCCGAGCTCATCGCCCGCGGCGTGACGCTCGACCTGTGCCCCACCAGCAACGTCCAGGCGGGCACGGTCGCCACCTTCCGCGACCACCCACTGGTGACCCTGCTGTGGGCGGGTGTGCCGGTGACGATCAACACCGACGACACGACGATCAGCGACGTCACGCTGTCGGAGGAGTGGCTCTCCTGCCTGCGCGAGCTGGGCCTCACCCTGCCCGAGCTGTGGCAGTGCAACCTGCACGCGCTCGACGCCGCCTTCGTGGATGACACCACCCGGGCGAGCCTGCGGGCGAGCTTCGAGCGCTGGGCGGCGCCGATCCCCGAGCTCCGTCGCGACAGCGCCCGCCGATCACCTGGCTGAATGGCCATGCGGCGCGGGGTGGTTCGTGAGAATCACCACCGACTTGACCGTGGTGTGATCGACGGGCTGGTTGCAGTCTTCACCCGCGCGCCCACCCCCGTCCAGTCAAGAAACGCGCCTACTTGGCGTGCAGCAGGTCGCGCAGCCCGCCGGGTGTCGCGACACCGCGGGGTGTCGAGTCGAGGAACTCGGTGAGCACGTCGGCGAACGCCTGTGGCGCCTCCGCGTGGGGGAAGTGGCCGACGCCTTCCATGATGCACAGCTGGCTGTTGGGGATGGCCTCGTACCCGGCATAGGCGTGGCCGACGGGGATGATGTCGTCGTTCTCGCCCCACACGATGAGCGTGGGCAGGTGGGCGGCCAGGTACAGCCGGTCGAGCGCGTTGACGGTCTGCCCACCGGGCTCGATGACGCCGCGGATCGTGCGCACGAACGCCTTGCGGTTGGCCGTGCCCGCCAGCGACGAGTACGAGCGCCACATCTCGGTCATGCGCGGCGCCTTCACGCCCAGCCTGGCCAGCAGGTTGCCGAGGTCGTTGCCGCGGTCGGCCACTAGGCGGGGGAACACCAGCGGCATCAGGTGTTCGGCACCGGGCAGGGTGCAGAAGCGCAGCATCCAGCTCACGTCGCGGCCGAGGCCGCCGCTGCCCACGAGTACGAGCCGATCGCACAGCTCGGGGTGCTGGTAGGCCAGCTGCATCGCCACACCGCCACCGAAGGAGTGGCCGACGATCGTGGCGCTGGGCACGTCGATCGCGGCGAGGAAGTCGCGCAGCCCGCTGGCGAACGCGCCCAGCGAGTAGTCGCCCATCGGCTTGGCGGACTCGCCGTGGCCCAGGAGGTCGGGGGCGATGACGTCGTGGTGGTTGGCGAGCAGGGGGTGCACCGCCTGCCAGGTCTTCGAGCTGCCGGCCAGCCCGTGGATCAGCAGCACCACCTCACCGGAGCCGCTGCGCCGGTAGCCGACGTCGTGACCGTGGATGACGACCCGCGAGAGAGGAAGCAGTTCCATCGCGCGATCCTGCTCTGCCGGCTGCCCGAAAAGCCAGAGGAGGAGGTCAGGTCATGGCTGCTGCGGCCGGATGAGGAACTTCTGCCCGGTGGCCTGCTTCGCGTAGGTGCGGATCGCGTCCAGCGAGAGGGCGCCGGCCAGCGACACCTCGTCGGTGTAGTGGCTGGCGAACGTCGTGGTCAGCTCGTCGGTCACCCGCTGGCGCAGGCGCACGAGCCCCTCCAGGCCGAGCTTGCCGAGGAACGGGGTGAGCAGCCAACCGCCGAGGCCCCACGCCATCCCGAACGTGCGGGTCAGCTCGGTGGGCCCGCGGTCGAGGCCGCCGTAGATGTACACCTGCTTGTGCACGTCGCTGCCATAGCGGCTGTACTCGCCGCCCTTGGAGTTGATCGCGGCTTCCATGCAGCCGAGGATCTGGCCGGCGAGCGGGCCGCCGCCGATCGCGTCGAAACCTAGGGTGGCCCCGGTGGCGACGAGCGCAGCGGTGAGCTCGTCGAGGAACGCCGGCGAGCTGGAGTCGACGATGTGCTCGGCGCCGATCTCGCGCAGGACGGCGGCCTGCTCCGGGCGGCGCACGATGTTCACCAGCGGCACGCCGTCGTCGAGGCAGATGCGGTTCAGCATCTGCCCGAGGTTGGAGGCGGCGGCCGTGTGCACCAGGCCGCTGTGGCCCTCCATCCGCATGGTCTCCACCATGCCCAGCGCGGTGAGCGGGTTGACGAAGCAGGACGCGCCCTGCACAGCGGTGGCACCCTCCGGTAGCTCCATGCACATGAACGCGGCGGCCGCGCGGTACTCGCCGTACGTCGCGCCGCCCACGAAGCCGACGAGCTTGCCCAGCAGCGCCTGCGCGTCGGGCGACTCGCCGGCGGCGACCACCAGCCCGGCGCCCTCGTTGCCGACCGGCATGGAGTCGCCCACCCGCGCGGCGAGGCCCTTCATCACGTTCGGCGAGATCGGCGCGCTGACGACGGTGCCGTCGCCTTCGCCCACCGAGGTGGCGGCTGCCACGTCGGCCATGGCGAGCAGCAGCCCGAGATCGGACGGGTTGATCGGCGCGGCCTCCACCCGCACCAGCACCTCGTGGGCGGCGGGCACCGGCATCTCGGTGACGGCGATCGACAGCTCGAGGCGGCCGTCGGCGGTGACGGTCGACCGGATCTGGCGCATGGTGGTGGGGAGGTCGCTGCTCATGCCGGCAAGGTTCTCACGGATGCCTCCGCCCTGTCATCGTGTTCCTGTGCAACCGAACTGTGGGCTCCGGATCGTGACGTGGAACGTGAACTCGATCCGCAGCCGCCATGGCCGGGTCGTCGCGTGGATCGAACGCCATCAGCCCGATGTGCTGCTGCTGCAGGAGACGAAGTGCACCGATGCGATGTTCGATCGCGACGAGATCGCGGGCGAGTACCGAGCGCTCGGGTACGAGGTCGCCCACCACGGGCGCGATCACTGGAACGGTGTCGCGATTCTCAGCCGCGCCGGCCTCGCCGACGTGCAGCGCGGCTTTCCCGGCACGAACCGGCCGCCCTTCGACGAGGCCCGCGCGATCGCGGCGACGTGCGCGGGCATCCGCATGTGGTCGGTGTACGCGCCGAACGGGCGCGAGCTGGGCGTGCCGCACTACCTGTTCAAGCTGGTCTGGCTGGAGCGGCTACGGGGCGCGATCGACGCCGGTGTGCCGACCTTCCTGGCCGGTGACTTCAACGTCGCCCCGGCCGACATCGACATCTACGACCCCGCCCGCTGGCGGCGGCGCACCCACGCCAGCCCACCCGAGCGGGCGGGCATCGCCGCACTCGTCGACCAGGGCCTGCACGACGTCACCCGCCTTCACCTACCAGAGCCGGGTACGTACACCTGGTGGAGCTACCGGCCCGGCCAGTTCGAGCTGAACCGTGGGCTGCGCATCGACCTGTCGCTGTGCACCGCCGACCTGGCCGCGAGGGTGCAGCGGGTGTGGATCGATCGCGACGAGCGTGCCGGGCTGGTGGCCTCCGACCACGCCCCGCTGGTGGTCGACCTGCGCTGACCGCGAGGGACGGGTCAGCAGGCGGGCAGTTCCGCGAGGAACGCCTCGATCGCGGCCACCACGTCCACCGCGTGCGATGTCTCGTGCATCGAGTGCTCACCGCCGTCGATCACCTGCAGTCGCGCCGCCGGCATCTTGCGCTGCAGGTACTCGCCCGACGAGGTGTACTCCGGGCGGTCGGCGGAGCCGGCGAGCACCAGCGTGGGCGTGGCGATCTCGGCCAGCCGGTCCATCACCACCGAGTCGTGCTGCAGGTTCAGCTCCGTCGCCTGCACCGGCACACCGAAGCGGTGGGCGTTGCGCCGCGAGCGCTCGTTCCAGCCTTCGCGCTTCTCCGGGTCGCGGAAGCCGGGCCCGGTGTTGAGCACCACGACCGCCCGCGCGACACCGGGCCGTGTGGCGGCGTGGGCGAGCGCGAGGTAGCCGCCCAACGAATGGCCGACGAGCACCGCCGGCTCGCCCAGCGAGGCGAGCACCTCGTCGATGTCGGCGAGCGCCGCGTCGCGTGTGTACTCGGCGGGGTCGTCGGGCACGGGCGAGGCGCCGTGGCCGAGCAGATCGATCGCCACCACGCGGTGGGTGCCGCGCAGCTGCGTCATGCACTCGGCCCACGTGGCCGCCGACGAGCCGAGCCCGTGCAGGAACACGATCGGCGGGCTGCCGTGACCATCACTCACCACATGAAGACGCATCGGCCCAGCTTGCCAGGCCGCCCGCGGCGATCAGGGAGCGGACTGCTCCCACACGCTCTTCGCCCCGCTGTGGCCGGTGAGCACCACCGAGGTGGCGGCGCCGGCGCCCGCGAGCACCACGAGCACGGCGAGCACGGTGCCGACCACGCGGGGTTTGCGCACGGCGGCCGCCGCCCGCTCGTCGCCCACCTTGGAGCGCCAGCGGTCGAACAGCACCCAGCCCAGCAGCAGCACGAAGAAGATGCCGGCGATCACCTGCACCGTGTCGCCCATCTCGGCGTGGTCGTGCAGCGTCGCCGAGATCGTCTCGCCGGCCGCGCGCCGCGAGTCCTCCAGCTCCTCACCGGTGCTGGCGGCGAGGATCGCGCCGAGGAAGCCGATGCCGGCCAGCCCGGCGACCGCCGGCCCGAACGTGCGCAGCAGCTTCGGCCGCAGCGCCATCACGAGCGCGCCGATCGCGGCGAGCGGGATGAGCACGACAGGGATGTGGACGAGCAGCGGGTGAGTGGGCAGATCGCCGAGCAGTGCGAACATCTAGACCGACCTCAGGTAGACGATGAGTGCTTCGATTTGTTCCTGGCTGAGCCCGCCGAACCCGGGCATCTGGCCCTTGCCGTAGGCGATGGTGAACCGCAACGGCGAGTCGCCGAGGCTGGCCATGCGCACCGCGTCGAGCGCCGGCGCGGTGCCGTCGCCCTCCCTGGAGTCGCCGTGGCAGCGGGCGCACGAGTCCGAGTACACGACGGCGCCGGGGTCTTGGTAGGCGGGCGCCGCGGCCGGGGCAGTGTGTGCCGGCTGCTCCTTGCAGGCCACCAGCACGCCGCCCAGCGTGATCAGTGCGGGGACGGCCAGCAGGAGATGGCGGGCGCGTGAGGGCGCTCGCAACCGATCGGGGGACATGCTCGCAGTTTGCTACCCCCCGGGGTATGCCCCCTAGGGACCTAGGTCCCGGCACCACTCAGTGTGACCGACGACGCATGTGCCCAGGCGCGAGAGTGGGCGGGCCCCCGCTGGGCCCGCCCACTGCAGAGACTTCAGGCTGCCTTGTGCGCGACGCGGCGCGGCGCCATGCGCGTGTCGGACTTCGCCGGCATGTGCATCGTCGTCTTGGGCATCGCGGCCTTGGGCATCGTGTCCATCTTCACGATCATCGGGTCCATGGCCTTCATCATCTTGCGGACGAACATCAGCTGCTCGTCGACGAAGCGCTTGCGGAACTTCAGCTGGTTGTCGACCAGCTCGCTGACCGTCGGCAGCTTCGCCATGAACATCGGCCGCTCCGGCACGTACCGTGCCATCGTGTCGGCCATCTCGCCGGCGTACTTCACCATCGGCTCCTCCACGCGGTGTGCCAGCGTGAAGTACTGATCCTGCACCTTCTTGAGAGTCGTCATTGTCGTTGACATGATCCTGACCGTCCTTCCGGCCCCTCGGGCCCACCATCATGGTCCTCCAGACTGCGTACTTTTGCAAGCGGTCTGCGAGTGACAGTTACCACAACGGTGTGGTGGGCCCGGGGCTGGGAGCGATCAGAGGCTGCTGTCGCCGGTGTAGTCGGCGATCATCGACATGCTGCCGGCGCTGCTGGCGGGCTCGATGAAGCTGGTGTCCATGGAGGTGTAGCCCATGGCGGCGTCGTGGGCGGTGTAGCCCTCGGCGTTGATCGGGCCGTTCCACGCATCCCAGGCGGCCTCGTAGGCCTCGTGGGAGAGCCACTCGGCCTGGTCCGAGGCGTAGTAGTACTGGTTGGCGAGTTCGGTGTTGCCGTCGATCCACTCCTGATCGCCGATGCGGTCGAGGCCGATGGACGTGCCCCACATGTCGTTGCTGGCGATCTCCCAGGGCTGCGAGGCCTGGTCGGCGCTGATCTGGTCCCAATCGTTGAAGTCGGTCATCATGCTGCTCCTTGAGGTGTGGTCCCCGTCGTGGTGGACATCCGGATCGATGCAACGAACCGACCGAGAGTTCCGCGATCGGGAGATCTTTTTCCCGAATGACCCAGACACGGAGTTGACCGGTGCAGTTGCAGGGTCATCGTGCGCGGGCGACGTCCAACGTGCGTCCGACCGTCGGTCTCGACGGTGATCGAAGGCGTCGGTTGCCCAGGCCTCACCGTGCGGTCGGTCAGCGGAGGTATCCGGAGAACTCCTCGGCGAGATCGACGAGTACTTCGGTGGTCAGAACGTCGCGCCACGCAGGCTCCCCGAAGCCGACAACCCAATGCCGTGTCTGGGTCACCGCTGTCGCAAACACGCGACCGAGCGCAGTCGAAGCAAGTTCGGCCAGCGTGTCGGGCCCAGCAGCGAGTGCACGGGAGATCCCACCCGCGCGGTTGTGTGACTCGAGGAGTCTGTAGATGTCCCAGGCGTCGGAAGCCCGCTTTCGGTCATTCGAGCGGTCCTGAATCGAGTGCAGCTTCATGGCAACGAGCGCCGCTGGCGATGCGACCGGCACTGTCTCGCTGACGTCGGTGTTCGCGACCGTGATGGTGCAATCGGACGCCGATTCAAGTGCCCATCTGTGGGACAACACGAACAGGCGCGCCCGCTCGGGCTCGACATCGGCAACCTCGCTCGGCGTCACCGCCATCGTCTCGATGATCTCCACCTTGGTGTCCCCGAAGAAGAGTCGCGTGGGGGCCGACGAGGGGTCGCGTTCCGCCAACATCGTGCGGACCAGGTTGTCCGCCGCAATGCCGCTGGCGGCCACAACCTCCGCACTTTCCTCCGACACCATGTCGACGTCCTGCGTGGCCCGCTGCGGACCACTTGGCACCCGGCAGAGGACAGCCATGCCACCGATGAGTGCGACCGGCACGCCAGCGTGAGCTCGTACGAGACCGGCAGTCCGGACGAGTCTCGTCACCCGCCCGTCTGTACCGTCGAGCAGGACGACGCCGTCACCAGACTTGGGTGTAGCCACGTGGACTCCTCCAGCCTTCCAGGATCTCACGGCCACGCGACTTGTCCCGGGCGAGATCGAGCGCGACAACAACTGGATGAGCCAGCGGCCAATGGAGCCATGGGGTGGCGAGCGATTGACTGTGCATCTCGCGCTCGGAGGTGACGGCAAGCACGCCTGCGCTGGCGACTGTGGCACCTCGATCAGCCCAGCTCGCTTCACCGACTCTTCGGATGGCCTGCCGCAGAGCTCGGGTCGTTGGCGCGTAGAGGTCGGGCGGGCTTGCACCGCCGACCGCGATCGGCGCTCCCCAAGCCGCGGCAGCCACGTCACCGCTCACGACCCATCCGCTGTCCTTCTCGTCGTCCATCGCGACGTCGCCGGGTGCTGGTTCGCGTGCAATCGGGTAACGGACCGGATGCCACACGTCGGCGACCGCCCAGAACAGCGCTGGCACCAGGGGTCGGCCGTCTGGTTCGACGAGTGCCGCGTCCCGCAATCTTGCAAGTGCAGCGTGCGCGGATGATGGAGAACAGCCGACTTCACGGGCGAGTTCACGCACGCCGGCCGCACGGTCTGGGTGCATGAGGAGATGCAGTGCCAGACCTATCCCGGCTCGACCGGTGATCGGTTGAGCGGGCCGACCGAGGGTTCCTTCGCGCGGCATTGCGGCAAGTTCGGTGTCATTGATGCGGATGCCCGCAGCACTGAACCACAGACGACCACGCCGGTCGAGATAACCCCAACCCTCATCTCGCAGCAGCCGGCGCGCGGACTCGGTGATCTCATCGGCCACCAGGACGCAGACCTCCTGCACCGCACTGTCCTGACGCGTTTGGTGGGCCTCGATCAGCCGTGCAACCCGGGCGGGGTCGGCGACACTCACTGCCTTGACGTCCACGACGACCCGCTGGCCTGGCCCCTCGAGCACCAGGTCGGGGCGCGGCAGGTTGGAAGAGACACTTGTCTCGACTCCCGATGCTGCGAGCGCCTCCACGAGGGCTCGAAGCGCCCCGTCGTGTAGCTCGGCGGCATCGGTTCGCATAGGTACGAAGGTATCGCAGTGTTCGGTGTTCGGCAACAACAGATCACCGAACGTTCGCGTGCTTGGCCGCCATCGGCGTGGCGCGTACGACGGCTCCCGGGCGACCACGCCGCGGGAGCACGCCGCGCCTCCGTGGAGGCTCAGTACTCGCTGCCGGCGTCGTTGCCTTCGTAGATGACGTCGTTGATGAAGCTGTCGCTGGTGGGCGTGGCCGACCAGCTGGTGTCGACGGGCGCCGCCGACCAGCTCGTGTCGACCGGGGCGGCCTCATAGCCGCCGGTCGCGTCGTAACCGGTCGCGTCGTAGCCGGTCGCCTCGTAGCTGTTGACCATGGTGGTCTCGCCGAGGTCGGTCCACGCGCTGTTGGCCGAGTCCCAGGCCGCGTCGGAGCTGGAGTACGCCGCCAGCGACGCCTGGTTCAGCTCGTACGACGCCAGATCGTCGCCCTGCAGGTAGGCGTCGACACTGGCCTGGTAGAGATCGTTGCCGGCAGCGGCGTCGGCCTGGTACACGTCGGTGTAGGCCTCGCTCACCTCGGCGACCGCACCCCAGTCGGTGCTGTCGTAGCTGTACGAGCCGGTCTGCTCATACGTGGTGTCGGCCGGCAGGTACGCGGCCGGGTCGACCGCGGGTGCGCCGGCGGAGGTGTCGTAGCTGGTGGTGACCTCGTAGCTGCTGTCGTAGGTGCTGTCGTAACTGTCGCTCATGGTGTTGCTCCTTGTGTGGGCCCGCCTGTTGCGGGTGTTACCTGAGTGATGCAGCGCCCGCCTCCCGAGTTCCCCGCTGCCGGGAATTCTCCTGTCAGCTCGCGGCCTGCCGGGCGGCGAGGAAGTGCTTGACGGCCCCGCCTGCCATGACGAGCGCGGCGAGTGTGGCGAGGTACATGCCGAAGCCGACGCTGCCCGAGGCCGACAGCAGGAACTGGTTGCCGTCGGCAGTCGTGAAGGTCTGGCCGTCGAGCAACTTGACCAGGTCGTCGATCGCCCCGCCGACGTGCACCGTCTCGGCGATCATCAGGATCGCCAGCAATCCTCCTGCGCCGAGCACGATCTCCTTCGCGTTGGCGACCCGTTTGCCGAACCGCGACGCGGCTGCCACGCCTGCGCCGATCAGGGCGATGGGGAGCAGCACCACCATGTCGGTGCCGCTGTCGACGTCGAGCCCGCTGAGCTGGGTGGCGGCGTTGGTGGCGTTGACCTCCCACCCGCGGATGAGCCAGACGCCATCACCATCCCAACCGTTCGAGCTGTCCGACGTCGTGGAGACCTGGTTGGAGATCTCGGCCGAGGTCCACGGCAGGAAGCTGCAGACGAGGAAGAGCAACGCCCCCACCACGACCAGCGCGAACCCGTCCAGCCGCTTGAGATCGGCGAGAAACGTCTGCGCCGTCCATCGATCGTGCGCCCCGGCGACGGGCGCGGCAGCCGCGTGTGCCGCCGGCGGGAGCGGTGCGCCAACCCCGCCGAAGCCACCGGGCGGCGGGGGCGGCACGGTGGAGGGGGCCGCTGAGCCCGGTGCCGACAGCGATGGCGACGGGGCGGTGCCCTGGTCCGTGTGCTCGGTCCAGCGAGCACCGTCCCAGTAACGGAACGGGGCACGGCCGCTGGGGTCGGGGTACCAGCCTGCCGGAGGCGGCGAGACTGCGTTCATGATCGGACCTCTTCTTGGGAGTGGTGTGGAGAAGTGGTGCACAGAATCGCAGATTCTGGCCAGGCGTCAAGCAGTGCGTCCCGTTGCGCTCAGAACGAGCACGGCGCGAAGTAGCCGCTGAGCTGCTCAGCGAACGTGGACGGGTCGGTGATCGCGAGGGCCAGCGCCGCGGCGCGATCGGCGGTGCCGAGCGCCGTCGCGTTCGCCTCGATGCAGCTCGCATCGGCCTGCTGCTCGAACAGCGACATGACCGTCGGCACGACGCCGGCGTTGAAGTCGGCGTCCGGCGCGCAGGTCACGAACGGGGTGAACGCCTCACTCGCCTCCTCGAAGGTGAGCGTCTCACCGCGGGCCAGCCGAGCGGCCTGGCCGCCCTCTGCGCCGAGCTGCTGGCTGATGCATGACAGCGTCGTCGAGTCGCCGTGGACGCCGAAGACGGCAACGTAGGCACTGCTCAGCTCGGCCGCCGTGAGCGCGGTGTTGCCGGCGCTGCCCTGCGCCACGGTGGACGAGGTGGCGCCGCCGGCACCCACCTTGGGTGACGCGTCATCGCGCAGCTGCAGGAAGCCGAACGCGCCGGCGGCGACCGCGGCGAGACCGCCGAGCACGGCGACACCGCGACGCGAGCCGCGTGGGGCGCTCGCCGCCGGGATCGGTACCGGCAGGTGGGGCTGGGCGGGAACGGGTGCGGTGGCGGGGATGTGAGACATGGTGGGCATCCTTCGTGGCGTGCCGGCGGTGCTGCCGGTCGTCGCAACCGATGCGGCCGGTCCGGATGGAGTTCCGCGGTCGCGCAAGATTCTTCGGGCCGGCACGGCGGACGTTCGATGGACGCCGGCAGCGCACGATGCGCGCGCGGCGCCCGGTCAAGCGGGTGGCCCAGCATCAGTAACGTTCCCCGTGGGAGACCACGGGCTGACGGAGGGGACAATGGGCGACGACACGACTGCCGCGAGTGCGGTGACTCCGGGGACGCCGCGGAGCTCGCAGCTGGCTGGGGCACGGGCGAGGCTGGCGGCGGCGCTACTCGCCGTCGCTGTCGCCGTCGGCTGCTGGTCGGTCGCGTCGGGCCGGGCGGCCGCAGCGTCGGAGACAGTCGACGAGTGCGTGCGCCGCAAGGTCGCCGCCGGCGAGCAGCGCTCGGTCGCGCTGGCCGCTTGCCTCGCGGCGTCGAACAGCTCGACCGTGCCCCCGGCCGGCACCCCGTCGTTGAGCTCGTCGAGCAGCGACGACGGCACGTCCCCCGTCTTGCTCGTCGCCGTCGGGCTCGGCGGAGTGCTCGTCGGCGCCGGCATCGCCACCGTGCTGCGCGGCCGCCGCGGCGCCGCCGATGCGCCGGCCGCGCTGGCGGCGATGGCAGCGCCCTCGCCCGGTTCCCCGCCGGCGGCACCCCCCGCACCGGCGTTGGCACCTCCACCGGCCGCGGCGTCCAGCGGCGCGAGCGCTGTGCTCGTGAACGCGTTGATCGACCTGTCCGATCGGGTGCCCAGCCAAGCGCTGCGCGCGGAGATCCTCGCCGCGCTCGGCCGTGCCGGCGTGCACCCGGTGGAGCCTGCCGTCGGCGACGCGTTCGACGTCACGCGCATGCGCGGCGTCGGTGGTGCCGCCTCCCCCGATGCGAGCTGGTCGGGTCGCGTCGCATCGGTCGAGCGTGCCGGTTTCCACGATGGCGTCTCGGTGCTGCGGTTGCCCGAGGTCGTCGTCTACACCGCGGGGAGCTGAGCGGCCGATGCCCCCTGCACCTCCCCCGCCCATGTCGGCACGAGTGCGCCAGCTGTGCGACGACGCGATCGCGCACCTCGTCCCCGGCCCCGGCCTCACCATGATCGAGCAGGTGCGCGACAAGCTGGCCGTTCCGCTCACCGTCACCGTCGCCGGCGGCGTGAGCTCTGGCAAGTCGACGATGGTGAACGCGCTGCTCGGCCAGCGCATCGCCGCGGTCGATGCCGGTGAGTGCACGCGCGTCGTCACCGAGTTCCGCTACGCGGCCTACGAGCGGGCGGAGGTCATCGGCACGGACGGGCGCGTCGACGTGCTGCCGCTCAACCGCGGGCGGATGCCCGAGCGGCTCGGCCGGCCGGTCGAGGAGATCTCGTCGGTTGTCGTGCACCTCTCCAACGCGCTGCTCACCCACCTCGCGGTGGTGGACACGCCGGGGCTCAACACCGTCACCGAGGTGAACGAGGCCACGACGTCGAGCTTCCTGGGCATCATCGGCCGCGAGGGCGAGCAGACCGCCAGCGCGGTCAGCCGCGCGGACGCCCTCCTCTTCCTGCTGCCGCTGCTGCGCCAATCCGACGCGGAGGCGCTGCGTGGCTTCTCCAAGCTCTTCGGCGGCTCGTCGCTGTCGTCCGCTTCGGCGCTGGCCGTGCTCAGCAAGGTCGACCGGCTGGCGAAGGACGGCGATCCGATGGTGGCGGCCGCGCCCATCGCCGGCCGGGTGGCTGCAGAGCTGCGCGGCGTCGTCAGCGGGGTCGTGCCGGTGATCGGCCTGCTCGCCGAAACCGCCCAGGCCGCGGAGTTCAACGAGGCCGACGCGCGGGCGCTCGCGGCCGTTGCCGCGATCACCGACGCCTTCGACCGCGAGGACATGCTGCTCACCACCGACGACTTCCTGGCCTTCGAGTCGCTCGAGCTGGAGCGCGCGCAGCGCCAGCGGCTGCTGTCCATGCTCGACCTGTACGGCCTGAAGGTGGCCGTGCGCGCCGCCGACGAGGGTGCCCGCACCGCGTCCGCGTTCTTGAAGGTGTTCGACGAGGCGAGTGGCTTCGCCGCGCTGCGCAACGCCGTCGTGCATCGCTTCGCCGGCCAGTCCGAGGTGTTCAAAGCCCACGCCGCGATGAGCGATCTGCGCCGCGCGTCGTACCTGCGCAACGACCCGGACAACCAGCGCGCGCTGAGGGCGCTGCGCTCGCCGCTGGAGAAACTGGAGCTCGACCCGTCGCTGCACGCGCTGCGGCTGCTGGAGGTGGGCCAGGCCGTCGCATCGGGCTCACTGGTGCTTCCGGAGGCGTTGCTCGCCGACGTGGTGGCGCTGACCGAGGTTGCCGACCCGCTCAGCGCGGTGGGCGCCCGCGCCGGCCGCAGCCGCGATGCCGCGTCGGCCGGAGCGGCACGCTGGTCCGCATGGGAGAACGATCCGCGGCGCAGCCCGATGGAGAGCCGGCTCGCGCGGGTGATGAAGGAGGCCTACGAGATGATGTGGTCCGAGTTCGACGGGGTGGCCTCGTGAGCGACGACGACACGTTCGAGGCCGGCGCGGCGGAGATCGACGACGCCGAGCCGGGGCTCGACGCCACGGAGCCGGAGGCCACCGAGCCGGCCGCACCGCGTCGGGCTACCCGCGATCCGCTGGCGGTGCAGGTGCTCCGCCTTGGCAACCGGGTGCACGCGTCGCTGCGCGACTGGGGCCGCACCGATCTCGGAGATCGGGTCACGGAGGAAGCCGAGCAGTGGAACAACCAGCAGCTCGTGGTGGTGGCCTGCGGCGACATCAAGCGGGGGAAGAGCTCGCTGCTCAACGCGATCCTCGACCGGTCGCAACTGCTGCCGGTGGACGCCGATGTCGCCACCAGCGTGCACCTCGTGATCCGCTACGGCAGCGAGTTCGGCATCCTCGTCACTCGCATCGGGCCCGACGGCGAACCGGTCACCGAGCGGGTCGGCATCGACGACCTGATCGACGTCGCC
>CAYZFZ010000035.1:14309-23250 GCA_964477795.1 uncultured Bifidobacterium sp.
CGCCGCGAGGGCGTCACTGCCGTGGAGATCGAGCTGGACCATCCGGTGCTCGAACGCGGCATCGTGCTGATCGACACGCCAGGCGTCGGCGGCATGGGCCGCGGCCACCGCGATCTCGCGCTCGCTGCGCTCGGCCAGGCCGACGCGCTGCTGTTCACCGTCTCCGCCGAGGAGCCGGTGGCGCGCACCGAGCTGGAGTTCCTGGTGGAAGCGAGCGAACGTACCGAGCAGGTGGTGCTCGTGATCACCAAGTCCGACAGCAACTCCGAAGCGGTGAACGGCGAGATGATCGCCGAGCTGCGCGCCAAGCTGGCCACGTTCACCGAGGCGATGCGGCAGAAGGCGGTGGCCGGCGGCGTCGACTCCGACGTACCCGTGCGGCTGACCCATCTGCTCGACGCGCCGATGGTGCTCTCCAGCAGCTTCCTCGCCGAGCAGGCGCGGGCCCGTCGCGAGGCGGGTCGTGTCGAGCAGGCCGAGCGGCTGATGCAGCGCAGCGGGATCGACGAGCTGCGCAGCCTGCTGCAGCGCAGCGCGGACAATCGCGAGCTCATCCGCGTGGCCAACCTGCTGGCGCTGCTGAGGGTGCTGCTGGCCGACGTGGAGCGGGAGACGGATGGTCGCATGCGCGCCGCCGGCGGCGACAGCGCGGTGGCCGACGAGCTGGCCCAGCGGCAGGCGGCGCTGGAGGAGTTCGGGTCGAAGCAGGCCCGCTGGCGCACGACGCTGGGCAACAGCATCATCCGCCTGCAGACCAACTCCGGGCGGCTCGTCACCCGCGAGCTGAACCGCGTGAAGGAGCACTACCGCGACGTGATCGAAGCCACCGAGGACGGCGCCACTCTGGCCGCGACGCTGCCCGGCGAGCTGGAGCAGTCGTTGCACGGCGCGTGGAACGAACTGGTGCAGGCGATCAACGACGACTTCCGCTCGACGCTCGGCGCGCTGCTCGCCGAGTTCGGCACCGACGGGATGGACGCGGTGCTCGGGGAGTTCCAGATGCCCGAAGGCCTGCGCGAGCTCTCCGCGTCGCGAGCTTCGAACACCGGCGGTTCGAACCTGCTGGAGGACGGGGTGCCCATCGCGATGCAGACGTTCACGTTCGCCAACATCGCGAACGCGGCGGCCGGCGCGCTGGGGCTCGCCACCGGCGGGCTGGGTCTCGTCGCATACGGCATCGGAGCCGCGCTCGCCTACCCGCTGGGCGCGATGCGCAAGAAGGCCCGCGAGAAGCAGCGGGTGAAGGGTGAGCTGCAGCGCTACCTCGGCGATCTGCTCTTCGGGCAGGAGGGTGTGTCGCGCGAGTTCACCACCGAGCTGTCGCTGCGCATCCTCGACCTGCGCGAGGAGGTCGAGCGCTTCGTCGAGCAGCAGCTCGCCGACCGGCGCAAGCAGCTCGAGCGCGAGGCTCGCGAGCTGCAGGCGCTGCTGCGCTCCGAGAGCGGGAAGCGGCAGGAAGCACAGGCTGCGGCGAGGGTGCGCCTTGCGGACATCGCCAAGGTGAGAGCAGAGATCGAGCCGCTCCAGCGGGCCGTCACCCAGCGGCTCGTCGAGGCGTCGGCGGTCACGGCATGAAATCTGCCGACAGCGCGGAACTTCACCCCGCGCACGTGCATCGGACGAGACGGCACACACCACGACAGGAGACAGCACAATGAGCGACACCAGCATCCCCGAGACCTACGACGACGGCACCGACGCCACGTACGACTCGTCCGCCAGCATGTCGGTCGACACCGACCAGGACGGCTACGCCGAGACCACGGTCATCGACTTCGACGGAGACGGCGTCGCCGACGCCTTCGATGTCGTCGACGTGAACACCGGGGCGGAGAGCGTCATCTTCGACGCCGACGGCGACGGCCTGGTCGACACGATCGTCACCGACACCGACGGCGACCTCGTGTTCGACGAGGGCTCGTCCGACACCGACGGCGACGGCCAGCTCGACACGAGCTTCGACCCGAATACCGGCGAGGTCACCTCCGGCCCGTTCAGCGACTTCGACGACGGCACCACCGACATGACCGACACCGGCGACGACACGGGCGACGACACCGACGACTCGATCCACGGCGACCCGATGGCCGAGATCCCCTACCACCAGGCCCAGGCCGGCGCCAACGACTGCCTGCCCACCTCGGTGGCGATGATCCTCAGCGAGGTCACCGGCACGGAGGTTCCCGCCGGGGATGTCGTCGATCTGGCCAACGACCTCGGCCTGCTGGGCGAGACCGGCATGTCGCTGGAAGGTGGCCTGGCGCTGCTCGACCACTACGGCGTCGACGCCGAGGTGCAGACCGGCAGCCTCGACTCGCTGCGCACGATGCTCGACGAGGGCACCCCGGTGATCATCGGGCTCGACTCCGACGACCTCTACGGCGCCGGCGACTCGCCCTTCGGCGACGACATGGTGGCCGGCCACGCCGTGGTCATCACCGGCATCGACGACGAGGCCGGTGTGGTCTACATCAACGACCCCGGCTTCCCCGACGGCGCAGGAGTCGCGATCTCGATCGATGCATTCGAGGATGCGTGGACCGATGCCGACCACGGGATGATCGTCGCCACCGACGACGACACGACCGCCACCGACTCGGCCGACAGCGCCGACGACACGGTCGATGCCGGCAGCGCCGGCTCGGTCGGCGGCGTGGACGGCGACGACGACAGCGTGTTCGAGAGCATCGCCAAGTTCGTGCTGCTGCCCTTCGACCTGGTGCTGCGCTGAACCCCGCACTCCACGGGCAGCTCTGCGGCCACCGCCCCTGACGGTTCAGGGAGCGACGATGCCGTAGAGCTGCCCGAACGTCGTTCCCACGCACACCAGGCCGCCGGCGGCGACGGGCACCGAGCGGTTGCCGTCGCCGGTGGGCACCGTGAAGCGGGCGGCAGCACTGGCGAGGTCGATGGCGGTGAGCGAGCCACCTGTCTCCACCACCGCGAGGGTGGGCAGGGCAGCCGGCACGAGCACCAGGCCTGCCGGCTGGGCGCCGCCGCTGGGTTGGTCGAGCCGGGCCTCGACGAGGGCCTGGCCGGAATCGACCCGGTGCACGCGCAGCACGTTCTGCTCGTCGACCACGGCGAACAGCCCGCCGGCCGCCGCGACCGGAGTGGCCGGCGAGCCGGCGCAGCGGATGCCCCATACGGCGACGCCGTCGGCGAGGCGCAGGCCGTGCACCACCCCGTCGCGGCTGGGCACGAGCACCTTGTCGCCGGCCACGGCGGGGGTGAGCAGCACCTGCCCGCAGCGGTCGTAGCCCCAGCGGGGCTGGCCGGTGGGCGCGTAGACTGCGTACACCTGGCCGGTGGTGGTGGCGACGATCGCGTCGCTGCCGTAGGCCACCAGGCCGGCCCGCACGGCCGCGCCGACCGGCAGCGTCCAGCGCAGTGCCCCGGTGGCCCGGTCGAGGCCGACCAGCTGGCCACCGTCGTGCCCCACGACGACCACGTCGCCGACGACGACCGGTGTGCACACGATCGAGGCGCCGACGGCTGCGCGCCAGCGCACCGATCCGGCGGCACGGTCGAGCAGCGACACCTGCCCGCTGGAGGAGCCGACGACGACGGCGTCGCCGGCCAGGGCGGGAGCGCACCAGCTGGGCGCACCCAGCGGCTGTTGCCAACGCAGCTCGCCGCGGCGAGGGTCGATGCAGCGCACCACACCGCTGAGGCCGCAGAGAACCACGGCGTCGAGATCCGCGGCCAGCTGACCCGGTGCCTCCCCGAGGGCGACCCGCCAAGCGATCGTGACGGCGGCCGCAGGGGCGGGTGCGACCGGCCCGAGGGGCGCGGCGGGCGTCGGGAACGACGCGGCCGGGGGTGCGGCCGTGTGGGCGACAGTGGGTGCGACGGGCGCAGGCGCGGCGGGCGTGGGTGCGGCGGGCGTGGGTGCGACGACCGGCGGGGGTGCGCTCGCCCACGGGGCCGGGTCGTCGGCCGGGTGGGTGGCCGGCGCGACGGCCGGGCTGCCCGCCGGCGCAACCGTGGGCGGGGGTGCGCTGGCCCAGGGCTCGGCGTCGTTGCCGGCTGCGGGAGCGGCTACGGGTGCGGTGGGTGGCGGGGCGCTCGCCCACGGCGTGGCGTCGGGCGGTGGCGGTGAGGAGTGCCCCCCTTTGCCCCATGTCGCGGCCCTCGCCGCGGCAGCGTTGGCGGCCTTGGCGACGGCGGCGCTGGCAGTCGCGGCCAGTCGCGCGCCCAACCGGTCGGCCGGCTGCGGCACCGGCAGCGTCTCCAGCCAGCGGTCGTCGGCGAGCGGCGGAGCGGCGGCACCGGGGGCGGGCGGCGCCTCGGGCACGGAGGCCTCAGGCTCGGTGGTGGCAGCCGGCTCGGTGGTGGCCGCGGGCGCGCCCGGGGCGGACGAGGCGCCGGGGCGGGGCGCGAGGAAGCGCAGGGCGGCGAGACGGGCGGCGCCGAGCGCCACCACACCCTTGGGTTCGTCGCGGGTGACCACCCGCGTGCCGAAGCGCTCGGTGGCCATCTGCGCGACCAGCGGCACGCGCGACGAGCCGCCCACCAGGAACAGCGCGGCGAGGTCGTCGATGGCCAGCCCGGCCTCCGTGATGGTGTCCTCCATCAGGTCCATCGTGCGCTCCACGTCGTCGATGATCATCGCCTCGAACTGGCTGCGGTTGATCACGATGTCGCGGTCGGCCACCGGCACGAACACCTGGGTGGAGGTGTAGGAGGAGAGCGCCTCCTTGGCGCGTCGGGCCTGCACCAGCAGATCGAGCGCGGCCCGCTTCCACTTGCGGTCGTCGCTGTTCATCAGCTGATCCCACAACGCTTCGTCGGTCTCGGCGAGGCAACTGCCGAAGTAGCGGAACAGGCGATGGTCGAAGTCCTCGCCGCCGATGTTCTCGTCGCCGCCGGGCACGCCGATCACCTCGAAGCCGCGGTCGGTGCGCTGCAGCAGGGCGGTGTCGAACGTGCCGCCACCGAGGTCGTACACCCCGACGCGGGCGCCGAGGTCGACATGCTCGGAGGCGTAGTGGATCGCGGCCGCGACAGGCTCGTCGACGAGTTGCACGTGCTCGATGCCGGCCCGGGCGCCGGCCTCGGCGAGCGCCGCGCGGCGCACACCGGCCCAGCGCACGGGGTGGGTGATGATGCAGCCGGCCGGGTCGGTGCCGGCCCGCAACCGGCCCTCGGCGACGATCACGCGGATGACGGCGGCGGCGGCGTCGCGCGGGTCGAGCGGTGTGCCCCCCAGCAGGAGCGGCGAGGAGGTGCCCAGCGCCCGCTTGGGAGTGCGCTCGAGTCGATCAGGGTGCACCCCGGCGAGGTTGTCGGCGGCGGCCCCGACGACCAGCTCACCCTCGGGCGTGCGCAGCACCATCGACGGGATCCAGCGGTTGCCCTCGATCTCCAGCGGCGACACCGTGGGTGCCGCGATCGGCGACGCGCGGCGACCGGACTCGGCGTCGGCGGCGAGCCGGCGCGGGTCGAGCTCGCCAATGGCACCGGCAGAACGAGAGGTGCCGAAATCGATGCCGATGGCCCAGCTCACCCGTCCTCCTCTGCGCTGCCCCTGGGCCGCGAGGGAGTAGCTTACGCCGTGATGGGAGTGGACGCCGGAACGAGGAGTCGCGTCGACGGCGAGGTCGCCGCAGCCAGAGCGCGCAACGATTTCCCGGCGATCGACGCCGCGCTCGCCGACATCGTCGATGCCGCCGCGGGCGGTGATCGCGAGGCGCTCGACTTCCTCCTGCAGGTGATCGATCGGCACCGGCTCGCGGCTGCGGCGGTGCGCAAGATGCTCATCGACGAGGGTGACGTGGAAGACGCGATGCAGCACACGCTGATGGCCGTCTCGCGGGCCATCGGCACCTTCGAACGCCGCTCGCGCTTCACCACCTGGCTGTACCGCGTGGCCGAGCGCGAGGCGCTGCAGGTGCTGCGCCGGAACAAGCGCGTCACTCGCCCGGAGGGCGATGATCTCAGCGCGCTCACCGAGCAGGTGCGTCACATGAGCTCCATCGTCGCCAGCCGGGCGATGATCCGCCAGGCGCTCGACGAGTTGGCGCCGAAGTTCCGCGAACCGGTCGTGATGTGCGACGTGGACGGGCTCGACTACGCGGCCATCGCGGTCGCTCTCGACATCCCGCTCAACACCGTGCGCACGCGCATCAGCCGCGGGCGCCAGTACATCGCCGATCGCGTGCAGGAGCAGTTCCGCAGCGGCGGCTCACTGGCGTGACGCCGCGGATCGCGACGGTGACGCGATGAACGGCGCGTGGCAGGCTCCGCTGGCGCCGGGCGAGCCGCGGTCGTTCGGCAACGGCCGCTACGTGGTGCAGCGGCGGTTGGGCGCGGGCAACTTCGCCACGGTGTACCTCGCCCACGACGAGCGGCTGGCGGTGCCGGTGGCGGTGAAGCTGCTCTCCGACCGTTGGTCGTGGGAGCCCGAGGTTCGTGGCCGCTTCGTGCAGGAGGCGCGCCTGCTGCGGTCGCTGAACGACCCGCACGTGGTGCAGATCCGCGACATTGCCGAGACCGACGACGGGCGGCCGTACCTGGTGATGGACTTCGCCACCGAGGGCACGCTGGAGCAGCGCATGCTCGAGATGACGCAACGTGCGGTGCGCCCCACCGCCGAGGATCTGCGCCTGGCGGCGCGGGCGCTGGCGGCAGCGTTGGGCGTGCTGCACGAGCGGCGGATCGCGCACCGCGACATCAAGCCGTCCAACCTGCTGATCACGCGGGCCGCACCCGGCGGCGCCGAGGCGACACAGCCCGGCGACCCGGCGGTCACCGCGGTGATCCGCCCCGGCGAGCGGCTGATGCTCGGCGACCTGGGGCTGGCGAAGGATCTCTCGTTCGACTCCGGGATCACGGTGGGCGTCGGTACGGCCGGTTACATGGCGCCGGAGCAGGCGTTGGCCGGGGCGAAGATCGACATGCGCACCGACGTCTACGCAGCGAGCGCGCTGGTCGCCCAACTCGCGTCGGGCGAGGCGCCCGACCCTGCCCGCCGCGTCTCCGACGGCCGCCTGGAAACCGGCCGCCCGCTGTCGGCGTCGATCCCGCCGGCGCTCTCGGCCGCGTTGCTGCGCGGTCTCGACACCGACCCCGCCAAGCGCCAGCCGACGATCGACCAGTGGTTGGCGGAGGTGGAAGCGGGTCTGGGCACGCCAGCCTCGCCGGCGCCTGCGGGGGAGCGGGCCGGTGGTCGCCGCCGCTGGGTCGTGGCGGCCGCGGCCGCAGCCATCGCCGCCGGCGGCATCGCTGCCGCCGTGTCGGTGGGCGGCGACGAGGGGTCCACGACGCCCACCCTCGAGTCCACCGGCGTCTCCAACCGCGAGTCGACGATCGACGCGCCGTCCACGACGGTGGGCGTGTCGACCCGCGACGCGCCTGCCGGCTTGACGGTGACGCTCTCGGGCCCGACGGAGATCAAGCTCGGCGTGCAGGCCATCTGGACCGTCGACGCACCCGGGGCGGTCAACGGCACCTGGGCGCTCACCGGCCCGGTGCAGCCCGACCCGGACACCTGGCTCCCGGGCAACTACTTCGGTGGCATCTGGAACGTGCAGGGCACCTTCGACCTGACGCTCACCGTCGTCGACTCGGACGGCAACGTCGCCTCCGACACCGTGACGTTCACGGTCTCGTGAACCCACCCGCAGTCGGGGGCGTCCTACGCTGCCGGGCATGGACGGTGAGCGCCGCCGGTCGTCGCTGTACGACGGTGATCGCGAGGATGCTCCGCGCAACGGGCGCCGCTCACGATGGGTGCTGCTCGTCGCGCTGCTGGCCGCCGTCGCCATCGCCGGTGGCGCGGCCGTGCTCCTCGCGACGACGGACGACGACCCACCGCGGGAGGCAGCGCCGGACGAATCCGTCCCGGGTTCCGACCCGCCCGAGCCGGCCGCGGCCGGCAGCATCGAGCGGGTGACGGCCGAGGGTCTCACCGTGCGGCTCAAGGTCGGCGACGACGCGCAGGTTCTGGGCTTCCCGCAGCAAGCAGCGCCGGGCGCGCCGGAGTGGTGCGAGGCGACCGGCATGGCATCGGGCACGGTCATCTCCGACGAGGCCGTCGCCCAGACGCAACTCGTGCTGTCGAAGGTGTCCAGCCCCGAGGGCGGCGGCCAGATGATGATCGGCGGCACGTTGGAGGGAGCGCCGATCTGGGGTGCCGTCGTGCAGGTGCCGCCGCAGATCACGCTCGTGCGCGCGACGTACCCCGGTCGCGAACCCGACGAGATGGAACCCGTCGACGGCGTCGCAGTGGTGGCTCTCACCGCTCCGGTTCCCGCCGACGCGGCGGGCGTGCCGAACGTCGTCGGCCAGTTCGGCCTCGGCATCGATCTGCGCCAGGCGACGATCGAGTTCGTGGCGGGCAACGGTGGGCGCACCACGCTGGATGTCGAGACCGATCTGGTCGGACCGCCGATCTGGACCGACCAGCGCTGCTGGGGCCAGGGTGTGGTCGACGGCACGATCCCACCGCCAGAGCCGCCGGAGCTGCCCGACCCGGGGGAGCAGCCGGCAGACGCCGAGGCGGCCGAGGCTGCCGTGAGAGCGGCGCTCGACGACCTGTTCTCGGCACCGGTGGAGGAGGGCCGTGAGTTCTTCGATCTGCTCGACGACGCGAGCGGCATCGACCTCGGGGTCGCCGCGCAGATGGAGAACCACGCCGATCTCGAGACCCTGCTGACCAAAGGCGACGTGACGATCACCGACCTCGTCTTCATCTCGCCGATCGAGGCCTTCTACTTCTACGACCTCGAGACGCCGCTCGCGCCGGTCATCAACCGCTTCGGCCGCGCCCGCGTCGTCGACGGGGTGTGGAAGATCACCCGTGGCACGTTCTGCCAGGAGATCCTCAACTACGGCGTCTTCTGCGGTGTGTGAGGTTCGGGGTCTCTCGCAGTTTCGGGGTCTCTGGCGCGGGGCGCGCGCGCCGGTTGCCCGCGGGCGTGGGTGCGCCGCCGGCGGG
>CAYZFZ010000036.1:0-19675 GCA_964477795.1 uncultured Bifidobacterium sp.
GGCCTCGGTGCCCGAGTTCATCAGGCGCACGCGCTCGCAGCTGGGCACGCGGCGGCTGATCTCCTCCGCCAGCAGCAGCTCGCCCGGCGTGGGTGCGCCGTACGACGTGCCGCCCGCGGCCGCGGCCGCGATCGCCGCGGTGACCGCCGGGTGGGCGTGGCCGAGGATGATGGCCCCGTAGCTCTGCACCAGGTCGAGGTAGCGGGTGCCCTCGACGTCGAACACGTACGGGCCCTCCGCGCGCTCGACGAGGTACGGCGTGCCGCCGACCGCCTTGAACGCGCGGATGCTGCTGTTCACACCGCCGGGGATGACGGCGCACGAGCGGGCGAAGAGCTCGGCGTTCGAGCGCGGCAGGCCCGCGGGGAGATCGTGGTCAGGCGTGGGCATGGGTGCTCCTCAGGCTCGCGACTCGGCGAACCAGCGGGTGAGGTAGGTGAGGATGACGTCGGCGCCGGCGCGCCGGATGGCGGTGAGCTGCTCGGTGGCCACCGCGTCGTGGTCGATCCAGCCGTTGGCCGCGGCGGCCTTGATCATCGAGTACTCGCCGCTGACGTGGTACGCCGCGACCGGCACGTCGACCGCGGCCTTCACCGCCGAGATGATGTCGAGGTAGCTGAGCGCCGGCTTCACCATCACCATGTCGGCGCCCTCGGCGATGTCGGCACGAACCTCCACCATCGCCTCGCGGGCGTTGCGCCAATCCTGCTGGTACGCCTTGCGGTCGCCGCCACCGACGATCGCGCAGTCGACCGCGTCGCGGAACGGCCCGTACAGGCCGCTCGCGTACTTCGCCGAGTAGGCGAGGATCGCCGTGTCGCGGTGGCCGGCGCCGTCGAGCGCGGCGCGGATGGCGCCGACCTGGCCGTCCATCATCCCGCTGGGCGCCACCACCTGGGCACCGGCGTTCGCCTGGGCGACGGCGATGCGAGCGTAGATCTCCAGCGTCTTGTCGTTGTCGACGGACGTGTGCGGATCGCCTGCCGGCCCGTCGAGCACACCGCAGTGGCCGTGCGACGTGTACTCGTCGACGCACAGATCGGCCATCAGCACCATCCGGTCGCCGACGTCGGCGGCGAGATCGGCCAGCGCGAGCTGCACGATGCCCTCCGGGTCGAACGCACCGGAGCCGATGTCGTCCTTCACCGACGGCACCCCGAAGAGGATCACGGCCCGCACCCCGAGATCGGCGAGCTGGCGGACTTCTTCGCGCAGGCTGGTGCGGGTGTGCTGGACGACACCGGGCAGCGACGTGATCGGCTGCGGCTGGTCGATCCCCTCGCGCACGAACAGTGGAGCGATGAGCTGGCGGACGTCGAGCTGGGTCTCGGCGACGAGGTCGCGCATGGCCGCCGAGCTGCGCAGACGCCGCGGCCGCGAGGCGGGGAAGGAACCGGTCACGAACCGGCATCGTATTCGCCGACAACTACGATTCGCTCAGGTACGTGCGTGTTCGCACCGATGAACAACTCCGATGGATGCCATCCAGCAGCCCAAGAACGCGAGTGCCACGACGGTGTCGCTGGAGCAGCAGGCCATCGACGCGCGCCAGGCCGGCGACTTCGTGGCTGCCCGCACCCTGTTCGCGGCCGCCGCGCGCGCCGCGGGCGACCTGCAGCAGCAGCTGCACCTGCAGATCCGTGAGGCCTGCTGCCTGCAGGCGGTGGAGCTGTACGAGGACGCTGCCGCGCTCGCCACCGTGGTCGCGCAGCAGGCACGCGCCGAGGGCTACCTGCCGGAGCTGGCCGACGCGCTGGGCGTCATCGTCGACCACCTGAACCGCGAGGATCGGCTGGCGGAAGCGGCACACATGCTGTCGGAGGCGTCGTACATCCTCGAGCGGCTGCCGAACGAGACCCACAACTTCCAGATCCTGCACAACATGGCCGTCACCTACACCCACTGCGGGTACGTGGAGGCGGCACTCCAGTTCTACGACCGTTCGCTGCGGCTGGCGACCAACGACAACGACCGGCAGTTCGTCTACTCCAGCATGTCCGACGCCTACCACTACGCCGCCCTGCGCGAGCCCGACCCCGACCGGCGCAGCCAGCTGATCCACGACGGCCTCTACGCCGCCACCGCCGCGCTCGACCCGGAGGGCGGCACCGAGGTGCTGGCGATGGGCGCCGCGCTCGCCCACCGCTCGATGATGCTCGCCGAGATCGGCCACTACCACGCCGCTCTCGACGACGCCCGCGCCGCCCGGACGATGGCGGTGGAGCACGGCATGCGCGAGGAGCAGATCATCGCCATGTCGGGCGAGGCGATGGCGCTGTGGGGTGCCAGCCAGACGGTCGACGTGCTCGACCTGATCGGTGACACCAAGGCGCTCGCCCGCGAGATCAACTACACCGACTACCTGCAGCCGCTGCTGAAGGTGGAGGTGGAGGCGCTGTTCAAGATGGAGCGCTACGACGAGGCCCGCATGGTGCTGGAGAAGAACATCGACGAGATCTACGGCCGGCTGCACGACGAGCGCGCCGCGCGCTGGGAGCACGTGCGGCTGGGCATCGAGCACCTGCGCGTGGAGGCGATCAGCGAGAGTGACCCGCTCACCGGCCTCCCCAACCGGCGCCACCTCGCGCACCTGCTGCCCGAGGTGCTCGACGACCACTCACCGGTGTGCGTGGGCCTGATCGACCTCGACGGCTTCAAGCAGATCAACGACGTGTACGGCTACCTGCACGGCGACGGGGTGCTGCAGGAAGTGGCCGGGCTGCTCGAGCGCGTGTGCCGGCGCGGCGACACCGTCGTGCGCCTCGGCGGCGACGAGTTCGTGATGGTGCTGCGCGAGACCTCGCCCGGCGACGCCCGCTACGTGTTCGAGCGCGTCCGCCAGCTGATCGGCACGCGCACCTGGCACGGCGTGCCCAGCAGCGTCGTGCTCACCGCGTCGATCGGCGTCGCCGTCGGCAGCGGTGTCCACGAGGCCAGCCGAATGCTCGCCGACGCGGCGACCGCGCTGCAGTCGGCGAAGAAGGCCGGCCGCGACCGCATCACGTTCGGGTGAGGCCGCGACCGCGCTGCCGCGCCCGCGGGCAGCAGGCCCGGTAGCGTCTCGGGCGATGGCAGCCCAGGCTTGGTTCTCTCGCGGCGATGTCGATGTCACTCCCGGCTCGGTCGCGGTCCTGCAGCTGACGGTCGTGAACCTCGGCGACTCCACCGACACGTTCGTGCTCACCCCCGCCGGCATGGCCGCGGCGTGGAGCACCATCAACCCCGCCACCATCACCCTGTTCGGCGGCACCCAGCAGGTGGTGGACATCGAGGTCTCGCCGCCGCTGCTGCCCAGCACCAGCGCCGGCCCCACCTCGCTCACCGTGCGCATCGTGCCGCAGAGCGACCCCGACGACGTGCGCAGCGCCGAGACCACGCTCAACATCGCCGGCAGCTTCGACCGGCGGCTCGACGTGCTGCAGCCTGCGCTGCGCGGGCGGCGCAAGGCGACGTTCGAGATGATGCTGGAGAACCGGGGCAACACGCTGGCCAGCTGCCGCCTGCACCTGGTGGATCCGTCGGGCCGCATCGAGGGCGAGTTCGATCCGCCCGCCGCCGGTGTCGAGCCGGGGGCGAGCACGCTCATCCGCATGAAGGTGCGCACACGCGGCCTGCAGTGGGAGCGCCGGCCGCGCACCGTGCCGTTCCGCATCGAAGCGGATCAGCCGGGCAGCCCCACGGCCACCGCCAACGCCACGTTCGTGCAGACACCGATGGTGCCCGAGCGGCTCGTCGGCCGGCTGATGGGGCTCGTCACGGTCGCCGCACTGGCCACCGCCGGGTGGTTCCTGCTGCTGCGACCCGCCATCCGCGACGCCGCGGACGATGCCGTGCGCGACAACCAGCCGGCCACCACCACCACCGTCGAGGCCACCGTCGACTCGCTCACCGGCGTCACCGTCGAGTCGTCGGTGCCCGTCGCCGAGGACGAGGGCACGATCGTCAACATCCCGCTGCCGATCGCCGTCGCCGTCGGCCAGACCGACGCGGTCACCTACACCGTGCCCGCCGGCCAGCGCCTGCGGATCACCGACATCATCGTGCAGAACCCGAACTACGACGCGGGCACGCTCACCATCCAACGCAACGAGGTGACGCTGTACACGTTCGGTCTCGTCAACATCGCCGGCGACCAGTCGATCCCGCTCGTCACGCCGATCGAGCTGCTGGCCGGCGAGCAGCTGGTCGTGCAGGTCGCGTGCTCGGGGCTCAACGACCCGACGATGAGCACCTGCTCGCAGAACGTGTTCGTCAGCGGCTCACTGCTGCCGGCCTGAACCGCGGGCGGGCTCAGCGACCGGGCCAGTTGGCGCTGGCCGGCGACGCCTTGTTGCCCCGCGGCAGGATCACGACATCGGCAATAGCCGTCTCGCCCGTGGCCGACTGGGCGACGAGCGTGCGCTCGCCGGCACGCTCGTTGGGGCGCACGAAGAGCGTGGTCTCGAACAGGCCGTAGATGTTGGTGACCGCGGTGAAGCTGCTACCGCTGCCGTCGGCCCACGACAGGGTGACGGGCACGTTCGCCGCATAGCCGGCACCGGCGACGGTGACGGTGGTGCCAGGGATGATGGTGGTGTTGCCGACGCCGATCTTCGGCTCGTAGTGCGCGTCGCCGCTGACGAGGATGGTGGCGTACACGCCCTCGGCCGTGACCGCGACGATGTTGGCCGTGCGCCGCCCACCGGCCACCGGGAAGAAGAGCACCTGCAGGTCGCACGACTCGCCGGCCTCGAGTGTCTTGCCCGAGCACTCGTCGAGGTTGATCTGGAAGTCGTCGGGGTTCGAGCCCTCCACCCGCAGCCGGCTGACCTGGACGGGGTTGAAGGCGACGTTGACGAGCGAGAACTTCACCGGCTCGCCACGGTTGCCCACGACCAGCGACCCGCCGTACCCACCGCCGGGCGCCGGTGCCAGTGTCGGGTCGCCACCGAGGCCGGTGAGCTGGGTGCTGATCGACACCGCGTCGAACCCGGCCTCGCTGACCGTGAGCGTGCCGGTGAGCGGGCCGGGCACGCTGGGCATCAGCATCAGGTTGACGGTGCACGTACCGCCCGGAGGCACCGGGGCGGCGGCCACGTCGGCGCAGCTGCCGCCGCTGATGAGGAAGTCGGGATTGGTGACCTCCACCTTGGCCGGCACGAACGAGGAGGGCCCGCGGTTGGTGAGCACCAGGAACCACTCGGGGCCGGGGAAGCCGACGGCCACGGTGCCGACGTCGAGGTTGGCCAGCTCCAGCGTGGGTGGATGATCGACGATCGCAACCTGGCGCCCGGTGGCCGACAGGTTGCCGAACGCGGCGCCGGCGAGCGTGTCGAACACGACGACGCGGCCCGTGGCGGAGACCTTGGGGTGCGAGTTGGCGGCAGGTGCCGGGGTGACGCCGTCGTCGAGCACCGACACCCGCTCGACCGCGCCCGAGGACGGCACGAACAGCACGATGTCGCCGTCGTCGTGGCCGCCGGCCGCGCTGCTGCGCGTCTCGAACAGGTTGGTGGCCCGCGACACGTAGAGCAGCTCGTCGCCGCTGTGGTTCAAGGCGGGCATGATCGCGCCCGTGTCGGCGGCTACCGGTGCCGGGGCGGCCTCGCCGGGCGCGACGGGCGCCGACTGCACCCTGCTGGCCAGCTCGAGCGACCCGTCGCTGCGATCGAACAGGTACACCTCGGGAGCGCAGTCGGGGTTGCACACCGGCAGCGCCGCACCGGCGACGAGGCTGGTGGCGGTGGAGACGAACGCGACGAACGACCCGTTGCCGGAGACGGAGGGGCTGTAGGAGTTGCCCGGGTCGCCGGTGACCGTGACCGACACGCGGCGCACGTTGGTGTTGCGGTCGGGGTTGAGCCGATCCCACAGGTACACGTTGGAGGCGGCGAAGGCACCCGGCTCGGCGCCCTCGCCCCACTCGGCCAGCAGCAGCGACGAGTTGGCGTCGGAGGTGAACGCGAGCACCGAGCCGTCCGCGCTGAGCGCCGGCTCGCGCAGGCCGAGGTAACGGAACGTGCTGTCCGGCGCGGCGGGCGGCGTACCGGCGACGGGCGCCTCACGGCCGGGATCCCCGATGGCCACCGACAGGTCGACGACCGTGATGCCGGTGAGATCGGGGGTGACCGCATCGAACTGGTGGGTGTACGCGACGAGCGTGCCCTCCGCGGAGACGGCCGGTGGGTACAGCGGGCTGACGTCGTCGCCGGCGGTGGCGTCGAAACCGCTGCCACGCGACGCCGAGACGAGCTCCCAGTCGCCGGGCTGGCCGCCGCACGCGGGCAGCAGCAGCCGGTAGACGTCCCAGCGCGAGCCGGTGTCGTCGTCGCGGAAGAGGTCGTAGGCCAGCTCGGTGATCACGGTGACGGTGCACCCGTCGGCGCTGATCACCGGCCACACCGAATTGCCGGTGCGGATGTCGGGCGACTGGACGGTGAGCTCGGTGACCTGACCGGACGCCCGATCCTTCAGCCAGGCGGTGCTGGTGCGCTCGTCGCCGGCGGTGGAGGGTGCGCCGGCGAACACCACGAGGCGGCCGTCGGCGGAGACGGAAGGTGTCTGCGACGACGTGGTTTCCACCGCGGCCTTGGGCAGCGCGGGGTCTGCCGGGGACGCGCCGCGACCGGCGGCCACCTGGGTGACACCCAGTGCCGAAAGCACCACCGCTGCGCTCCCGAGGAGGAGCCAGCGCCGAGTGGTCGACGTGTGCTGCATGGTCGTGTGCGGAGCCCGCCCGTTCTGGTCGGTAGGTCGTCGGATTCTAGCCGGTCGAGGTGAGATGGCGGTCCAGCTCAGCCACCAAACCCGGCAGTGAGTGATCGGTCGCCACGAGGGTCACCTTGAGGCCCGCGTCGGCCACTGCCCGCGCGGTCTGGGGGCCGATCGCCACCACGATCGGGGGCGTCGTCGTGCCGAACACCCCCACCCACGCCCGTGCCGCCGAGCCGCTCGCGAACAGCACGGCATCGGCGGACAGCGCGGCCAGCTGCTCGCCCGCGGTGGGGTGCGCCGGCACGCTGCGGTACGGGCGCGACACCGTCACCTGCCAGCCGCGCGCGGCCAGCCCGTCGGCCAGCACCGGCTCGGCGGCGGCGGCCTGCACGAGCAGCACGCGGCCGGTGCCATCGGGCATCTCGGCGAGCAGGCCGCTGGCCCGCTGCACCGCCGGCACCAGTGTCACTTCCACGCCCGCCGCGACGAGCGCCGCAGCAGTGGTGGCCCCCACCGCGGCCACGCGCGGCGGTGCATCCGGTGACGGCCCGCGGGCGGCCGTGTAGGCCCGAGCGCCGTTGGGCGAGGTGACGATCAGCCACTCGAACCCGGCGAGATCCAGCTCGGCCAGCTCGCGCGCGGCATCCGGCTCCTCGACGATGTCGATGAGCGGCACCACCACCGGCACCGCGCCCGCAGCCCGCAACACCTCGGCGAGGTCGTCGGCCTGCTCGGCAGCCCTGGTGACCACCACCCGGCGACCGGCGAGGCTGCTCATCCGGGCGGCCTCAGCCCAGCTCGTCGCGCAGCGAGCGGGCGAGCCCGGCAGCCTGCTGGAGCCGCTCGCCCGCAGTACCGGTGACGATGATCGACTTCGTCACGTGGAGTGAGCCCGACGGATCGCGGGCCGGGTCGGCGAGGAAGGCCGTGAGCACGTCGCCGGCGGCATGCGCGGCGACGGGCAGCGAGCACCCGGAGCCGAGCTCGGCGAGAAAGGCGCGCTCCAGCATCACCGCCCCGCGCGTGGGTGCATCGTCGACCGCGGCGAGCAGTGCGGCGACCTCGGCGTCGCCGGCACGGCACTCGAGGGCCACGCAGCCCTGGCCCGGCGACGGGACGAACTGCTCCACGGGCAGCGCCTGCGCGATCCGGTCGGTGAGCTCGAGGATCTGCAGGGCCGCCACGGCCATCACCAGCGCGCCACCGGTGGGCAGCTTCGACAGCCGGGTGTGGATGTTGCCGCGCAGCTCCACGAACTGCAGATCGGGCCGCACGGCCAGCAGCTGGGCGCGGCGGCGCACCGACCCGGTGGCCACCGTCGCGCCCTGCGGCAGATCGGCGAGCGGGGCACCCACGAGCGCGTCGCGGGCGTCGCGGCGGGCGCAGAAGGCGGCCAGCTGCAACCCCTCGGCCTCGGCCGACGGCAGATCCTTGGCGCTGTGCGCGGCCAGGTCGGCGGCGCCGTGCAGCACCGCCCGCTGCACCTCCTTGACGAACACACCCTGGCCGCCGATGGTGTGCAGCGGCACGTCGGTGCGCTGGTCGCCCAGCGTCTCCACGAACACCAGCTCCACGCGCACACCGGGATGGGCGGCCATCAGCGCGCCGGCGGCGGCCGTTGCCTGGGCGGTGGCCTGCGCGCTGGATCGGGTGGCGAGGCGCAGCGTGCGCGCGCCGGACGTGGCGACGGCCATCAGCCGAGGTCGAAGAGGTCGCGCACGGCGGCGGAGTTGCGCTCGCCCTGCGGGCTGCCCGCGTCGTCCTTCAAGCGCACCGACACGGAGTGCAGCAGCTTGGCGACGATGCCCTTGGTGACCGCCTCGACCGCATCGCGCTGCACGGGATCCAGCGAGGCCAGCCGGTTGGCGAAGCGCTCGATCTCGCCGGAGCGGACGGCATCGGCCTTCTCGTACAGCTGGGCGACGAGTGGGGCGGCCTGGCGGGCCGTGGACTCCATGCCGAAGCGCTCGACCTCCTCGCCGACGATGGAGCGCACGCGCTCGGCCTCGGCCGCGCGCAGGGCGATGCCGCGGGCGGCCCAGTCGCGCAGGTGGTCGAGGTTGAGCAGCGTGACGTTCGGTGCCTGCTCGACATCGGCGGCGACGTCGCGGGGGACGGCGATGTCGACGACGAGCAGGGGGGCGGCGACATCCGCGCGCGCCGAGCTGACCAGCTCGTGGTCGATGAGGATGGTGCCGGCACCGGTGCACGTGAGCAACAGATCGGCGCTGCGCAGTGCCTGGCCGAGCTGGGAGAACGGTGCGACCGTGCCACCCACGCGATCGGCCAGCTGGGCGGCACGCGCCTCGGTGCGGTTGATGACGGTGATGTCGGTGGCGCCGGCGCCCACCAGCGCGACCGCGATGCCCTCGCCCATCTCGCCGGCACCGACGACGAGCACCTTGCGGCCGGCGATGCCGTGCAGCCGCTCGTGCGCCATCTCCACCGCCGCGTGACTGACCGACGCGGTGTGCTTGCCGATCGACGTCTCGGTGCGGGCCCGCTTGCCGGTCTCGATCGCGTGGCGGAACAGCAGGTTGAGCGTGGCCTTGGCGCCGCCCTCGGCCTGCGCCAGCTCCCACGCGCTGCGCACCTGGCCGAGGATCTCGCTCTCGCCGAGCACAGCAGACTCGAGCCCGGCCGCGACCTCGAACAGATGGGTGACCGCGGCATCGTCGTGCTGGCTGTAGAGGTGCGAGTGCAGCTCGTCGGGCTGCATGCCACCGAGCTCGCAGAAGAAGTCGCGGATGTCGGCGTAGGCGCCGTGGAAGCGCTCGGCGACCGCCACCACCTCGGTGCGGTTGCACGTGCTGAGCACCACGGCCTCGCGGATGTTGGCGCGGCTGACCAGGCCGGTGACGGCCTTGCACAGCTCGGCGCCCGACAGCGAGACGCGCTCGAGCAGGTCGATGGGAGCCGTGCGGTGGTTGACACCGATGACGACGATGCTCATGCGCTGCCCAACCTACGCCGTCGCCGACCGGCTCGTACCACCGGGCACGGCGTGGATGGCACCGCCGGCGCGGCGCTGCTCGTGGTAACTGAGGATCTGCAGCTCGACCGCGAGATCCACCTTGCGCACCTCGATGGTGCGCGGCACCGACAGCACGATCGGGGCGAAGTTCAAGATGCTCGTGACGCCGGCCTTCACCAGGCGATCGGCGGCCTCCTGCGCGGCAGCACCAGGGGTGGCGACGACACCGATGTTCACCCGCTTGGTCTGCACGATCTGGGGCAGCTCGTCGATGTGGCGCACACGCACACCGCCGAGCACGGAGCCGACCTTCGCGTCGTCGACGTCGACGATGCCGGCGACGGGGAAGCCACGCTCGCCGAAGCCGCCGTAGCCGGCGAGGGCCTGGCCGAGGTTGCCGGCGCCGACGATCACGACCGGCCAGTCGTGGGTGAGGCCGAGCTCGCGGCGCACCTGGTAGACGAGGTAGTCCACCTCGTAGCCCACGCCGCGGGTGCCGTAGCTGCCCAGGTAGGAGAGGTCTTTGCGCACCTTGGCGGCGTTCACACCGGCCAGCTCCGCGAGGCGTTCGGAGGAGATGCTGTCCACGCCCTCGGCGCTCTGCTCGCCGAGGATGCGCAGGTACACGGGCAGCCGCGACACGGTGGCATCGGGGATGCGGCGACGGTTGCGGTCGGGTGCCATGACGTGGACCACGTTAGGCACTCGTGCACACGTTCACAAAGCCCACAGCGGCAGGGCCCGGTGTGACCTCTGCCGCCACGGCCTACGCTCGCCGCGATGAACGCCGCGCTCGCAGCTGCCGCCACGCTGGTGGCAGTCGCGTTCTGCCTCAGCACGCTGGATCGCTGGTTGCGCCGGCGGCGACCGCACGAGCTGGCGTGGACCGTGTCGCTGGCGATGTTCGCGCTCGGCTCGGCGGCGCTGTGGTGGGCGGAATCGGCCGGCTGGAGCCTCGCCGCCTTCCGCGTCTTCTACCTCGCCGGCGCGGTGCTCAACGTGCCCTGGCTCGCACTGGGCACCGTCTACCTGCTCGCCGAGCGCGGCCTCGCCGACCGGGTGCGCACCTGGCTGGTGCTGCTCAGCGGGTTCAGCGCCGGCGTCGTGCTGTTCGCGCCCACCCGCGCGCCGGTCGGCGGCCGCGAGCTGCCCACCGGCAAGGACGTGTTCGGCGTGGCACCGAGGGTGCTCGCCGCGGTCGGCTCCGGCGTCGCCGCGCTCGTGATCATCGCCGGCGCGCTGTGGAGCGCGTGGCGCCTGTGGCGCGGCCGTGTCCCGTCGCTGGGCGCGGCCCGCACCGTTGCCAACCCCGGCCGGCTGGTTGCCGGCAACCTGCTGATCGCGCTCGGCACGCTCGTGCTCAGCGCCAGCGGCACACTCGCCGGCCGCCTCGGCAAGGACCGCGCGTTCGCCATCACCCTGCTGGCCGGCATCTGCATCCTGTTCGCCGGCTTCCTCGTCACCAGCAGCCCGGCCCGCCGCCCGGCCACCGTCAGCGAGATCCACCGCGCTGCCTGAACGGCGCCGGCGACGCCCCAATCTGTCCGGACGCACCACCGCACACATGTGTGCCCTGACGCGTCCGGACGCCCCGCGCCGCTCGAACACGCCGCTTCAGCAGCCGGCAGTCGGTGCCGATAGCTGACCGATGCATCATCTTCGCCGCGCACTGATCCCCGCCGTCACCATCCTGCTGACGGCCACCGGCTGCAGCGATTCGGAGCAGAAGGCCACGTCGCAGGCGACCGCGTCGGCGTGTGCCGCTGACGGCCGCGCGCTCGCCGCCGCCCTCGAGGCCTACTTCGCCGACAACGGCGAGTACCCGGCGGGCGAGCAGGAACTGGTCGACGCCGGCCTGCTGATCGAACCGAGTCCCGCGCTCGACCTGGCGAGGGCAAACGGCAGCCTCACCATCGTGGCAACCAAGGGCGGCAGGTGCGACGGCGTGGAGCTGACCCGCGCGGACACCGAGGAGCCGGCGTCCGCAGAGCAGGAATGTGCGATCGACCGCAAGGTGCTCGAGGTCGCGACCGAGACCTACGTGGCCTCGTTCGGCATGCAACCTGCGAACGAGGCCGTGCTCGTGGACGCCGGCTACATACGCACCGAGCTGGACGGCTACGACCTGGTCGATGGCGCGATCATGCCGGTGGCCGGCGTGTGTGACTAGACGAGGTCGCGGCGCAGCAGCTTGCCGTTGAGGTTGCGCGGCAGCTCGTCGACGAACAGGATCTTCGACGGGCACTTGTAGCGGGCCAGGTTGTCGAGGCACCACGACACCAGCGTGTCCTCGTGCGCGGTGGACCCGGGCTTGAGCACCACGAACGCCTTCACCGCCTCGCCGGTGTGCGGATGGGGCACGCCGATGACACCCACCTCGGCGACGTCGGGGTGCTCCATCAGCACCTCCTCCACCTCGGCCGGGTAGACGTTGAAGCCGCTGACGATGACGAGATCCTTCGCCCGATCGACGAGGTAGAGGTAGCCGTCGTCGTCGACGACGGCGATGTCGCCGGTGCGCAGCCAGCCGTCGGCGGTGAGCACGCGCTGCGTGGCCTCCGGATCGTCGAGGTAGCCCTGGAACACGTTGGGGCCCTTCACCCAGATCTCACCGGCGTCGCCCTCGAGCGCGTCGTCGCCGTGCTCGTCGACGAGGCGCACCTCGATGCCGGCGAGCACCTTGCCCGCGGACCCGACCTTGGCGTTCATGCCGGCGGAGGACGTGACCACCGGTGAGGCCTCGGTGAGGCCATAGCCCTCGCGCAGCACCAGCCCGAAGCGCTCGTGCAGGCGGCGGCTGGCCTCCTCGGGCATCTTCGCGGCACCGGTGAGCGCGAGGCGGACGGTGGCGAACGCGTCGGCCGGCGCCTCGTCGAAGTGGCTGAACGCGACCCACAGCGGGGGCGCGCCGGGCACCACGGTGACGCCGCGCTCGACGATGGTCTCCATCGCGGTGAACGGGTCGAAGCGCTGCACGAGCACCACGGTGGCGCCGCGCGCGAGCGTGAGCCCGAGCACCACGTTGAGCCCGAAGATGTGGAACACCGGCAGCACGCCGTAGACGACATCGCCCTCGGCGATGCCGTCGGTGCTACGCCCCTGCTCCAGGTTGGCCAGCAGGTTGCCATGGCTGAGCATCGCCGCCCGCGGCGAGCCGGCCGTGCCGGACGTGAACATGAGCACGGCCAGGTCGTCGCCGGCAACCTCGACGACGGGTACCTGGTCGCTGCCGAGCAGGTCGTCGAACGCGGAATCGGCACCCTCCACCGTGCCCGGCTCGGTGGCCACCACGTGCTGCACCGACGGCAGCCCGGCACGATCGATCTGCGACCACGCATGGGCGGCGAGCGGCTCGACGACAACCACCTTCGCGTGCACCGTGTGCACCTCGCGCTCGATCTCCGGGGCCGGACTGGAGGGGTTCAGCGGTACCGCCACCGCACCGAGGCCGAGGCAGGCGAGGTACAGATCCACGAAGTAGCGGCCGTTGCTGCACAGCATCGCCACCGTGTCGCCCTTGCCGACGCCCAGCGCCGCCAGCCCGCCGCGCACATGGGCGACCTGCTCGCGCAGCGCGCCATAGGTGGTGGCCCGCCCGCGGCTGATGACGGCCACATGGTCGGCCGGGTGCGGATCGATGATGTGCGCCAGATTCACGTGCTGCCAGCCCCCTCGTGCGCGGCTGGTGAGATGTTACCCGCCGGTCACCAGCGCGTGCGCGGCGGCCGGATCAGTGCCCTCACAGGCGCATCAGCGACAGCAGGCCGGCGGCGAGGATCGCGAGCAGCAGGAGTCCGAGGGTGAGCGTGGTGGCCGGGCGCATCGGCTTCACGCTACCGGGGCGGGCGCAGGCTCACCGGCACGGTGACGGCCGGGCCCCTGTCGCCCTCGGCGAGGGGGCGCACGGTGACCTGGTCGCCGGCGGCGAGGTGCAGCTCCTCCGCTGCCGATCGCCGGTCGAGCACCAGGGCCAGCATCCCGTACCCGTCGAGCAGCAGGCCCACCGAGCCGGCACCCAGCGCGGCGGCCGTCGTCACCCGCTGGGCGACCCGAACGACCTCGCCGGCCGACACCTCCACCCGCACACCCTCCGCCGCCCCCCACGGGGCCACGTCGTCGGGCCCGATGTTCAGCTGGCAGTTGCCCAGGTGGTCCACCCACAGCACCTCGGCCAGCACGCCGCCGCCCTCGTCGCGCGGCAGCGGCACCACGCCCGGCCGCAGCAGGTCGGCCTCGACCGGGGTACCCAGCTCGCCGAGGTCGACACCGTTGCACAGGTGGGCCGCGACGGGGGCGAACACGTCGCGGCTGGGCACGACCGCACCCGGGCTGGCGAGCTGGTGCGCCTCGCTGTCGAGCACCACCGCCCGCCCCGCGCCGCCGGCCATCGCGATCGCCGAAGCGAGCAGACCGTTGTCGGGACCGATCATCACACCCGCGCCACCCGCGACCTCGATCGCGACGGCGCGCCGGTCGGCGGCATCCACGACCGCCATCACGACGCCGCTGGGCACGTAGCCGATCGCGCGGGCGAGCGCGAGGCTGCCGGCGCGCACGTCGTACGGCGGGATCGAGTGCGACAGATCGACGAGCTGCACATGGGGCGCCATGTCGCGCACGATCGCCCTCACGACACCGACGTGCCCATCCTCGACGCCGAGGTCGCTGAGGAAGGAGATCGTGTCGTAGCGCCGGCCCATGGGAGCGCCACGCTACTGCCGCGAAAATACGAAGAGGGCCGATGCCAACCCCCCGATGGCACCAGCCCTCTGCGGCGCAGCCCTTGCGGGGCGCGACATCCGTGTGACGAATCACTCGGCCGGTCTTGCGACCGTGCCGAAGGATAGGCACAGACGCGCCGATGAGAAAAGAGTCACAACCAGATTTCTTTTCGGCGACGATCCGGCAACGGGCCGGAGATCGTCAGTGCTGCCCCAGCTCGGCCCCGCGCGCGGTTGCCGCCATGACGGCTTCCAGCAGGGCCGACCTCACGCCCCGTGCCTCCAGGGCGCGCACACCCGCAGCCGTCGTGCCACCCGGCGACGTGACCATCGCCCGCAGCTGAGCCGGGTCGCCACGCTGCTGCAGCAGCGCGGCGGAGCCCACGAACAGCTGGGTGACCAGCTGCTCGCTGGTGGCGCGGGCGAGCCCGGCGAGCACACCGGCATCGATCAGCGCCTCGGCGACGAGGAAGAGGTAGGCCGGCCCGCTGCCCGCCAATCCGGTGACGGCGTCGAGGTGGCTCTCCGGCACGCGCACCACCACCCCCACCGACCCGAGGATCGACTCCGCCCAGGCGAGGTCGGCATCGTCGGCCGTGGGGCCACCGCAGATGGCGGCCGCGCCCTCGCCCACCAGCGCCGGCGTGTTCGGCATGGAGCGCACGACGGCGACCTCCGGGCCGGCCGCGGCCTGCAACGCGTTGATGCCGATCCCGGCGGCGATGCTGAGCAGCCGGCGTGCACCGGCACGCGCCGCGCTCTCGCACGCGCCGGCGACGTCGTAGGGCTTCACCGCGATCAACGCTGCCTCGCAGGCGGGGATCTCGTCGGTGACCGCGACGCCGGGGAACAGGTCGCGCAGCTGTGCCGCCCGCGCCGGCAGCACCTCCACCACGGCGATCTCACCGGCGGACCAGCCGGCCCGCAGCAGGCCGCCGACCAGGGCCGCACCCATGTTGCCGCCACCCACCACTGCCAACCGGTACGTCGTCATGGCGCCACCCTACGCGAGGGGCCGAAGCGGGGTCCTCGATCTGTTCCCGCGGTGCCGGGTGGGAGCGCGACTTCCCCGAAGAGGCCACCCACCCGGCACCCCTGCTGGGCACGGCGAGGGGGCCGGAACGGCAAGATCAGCGGAACTTGCTGGCGAACGCCAGGCGCAGCAGGGCGGGGAACGCCTGCTCGGTGTAGCTGTAGAGCGAGCCGATCACACGGTCGAGCTCCGCCTCGTCGAGCCCGGTGAGCGGCGTCTCGCCACGCAGGAACAGCGCATCCTCGACACCGATCGCGAAGTGGGCGCCCACCATCCGGTCGTTGCGGCGCAGCGCCATCTCGTACACCGCGGCCACATTCTCCTGCGGTGCCGGCAGCACGTAGGCCTCGTAGCGCAGGGTGCGCTGGCCGAGCGTGAGCCAGATGGTGAGGTGCTCCTTCTCCTCCCCCTTCAGCCGCACGTACCAGCGGGGCTCGGCGTCGCCGGGCTCGCCGCGGTCGATCGCCTCCACCGCCGGGTTGCCGTCGGCGAAGCCCACCAGCCATCCCGTGATCGCGAGTTCGAAGTCGGCCAGCGTGGGCGGCAGGTGGTACTCGGTCACGAGCAGGCCACCAGCTCGCGGGCGCCGAGATCGTTGTACAGGCGGCGCAGGCGAGCGGCGGCGAACCCCCACGTGTAGCGCGTGGCGCGCTCGGCGCCGCGCCGGCCGAGGGCGGCCGCGTGGGCGGGATGGTCGATGATCTCGCGCAGGTAGTGCGCGAAGAGTGCTGGGTCGCGGTCGGGGACGAGGTAGCCGGTTTCGCCGTGGTCGACGAGCGTGAGCAGGCCGCCGACACCGGCAGCCACCACCGGGATGCCGCACGCCGACGCCTCCAGGGCGACGAGGCCGAAGCTCTCGCTGCGGCTGGGCACGATCACCGCATCCGCGGCGCGGTAGTAGGTGCTGAGGATGTGGTGGGGCTGCGGCGGCACGAAGCGCACCTGGTGGCGCACGCCCAGCTCGTCGATCAGCCGGTGCAGCGACGCCACCTCCGTGTCGCCCTCCTGGCCGCTGGCGCCGCCGACGATCAGCAGCAGCGCGTCCGGGCGGTGCAGCTGGGCGAGCGCCCGCACCGCGATGTCGGGCGCCTTCAACGGCTGGATGCGGCCCACGAACATCAGCACCGGCGCGTCGAGCGGCAGGTCGAGCGCACGGCGGGCGCCGCTGCGTTCGCCGGGGGCGAAGAACGCGTGCTCCACGCCGGGGGCGACGATCTCGATGCGGCCCTTGGGGTTGCCGTAGAGGCGCCGGAACTGGCTTTCCTCCTCGGTGCAGCTGACGCAGATCGCGTCTGCGCAGGCGATGATCTCGTGCTCCGCGCGATGGCGGGCGGCGGGCTCGCTGTCGCCACCCTCGGCCTTCACCTTGGCCAGCGTGTGGAACGTGCTCACGAACGGGATGTCGAGCTCGTGCTTGATGCGGTGCGCGACGAGCCCGCTGAGGAAGTAGTTGGCGTGCACGATGTCGGCGGGCGAGTCGGTGCGCAGGTGCTCGATGACGCCGTCGCCGAACTCGGTGAGCACGCTGGGCAGCTGCTCCTTGGCCAGGTCGAGTGGGCCGGCGGTGACATGGACGACGCGGTGCCCGGGCTCGACCTGCACCACCTCGGGCTGGTCGGCGTGGGTGCGGCGGGTGTACGTGGTGCACTCCAGACCGGCCTGGGAGAGCGCGGAGACCAGCTCGCGCACGTACACGTTCATCCCGCCACTGTCGCCCGAGCCCGGCTGGGCGAGTGGCGACGTGTGAAGTGAGAGCACGGCGACGCGTTGCACGACGGTCCGAAACACTATCTGTCCGGTCGACATTCCCGCAGCGGGCGGGCCGGCAGGCGGTGCGGCGTGGCAGACTCCCCGGCGTGACGACGCCGCCGCCTCACGCCAGCCCGCGCCGGCCTCGCCGCCGGCACTCGCCGCTGGTGCGGGTGCTGGCACCGCTGCGCGACTTCCTGCACACCGAGGCCGCCGGTGGCGCGCTGCTGGTGGTCGCGGCCATCGCCGCCCTCGTGTGGGCGAACTCACCGTGGTCCGCCGCCTACCGCAACCTGTGGACCAGCGAGGCCGGCATCCGCGTCGCCGGCCACGAGCTGACGCTCGACCTGCGCCACTGGGTGAACGACGGCCTGATGGCACTGTTCTTCCTCGTCGTCGGCCTCGAGATCAAGCGCGAGGTCACCAGCGGCCACCTCGCCGGGCGCCGCGCCGCCACCTTGCCCGTGGCCGCGGCGCTGGGCGGGATGATCGTGCCCGCAGTGCTCTACCTGGCGATCGCCGGCCGCACCGCCGCCCACGGGTGGGGCGTGCCGATGGCCACCGACATCGCGCTCGCCGTCGGCGTGATGGCCCTCGCCGGCGCCGCCGTGCCCGCCGCGTTGAGGGCGTTCCTGCTCGGCCTGGCCGTGGTGGACGACATCGGCGCCATCGTGGTGATCGCCATCTTCTACTCCACCGGCGTCGCGCTCGGCTGGCTCGCTGCGGCAGCCGTGGCGGTCGTCGCCGTCTGGGCCGTCTCCCGGCTGGGTGTGCACCACAGCCTCGTCTTCGTCGCCCTCGGCGTCGCCGTCTGGTTCGCGCTCCACGAGGGCGGCGTGCACCCCACGCTCGCCGGCGTGGCGATGGGCCTGCTCGCACCGGTCACCCCCCGGGTGGCGCCGGAGCTGGTCGACGTGGACGAGCTCAACGACCTGAGCAGCGCGGAGAACGCGCGGCAGACCTCCGAGATCGCACGCGCCAGCGTCAGCACGGTGGAGTGGCTGGAGCACACCCTGCACCCGTGGACGAGCTACCTGATCGTGCCCCTCTTCGCGTTCGCCAACGCCGGCATCGAGGTGAGCACCTCGTCGCTGCGCGCCGCCTGGGGTTCAGCGATCACCTGGGGCATCATCGTCGGCCTCATGGTGGGCAAGCCGTTGGGAGTCGTGCTCGCGGCCAGGCTCGCGGTGCGCGGTGGCATCGCCGATCCGCCGGAGGCGACGTCGCCGCGCCAGTTGCTGGGCGCGGGCAACGCCGCCGGCATCGGCTTCACGGTGGCGATCTTCATTGCCGAGCTGGCCTTCGATGATCCCGCGCAGATCGCCGATGCGAAGCTCGCCATCCTGGTGGCCTCGCTGCTCACCGGCGTGCTCGCCTTCTTCGTGCTGCGCACACGCCGCACCGAGCCCGCCGCGATGTGATCGTCAGCCATCATGGCACCAACATCGACCGATGGTGCCGAGGCGGCGCTCGCTCTTGGCCGGGCAGCGGCGCATGGCGCACACTTGCACGATGCGCTTCGAGAACCAGGTCCTGTTCGTCACCGGTGGTGCCAGCGGCATCGGCCTCGCCACCGCGCAGCGCGTGGTGGCCGAGGGTGGGCGAGCCGCGATCGTCGACCTCGACCTCGAGCGGGCGCAGGCGGCCGCTGCCGAGCTGCCGGGTTGCATCGGCCTCGCCGCCAACGTCGCCGACGACGCGGCCGTCGCAGCTGCGGTGGCCGCCACGGTGGAGCAACTCGGGGGCATCGACCTCGTCCTCGCCGCCGCCGGCCACGCCGACTTCGGCCCCATCGCCGAATGGGACAGCGCCCGCTTCAACCGGATGCTGGAGGTGCACGTGGGCGGCACGTTCAGCGTCTGCCGGCACACCATGGCGCACCTGAAGGCGAGCGGCCGCGGCTCGATCGTCACCATCGCGTCCACCGCCGCGTTCACGGCGAACGGCAACAATGTGCCCTACGGCGCGGCGAAGGCGGGCATCACCGGGCTCACCCGCCAGATCAGCCTGGAAGCACTGCCCGAGGTGCGCGTCAACTGCGTCGCACCCGGCCGCACGATCACCGGCATGACCACGCCGCTGATGCTGCACCGCGGCGGCGACCTGGAGCAGGGCGAGCGCATCTTCGGCCAGAAGATCCCGATGCAGCGCATGGGCACCGCCGCCGAACTGGCCGCGGCGATCTGCTTCTTCCTCAGCGACGACTCGTCGTTCGTCACCGGCCAGACGCTGCTGGTCGACGGTGGCGAGACCATCACCTGACCGAACTGCCGGCACCGCCGGGCCCAGGGCCCGGTCCGGGTCTACGGGCGGTGCTGGCCGACGAAGCTCTCGTACACGTTGAGCAGGGCTTGCTGCTGCTCCTGGGAGAGCAGCGGGTCGGCGGCGATCGCCTCGCGCACCCCGCGCGCGGCGCGGTCGGCCTCCATGAAGCCGGCGCGCTCGTAGAGCGTCTCGGCGCTGATCTGCAAGGCTCTCGCGATCTGCTGCAGGATCTCGGCGGAC
>CAYZFZ010000036.1:19685-23111 GCA_964477795.1 uncultured Bifidobacterium sp.
ATCGGCTCCTCGTCGTCGAGGATCCCCGCCCGGACGTAGAGCGTCTCGGCCGACAGGTGCAGCGCCTTGGCGATCTGCTGGAGGATGTCGGCGGACGGCTTGCGCAGCCCGCGCTCGATCTGCGACAGGTAGGGGTTGCTGACGCCGGCCACCTCCGCCAGGCGCCGGACGCTCATGCGCGCCACCTCGCGCTGGCTGCGGATGAAGTCGCCGACGTCGGCCAGGCGCTTGTCCAGCTCGTGGCGCGGATCGTTCACGGGCGCGGGTTCAGTCCTCGGCGAGCAGGCCGTCGACGTCGGCCTCGCCGTCGCGGTAGCGGCGCACCAGCTCGGCGCTGAGCGCGTCGATGCGCCCGAACAGCTCCTTGCGCTCCGCCGACCGCAGCTGCTCGAACTGGTGGAGGCGGGCGAGGTAGTCGATCAGCTCGTCGCCGCTCATCGATGGCAGGTCGGTGCTGCCCGCGTCGCTGCACAGCGTCTCCAACTCCACCGCCAGCGGGTGGTGGCTGAAGTCGTCGGCGGGGCGCGGCGGGCGCGGTTGACCACCGGTGAGGTGCGAGCCCAGGATCGCGGGCAGCTCGCCGGTGATGTTCTTCTCCTCCCCCGCGGCGCGATGGTGCAGCTCGGCACGCAGCAGGTCGAGACGGGCCTGGGCGAGCCGGCGCACGTAGCTGATGGCGTCGTCCTCGCGCTGCAGCTCGGCGCGCAGGGCGCGCAGCTCGGCCAATGGCAGGGTGCTGGGCTCCAGCTCGCCGGCACTCGGCGTCGGCGTGTTCATGTCGAACCTCCACTCACGGGCGGCAGAACCGCCACTTCGTCCTTGCTGCCGACTGCCGTGTGCGGGTCGGCGGGATCGCCGTTCACCCACACCCGACAACTGGCCAGCACCGTTTGAAAACCTTCGCCGTAGCGCGCCACCGCGGCGGCAAGCACCTCGCCCACTGTGGCACCGTCGACCTGCGCCGAAGCCGTCCCCGCGGACTCGCGGGCCGCGGCGAAGAGGCGAAGCGTTGCCATGCGCGAATGGTAGTGGCACCGAATCGCACGACGACGGCTACCCTCCAGCGGGTGCCGAGCCGAGACCATCCTTCTCCCGCAGCGGCTGGGGGGAGGGGCGTCACCCGCCTGCTCACCGTGCGCCACGGCGAGAGCGAATGGAACGCGATCGGTCGCTGGCAGGGCCAGGAGGACCCGCCGCTCACCGACGCCGGCATGCTGCAGGCGGTTGCGGCGGCGGAACAGCTCGGCAGCTTCGACGCGGTGTGGGCGAGCACGCTCCAGCGCGCCGCGTACACCGCCGCGATCATCGCCGAGGCCTTGGGCATCGGCCCGGTGCTCACCGACCCGCAGCTGATGGAGGCCGCGTTCGGGCCGTGGCAGGGCCTCACCATCCACGAGATCGAGGAGGGCTGGCCCGGCTACCTGGCCGAGCACCGGCGGCCCGAGGGCGCGGAGCAGCCCGAGGCGGTCAGCGCCCGCGGTCTGGGTGCGTTGCGGCGCATCGCCGGCGAGCACCCCGGCGGCGAGGTGCTGGTGGTCACCCACGGCGGGCTGATGCGCGTGCTGCGACGCGCGCTCGGTGGCGACGAGATGCGCTTCACCAACCTCGCCGGCTGCTGGTTCGACGTGCACCCGGACGGGCGGGTGGTGGCCGGCGACGCCGTGCACCTCATCGACCCGCAGGCCTTCGGCGACACCCTGTAGCCGGCCGTGAGCGACGCGCTGCAACTGCCCGGCTTCGGCCCTGAGCCCGTCGAGGCCGCGCCCGCGATCGCCGACCGGACCGGCCACGAGCAGCCGTTCCGCGTGGAGGTGCTGCGGTCCGCACGGCGCAAGCGCACCGTCGGCGCGCAGCTCGTCGCCGGTGTGCTGAAGGTGACCGTGCCGGCCTGGATGAGCCGCGCCGAGACCGAGGTGTGGACGGAGAAGATGGCGGCCAGCTTCCGGCGCAAGTTGTCGGCCGAGCGCATCGACCTCACCGCCCGGGCCACCACGCTCGCCCGCCGCTACCAGCTGGCGCGGCCGCGCGACATCCGCTGGGCGGACGACATGACCAGCCGCTGGGGTTCGTGCACCACGACCACCGGTCACATTCGCATCTCCACCCGGCTGGCAACGTTCCCCGACTGGGTGGTCGACTACGTCATCGTGCACGAACTGGCGCACCTCGAGGTCGGTGGCCACGGGCCGGACTTCTGGAAGCTGGCGCATCGCTACCCGAAAGCCGAGCGGGCCATCGGCTACCTCATCGCCAAGGCCGGCGACGGAGACGGCGAGCACGACCTCGCGAACAGCTGACGTCATCCGTTGAGCCCGCCCTGGGGTTGCCGGCGCGGCCGGACGAGACCCAGCAGGATGCTGAGCGCGAGCAGCGCGGCGAGCACGACGACCAGCACCGACAAGGTCGCCACCCGGTGACGAGGCACCGCCACCTGATCTGCCGCCGGGGCGGGCAGCACCCGCGCCGGCGATGTCGCCGCGGCGGTTCTCCCGGCTGCTTCGTCGTCGCCGGTCGGCATCAGGCCGACGTCGAGTGCGCCGGCGCGCTGCCCGGCGGCGAGCGACACCAGCCCGGTACGGCCTGTCACCGGGTCGGGGTCGCTGTCGGCCGTGCGGTCGCGGCCGGCGCGCGCGGCGGTGAACGCGAAGCCGGCAGGCAGGTTGGCGACGCTGACGCGATAGGTGCCGGGCGCGAGGTCGTCGAAGCGGAACCCGCCCGACGCGTCGCTGTGGGTGCTGCCCAGGCGGTGGCCGGCGCCGTCGAGCAGTGTCAACGAGACACCGACGATGCCGGGCTCCTCGGGATCCTGGACGCCATCGCCGTCCACGTCGTTCCACACCGTGTCGCCGATCGAGCCACCCGCCAGCCCCACCGTCGGGCTCGAGTCCGGTGTAGCGGCATGATGCAACACGACCGTGGGTGCGGTCGCGTCGTGGTCACTGACGTCGATGACCTGCGCCTCGCCCGGGCTGGCGGACGGGTCGTCGAACTGCTCCGGAGGTGCCACCGACGCCCAGCACGCCTCGCCCACGAGATCGAGCTCGTAGTGGCCGCGGGCATCGGTGACCGTGGAGACCGGTGCACCGTAGGTGTCGTCGTTCGTGCCCCACTCCCCATCCGGGCCGGCGTCGAGCGAGCACACTGCGACGACCAGTGCACCGGGCACGGGCACCGGGTCGCCGGTCGCCGAGATGGTGGTGGTGGGGAACAGGTTCGATTCCAGCGTCGTCTCGACTGCCGTGTCCGGCGGCAACGTGTCCGGTGGCGCCGTGTCCTCGACTGCCGTCTCCGGTGGCGCCGTTTCTGGTGAGGCCGTGTCCTCGACCGCCGTGTCCGGTGGCGCCGTGTCCTCGACTGCCGTGGCCGGGGGCGGCGTGGGTGGGGGCCCGGGCGGGCGGGGCGGGGGGGGGGGCGGGGGGGGGGCGG
>CAYZFZ010000037.1:0-22436 GCA_964477795.1 uncultured Bifidobacterium sp.
ACAACCGGGTGCAGTCGATCGAGACGGCAGCCGGCCGCCTGCGCGAGCTGGTGCCCGAGGCCCGGATCGCGATCGCCCACGGGCAGATGGACGAAGGCTCGCTCGAGCAGGTGGTGGTCGACTTCTGGGAGGGTCGCTTCGACGTGCTGGTGTGCACGACGATCATCGAGAGCGGCATCGACATGCCCACCGTCAACACGCTCGTGGTCGAGCGCGCCGACCTGCTGGGCCTGGGTCAGATGCACCAGCTGCGCGGCCGCGTGGGTCGCAGCGGTTCGCGCGCGTACGCGTACCTGTTCCACCCGCCCGAGGCGCGCCTCAGCGAGGAGGCCTACGAGCGACTCAAGACCATCGGCGAGACGACGGAGCTGGGCAGCGGCTTCAAGATCGCCATGCGCGACCTGGAGATCCGCGGCGCCGGCAACCTGCTCGGCGAGTCGCAGAGCGGTCACATCGCGGCCGTCGGCTACGACCTGTACTGCCAGATGGTCACCGAGGCCGTGGGCGAGATGAAGGGCGAGCCACCGCCCAAGCCGGTGAGCGAGCTGAAGCTGGACGTGCCCACGGATGCGTACCTGCCACAGGACTACGTGGCCAAGGAGGAGCTGCGGCTGGAGGCGTACCGCCGGCTGGCGGCGGTCACGTCGGCCGCCGAGGTGGCCGACATCCGCAGCGAGTGGGAGGATCGCTACGGGCCCGTCCCGGCCGCCGCCGAGGCGCTGCTGGCCGTCGGCTCGCTGCGCGCCGAGTGCAGCCGGCTGGGCCTGCGCGACGTGCAGATCGTCGGCAACCAGGCCCGCCTGGGGCCGATCACGCTGAAGTTCAGCGAGGAGACCCGCCTGCGCCGGCTGAGCCGCGACTCGATCTACAAGGAAGACCAGCAGCAGATCGTGGTGTCGATCAAGCGCGGCACCGAGCCGGCCGTCTTCCTGGCGGCGTTCCTGCAGCAGCTGATCCCACCGCCCACCGCCGAGTAGCACCCCAAATTCGGCTTTACGTAAAACTTCGGCGGCCGCAGCCCCAGGTCACTGCCCGACAGCCTTTACGTAAAGCCCGAATCAGGGGCTGGTGAGCCAGAGGTAGCCGTTGACGCCGAGCTGGGCGACGCCGCCGGCGGTGATCGTGGCTGCGGCGGACCGGTGCACGACCGCGCCGGTGGCGCCCAGGTCGGCGAGCGGCAGCACCGCGGTGCGATGGCCGAAGTTGGCGACCATCGTGAACCGGCCGTGTGCCGGGTGGGTGCGGGTGAAGCACAGCAGGTGCGCGTCGCCGGTCGCGACGACTCGCAGCTGCCCGGTTGCGTCGATCGCGCCGATGCCCGCCCGCGTGCGCGCCAGCGTGGCGAACGTGGTGAACAGGCGGGCCTCCAGCGAACCCTCCACGTGGCGGCGGGCGGCGACGTCCCAGTCCATCCGCGGTCGGTGCATCCAGCGGTTGTCGTCGGCCTTGGCCCGGTCGGCGAGGTAGCTCGGGTCGTTGCACAGGCCCAACTCGTCGCCCATGTACAGCAGCGGCACCCCGCCGTACGCGTAGACCACCGCGTACAGCAGCTCCAACCGGCCGCAGGCGAGATCGAGGTGCACCCGGTCGCCGTCGGCAAGGGCCCGCTCGATACCGCACAACGAGGCGGCCGTGCCCGACGTGCGGCCGTCGCCGGTCTCGGGGTTGTACTGGAAGATCGCCCCCGTCGCGAACGACCCGGGGAACGCTCCGGAGTAGAAGTCGAGGAGGAAGTCGCGATGGCCCGCCGAGTCCCAGCCGACGGAGGACGCGTCGGCCGGCATGATCGCCCAACCGATGTCGTCGTGGCAGCGGGCGTAGTCCACCCACGCGGCGCGGGTGGGGATCTCGCCCATGCGCGCGAGCGCGTTCGTCATCAGCGCCGCGTCGCCGGTTGCGAGGCTGCTCCACAGCAGCACCATCAGCTGGTTGTTGTACGCCAGGTCGCACTCATGGCGCTCGGGGTCGCCGGCGCCGAGGTACGGCGTCAGCTCCTCCGGCGCGACGATCGCCTCCGCCTTGAACGCAGTCGCCGGCGCGGCGCACGACATCAGCGCCCGCAGCGTGGTGAGCAGCACGTGCACCTAGGGGAGGTTCTGGCAGATCGTCCCCTCCCGCTTCCACATGAAGGGCGCCGCGTCCAGCCGCAGCATGTCCACGCCCTGCTCCGCGAGATGCAGCATCACCTCGAACATCGAGCGGAAGACGTCGGGGTTGGCCCAGTTGAGATCCCACTGGAACTCGTGGAACGTGGTCCACACCCACTCCTCGCAGTCCGGCAGCCAGGTGAAGTTGCCGGGCGCGAAGGTGGGGAACACCTCCAGCAGGGTGCGCTCGTAGCGGTCGGGGATCGTGCGGTCGGGGAAGAACAGGTAGCGGGCGCGGGCGGCCGGGTCGCCGGCGCGGGCGGCGCGCGCCCACGGGTGCTCGGCGGCGGTGTGGTTCACCACCAGGTCGATGCACAGGTTCATCTCGTGCCCGTGCAGCGCGGCCGCCAGTGCGGCGAGATCGTGCATGGTGCCCAGCCGGGGGTCGACCTCGTCGTACGCGGCGACAGCGTACCCACCGTCGTTCTCGCCGTCGCGTGGCCGCAGCAGCGGCATCAGGTGGAGGTACGTGACGCCGAGCTCGGTGAGGTAGTCGATGCGCTGCGCGACACCCGGGAGGGTGCCGGCGAACAGGTCCGTGTAGCAGACGTAGCCGACCTGCCCCGACGATTGGAACCAGCCCGGATCCGCTTCGCGTTCGAGGTCGCGCAGGAACAGCCGCGGCCCGCGGCGGGCGACGAACGCGGACACGATGTCGCGCAGCGCCGCGCCGAGCGCGACCGCGTCGTGCGGGTACAGCTCGCAGAGCCCGTGCTCGATCACCGGCCAGTGCCGCCGCAGGCGGGCGGCGAGCACACGGGCCCGGCCCGCCACCACGTCTGCCGCTTCTTCGGTCTCCCCGTGCCACGCCACGCCGACGAGTGTATTGTCTCCGCTATGCAAGCGCTTACACACGACGGCGACCCTGCGGTGCCCGCTGCCGGAACGCAGCCGCGCCCATCCAGGCTCACCGGGCCCGACTGGTGGCGCGGTGCCGTGGGCTACGAGGTGTACGTGCGCAGCTTCCAGGACACCGACGGCAACGGCGTGGGCGACCTGGCCGGCGTCACGCAGCGGCTCCCCTACCTCGCCGCGCTCGGCGTCGATGTCGTGTGGCTCACACCGTTCTTCGCCAGCCCCGGCCTCGACCACGGCTACGACGTGTCCGACTACCTTGCCGTCGACCCCATGCTGGGCACGCTGGACGACTGGGCCGAGCTGTCTGCCACGGCCAAGCAGCTGGGCCTGCGGCTGTTCGTCGACATCGTCCCGAACCACACGTCCAGCCATCACGAGTGGTTCCAGCGCGCCGTCGCCGACCCCACCGGCCCGTACCGCGACTACTACGTGTGGGCCGAGCCGGGCGCGGGGGGCGGCCCGCCGAACAACTGGGTCAGCCACTTCGGCGGCCCCGCGTGGAGCCTGGATCCGGGCGGCTCCGGCCAGTACTACTGCCACCTCTTCCTGCCCGAGCAACCAGACCTCAACTGGGCCAACCCGCAGGTGATGGACGAGTTCGCCACCATCCTGCGCACGTGGTGCGAGCGCGGCGCAGACGGCTTCCGCATCGACGTCGCCCACGGCCTCACCAAGGATCCCAGCCTGCGCGACAACCCGCAGCTGCGCGAGATCCACGCCGGGATGCACCCGATGGAGGTCTTCGCCTCGTTCCAGCACATCCACGACCTGCACCGCCACGAGACCGCCGTCCTGTTCCAGCAGTGGCGCACGGCAGTGGCCGAGCAGGGTGCGGTGCTCGTCGGCGAAATGGACACCCGCGACGTCGACCGCTTCTCCGAGTACGTGAAGGACGGCAACGCGCTGCACGCCGCGTTCGTGCTGCAGGTCGGCCTCAGCGCGTGGGAGCCGGAGACGACGATCACGACGATGCTGCAGTACCAGGCGAAGTCGAACGGCGGTGCCGCGTGGGAGGTGTCCAACCACGACCAGGCTCGCGCCGTGTCGCGCTACGGCGGCGGCGACGTGGGCCTGCGCCGGACGCTCGCGCTGTCCACGCTCATGTGCGCGTTCGACGGGATGTTCTTCGTCTACCAGGGTGAGGAGCTCGGCCTGCCCGACGCGCAGATCCTCGGGCACGTCGAAGATCCGATGAGCGCCCGCAACGGCGATGGCATGTGGAGCCGCGACGTCGCCCGCGGCCCGATGCCGTGGAGCACCGATCCGGGCAAGGGCTTCACGTCCGCGCCCGCCGCCTGGTTGCAGACCGAAGACCTGCCCGCCTCACTCACCGCCGACCACCAGACCGACTCGCCGCACTCGACATGGCAGCGGTACCACCAGCTCGTCGGCCTGCGCAAGGCGCACCCGGCCCTGTGGCAGTCGCCGTTCACGGTGCTCGAGCAGGGCGCCGAGCACCTCGTGATCGCGCGCGGCGACCTGCGCATCGTCTGCAACCTCGGTGCGCGGCCCGTGCCGGCGCCAGCCCTCAACGGCGCGGCGATCCTGTTCCAGTCCACCGACGGTGCGGTGCAGGTCGTCGACGGCTCATCCGTCGTGGCCCACGAAGCCACTGTCGTCGCGCGACTGCTGCGCAGCTAGCGTCAGGGCACGGCATGGACGGCATCGGCGGCGACTCGAAGGACACGCTGGTCAGCGCTCTGGGCCGGGCCACCATCGACGACGTCGCCCGCGCCGCCGGTGTCTCCACCGCCACCGTCAGCCGCGCGCTGCGCAACCACGCCTACGTGGCCGAGCCCACGCGCCGCAAGGTGCTGGCCGCCGCCGAGCGACTGCTGTACGTCGCCAACACCAACGCGGCCGCACTCGCTTCCGGCCAGACGCGAACGATCGGGCTGCTCGCCCCGCTGCTCACGAGCTGGTACACCAGCGAGGTCGTCGCCGGCGTGGAGGAGGTGTTCGCCCACGAGCTGTACGACCTGCTGATCGGCACCGCCAACCCGCTGGCCCGCGAGCGCATCTTCCGCGGCGACGCCCGGTTCCAGCAGCGCATCGACGGCGTCATCCTCGTCGACGTGTTCTGCTCGGAGGCCGGCGCCCGCCAGCTGTCCGCGCTCGACACGCCCGTCGTCGTGCTCGGAGAGCGGCTCGAGTCCGTCACGTCGATCTCCGTCGACAACGCGCAGGGAGCGCGCATGGCAGCCAGCCATCTGCTCCAGCTCGGCCACCAGCGGATCGGGCTCGTCGGCGGGCACGCCCACCTCGACGTCGTGCACAACGTACCCACGGAGCGGGCCGAGGGCTTCATCGCCGCGCTCGCTGCCGCCGGTGTGAAGGTGCCGGCGCAGTACGTCCAGGACGGTGACTTCACCATCGAGGGTGGACGCCGATCCATGCTGAAGCTGATGAGCCGGCGCCGGCCGCCGACCGCGGTGTGGCTGATGTCCGACGAGATGGCGTTCGGTGCGCTGCAGGCCTTGCGCGAGCTGGGCCTCGCTCCGGGTCGCGACGTGTCGGTGATCGGCTTCGACGATCACCCCGCCTCCACCGCGTTCGGCCTGACGACGATCCGCCAACCCGTGCGCGACATCGGCCGCCTCGGCGCCCAGCTGATGCTGGAACAGCTCCGCGGCACCGGCACCGTGATGCACCACCCGATCGAGCTCACGCTCGTCGACCGTGGCAGCTGCGGCCCCGCCACCCGCCAGTGAGGCTCAGCCGGCGAGCCCGGCCTGCAGGCGCAGGCCATCCAGGATGAGGTCGAGGCCGGCGCGGAACTGCTCGCTGTCGTCGTGGCTGGCGAACTCGTCGACGACCGAGTGCACGAACGGGAACTCGGCGGGGTCGAGGCGCCGCCAGTCCTGGATGACGCGGTCGAGGTGCTCGTCGCGGCCGACGGTGCCGTCGACCACCTCCGGCGGAGCCTGCCGGCCGAGGTCGGCGGCCGTGCCGATCACGAACCCGACGACGGCCGACAGCGCGTGGAACCGCTGGCGGGCAGTGAGGTCGAGGCGCAAGAGGGGGCGGCCGAGGCGTTCGTAGATGCGCATCGAGTTCGGCTGCACGTCGGTGTTCGTCATGAAGTAGGCGGCCAGCCAGGGCCGGCGCTCGACCGCGTCGAACAGGGTCACGGCGACGGTGCGCAGCTCGGCGATCGGGTCGTCGCCACCGGCGATGGCGTCGGTGGCGCGCAGCACGTCGCCCACCACATGGTCGGCGGCGCGGTCGAGCAGCTCGTCCTTGCCGGCGACGTACCAGTAGATGCTGCCCACCCCGCCGCCCAGCCGCGCGGCCAGCGCACGGAACGTCAGCGCAGGTTCGCCCGCCTCGTCGAGCAGGGCCACCGCCTCGGAGAGCACGGCCTCCATCGAGTGCGACGCCCGGCGGCGGTCGCCGCCGCCCCGTGCGGCGGGGGTCGTGGAGCGCGCCCGTGGTGCCATGGCGTACATCTGAGCACAGGTTGCATCTCGACCGAACATCGTTCTATCATACCGAACTATGTTCGATGATCGAATCACGTTCGAGAAGGGCGCGCCGGACGCCGAGTCCGGCGTCGCCGCCGCCACATCCCCCGCCCCCGCCGCGGCCCCGCGCACCTACCCGTCGTTGCGGGCCGCATGGGTGCCGCTCGCCGCGCTGTGCCTCGCGTTCTTCGTCGAGATGGTCGACAACACCCTGCTGTCGATCGCGCTGCCCACCATCGGCCGCGACCTCGGCAGCGGCACCACCGCGCTGCAGTGGGTCACCGGCGCCTACTCGCTCACGTTCGGGGGCCTGCTGCTCACCGCCGGCTCGGCAGCCGATCGGCTCGGCCGGCGGCGCGTGCTGCTCGTCGGTCTCGCCGCGTTCGGCGCGATCAGCCTGGGCGTCGTCGCGGTGAGCACGACCGGCGAACTGATCGCCCTGCGCGCCGCGCTCGGCGTTGCCGCCGCGGCGATGGCACCGATCACCAACTCGCTCGTGTTCCGCCTGTTCGACGAGGAGGCGTTGCGCATGCGTGCGATGACGCTGATGATCGTCGTCGGGATGACCGGGTTCATCCTCGGGCCGCTGCTGGGTGGCACCGTCCTCGCCCACGCCCGCTGGGAGTGGCTGCTCGCCGTCAACGCGCCGATCGCCCTGATCGCCTGGATCGGCGTGCGCCTCGGCGTGCCCGCCGATCACCCCGACGACCTCACCGACGACAGCCTCGACCTGCCCGGCGCGCTGCTGAGCATCACGGCGGTGGGCGTGGGGTGCTGGTCGCTGACGAGCGGCGTCGACCACGGCTGGACAGCGCCCGTCACGATCGGCTCGTTCCTCACCGCGATCGCCGCCGGCGCCGCCTTCGTGCACCACGAACGCCGCTGCGCGTCGCCGATGCTCGACCTGCGCCTGTTCGCGAGCGGCACGGTGCGCGGCGCCGCCATCGCCCAGATCGGCACGTCCGTCGCCATGGCCGGCGTCATGTTCGGGCTCATCCTCCACTTCCAGTACGTCTGGGGATGGAGCCCCATGCGCGCCGGGTTGGCCAACCTGCCGCTGATCCTCACCATGGTCCTCGGCACGCCGTTCTCCGAAGGGCTGGCGAAGCGCTTCGGGCACCGCATCGCCTGCCTGATCGGTGCCGGACTGCTCGTGGTCGCGCTGCTCGCGATGGCGTGGAGCGTCGAGCGCGGCTACCCGGCGATCGCCGCCTCGATGGTGGTGCTCACGCTCGGGCTGCGCACCGTGATGACGATCTGCGCGGTCGCGCTCGTCGGCGCGGTCCCCGCCAACCGTACCTCCATCGGTGCCGCGCTGAACGACACCGCCCAGGAAGTGGGCGCCACGATCGGCACCGCCGTGCTCGGCACGCTCATCGCCCTGCTCGTCACGCGCGAGCTGCCCGCCGGTACGTGGAGCCCGGAACTGGTGGCGCGTTTCTTCCACGGCGAGCGCCTCACGTTCATCGTGCTCGCCGTCGCGGTCGGCGTCATCACCGTCGCCGGTGCCCGCTCGCTGACCGACTCGCACGCGACCGACGACACGCCGGCCTGACGGCCGTACCGCGAAATGTTTCCGGTAGATGCCCGGATCGTGTTGACGAAAGCCTGTTCCCTGTTCTATTCTGCAAGCGCTTACATACCGTCGGTTGCGCTCCCGCACCCGACACTCACTGAGGGGGAGTTTCATGGCGTCACAACGACGTTTGGCCGCACTGGCCGCGGTGCTCAGCATCTCGTTGCTCGCCGTCGCCTGCGGCGACGACAAGAGCGACAGCGGCAGCAGCGACAACAGCAGCGTCAGCACCGGTGGTGGTGACAAGCCGTTCGACGGCAAGGTCGTCACGATCTTCAGCTCCATCCGCGACGTCGAGGCGACCCGCCTCGAGACCGCATGGGCATCGTTCGAGGAAGAGACCGGCATCGACATCCAGCACGAGGGCTCCGGCGCCTTCGAGGCCGACCTCAAGGTCCGCGTCGACGGCGGCAACGCCCCCGACATCGCGTTCATCCCACAGCCGGGCCTGCTCGGCACGCTCGCCCGCGACGGCAAGGTCGTCCCGATGGAAGACCTCAAGGCCGACGTGGAAGCCAACGACATCGGTGGCTGGGTCGAGCTCGGCACGGTCGACGGCAAGTTCTACGCCCCGCCGTTCGGCGCGAACATCAAGAGCCTGGTGTGGTACAGCCCGCAGGCCTTCAAGGACAAGGGCTACGAAGTCCCCACCACCTGGGACGAGATGATCGCGCTCAGCGACCAGATCGTCGCCGACGGCGGCACGCCGTGGTGCGTGGGCGCCGGCTCTGACCAGGCAACCGGTTGGCCGCTCACCGACTGGGTGGAGGACGCCGTTCTCCGCTTCGAGGGTGCCGACGTGTACGACCAGTGGGTCGCCCACGAGATCCCGTTCAACGATCCCAAGATCATCGAGGCGATCGACAAGGTCGGCGCGATCGTGAAGAACGACGACTACGTGCTGAACGGTGCCGAGAGCATCCCGTCGACCACGTTCCAGGAAGCCGGCCTGCCGCTGCTCGACAACGAGTGCTACATGCACCGCCAGGCGAGCTTCTACGGCAACCAGTTCCCGGAGGGCACCACCAAGGGCCCCGACGGCCAGGTCAACGCGTTCTACTTCCCGGCAGCCTCGGCTGACGCGCAGAAGCCGATGCTGGGTGGTGGCGAGCTGATCGCCGCCTTCAGCGACAAGCCCGAAGTCGCCGCCGTGATCAAGTACCTCACGAGCGCCGACTACGCCAACGAGCGCTTGAAGGAAGGCAACTGGCTGACCCCGAACAAGAAGGCCGACCTCTCGCTGATCACCGATCCGCTGGAGAAGACCTTCGCCGAACTGCTCGTCAGCTCGGACGTGTTCCGCTTCGACGGCTCCGACCTGATGCCCAGCGCCGTCGGCGCCGGCACGTTCTGGACGGAGATGGTGGCGTGGGTCACCGGTAAGAGCACCGAGGACGCAGCGCAGGCCATCGAAGACAGCTGGCCGAAGAGCTGATCCCGAACATGTAGGAAGGGGGTGGTCGATCGTGTATCGGCCACCCCCTTTGCATGCCCTAGGTTGTAGGGCGACGAGCGCAACGCAGTTGCGCGATGGTTCACGACAACACTGCAAGTCACTGCCGGGGGGCGCTGTGAACGTGGCAACACGTCTTTCTCCTGATCGACGCAACGAGTACGGGGGATGCGGGCAATGACCCAGCGTCTCCGGTCGCTCGTCGACAACGACAACACCAAGATCCTCGGCGCGGTGGTGGGCGTGTACGCCCTCCTCGCGATCGTCGATCGGCTGCTCAGCGGCGACGGTCCCTTCGACAAGATCGTCTCCACGCTGTACACCGTCAGCACCGGCATCCTGGCGCTGATCGTCTTCTTCTCGGTCCTGTACTTCATCGCCAGCCGGTTCCGCGAGCCCTGGCGCGAGCGGGCACGCGTGATGGTCTTCGTCGGCCCGGCGCTGATCCTGCTCATCGGCGGCCTCGTGATCCCGTCGATCATGACCGCACGGCTGTCGCTCTACACGGGCACGAGCGCCGACAAGTGGTACGGCCTCGGCAACTTCCGCGACATGTTCACCAAGCGCGACAACCTGCTGGTGCTGCGCAACAACGTGTGGTGGGTGCTGCTCGTCACGACGTTCAGCACGGTGATCGGCATCACGATCGCACGCTTCGCGGACCGCATGCGCGGCGAGTCCATCGCCAAGATGTTCATCTTCTTGCCCACCGCGATCTCCTTCGTCGGTGCCGGCATCATCTGGCGGTTCATCTACGCCAACAACCCCAGCAAGCAGTACGGCCTGCTGAACTGGGTGTGGGTCGGGCTGGATCCCGTGCTCCCCGGCGCGCAGGAGCCGCACTACTGGTTGCAGGAGACCACGTTCTTCGGCATCAAGTCCGACTTCCTGCCCGGCAGCAACACCGTCTTCATGATCATCGTCATGATCTGGATCCAGGCCGGCTTCGCCACCGTCGTCATCTCGGCGGCGATGAAGGGCGTGCCCGACGACCTCGTGGAGGCCGCCAAGATCGACGGCGCCACCGACCGGCAGGCGTTCTACAAGATCGTGCTCCCCTACGTGAAGACCACCATCGTCACGGTCATCACCACCACCGTCATCGCCGTGCTGAAGGTCTTCGACCTGGTGCAGGCGATGGGCCTGGGCGGTGCGTTCGAGAACAACGTGCTCGCCAACCAGATGTACACGGAGAGCTTCACGAAGCAGAACGAGGGCTACGGCTCTGCCGCCGCCGTGGTGATCTTCATCGCGGTGATCCCCGTCGTGTTCGTCAACGCTCGCAACCAGAAGGCCATGAGGGGGTCACGCTGATGGCTGCCGCAACCGTCACCGCGGGTGCCGCGACGAAGGTGAAGGACGAAACACCCCTCGCGACGAAGATCACCCGCAAGTCCACCAGCCGCACCGGCCGCATCATCGTGTGGCTGCTCGCCGCGCTCTGGACGATCCCCACGTTCGGCCTGTTCGTCACCTCGTTCCGGCCGGAGAAGCAGATCAAGACCACGGGCTGGTGGACGTTCTTCCAGGATCCGCAGGTCACGCTCGAGAACTACCGCGGCGTGCTGGAGTACACCGGCGGCAGCGGCCAGCCGTTCAGCAACTACTTCTGGAACTCGGTGGCCATCACCGTGCCCGGCTCCATCATCCCGATCGTCGTCGCCGCGTTCGCCGCGTACGCCCTGTCGTGGATGAGGTTCAAGGGCCGCGACACCCTGTTCGTGACGATCGTTGCCCTGATGGTGGTGCCGCTGCAGATGTGCCTCATCCCCCTGCTGCGCTTCTTCACCAGCGACGTGTCGCCACTCGACGGCGGCATCCCGCAGATCTGGATCGCGCACACGATCTTCGCGATGCCGCTCGCGATCTTCCTGCTGCGCAACTTCATCGGTTCGCTGCCCAGCGAGGTCATCGAAGCCGCGCGCGTGGACGGGGCCTCGCACATGACGATCTTCTCCCGCATCGTGCTGCCCCTGTCGGTGCCCGCGATCGCGTCGATCGCGATCTTCCAGTTCCTGTGGGTGTGGAACGACCTGCTCGTCGCGAAGGTGTTCGGCGGCGGGTCGAAGAACGCCCCGATGACCGCGGCGCTGATCGACATGGTCGGCACCAAGGGCAGTGAGTGGCAGCTGCTCACCGCCGGCGCGTTCGTCAGCATGATCGTGCCGCTGATCGTGTTCCTCTCGCTGCAACGCTATTTCGTCCGTGGCCTGCTGGCCGGAAGTGTCAAGGGGTAAGCCGTCGTGTCCACGCTCACCATGAACAACCTGCAGAAGAAGTACCAGAACGGCTTCGAAGCCGTGCCCGGGCTCGACCTGCACATCAACGACGGCGAGTTCCTCGTGCTCGTCGGCCCGTCCGGCTGTGGCAAGTCCACCGTGCTGCGGATGGTGGCCGGGCTGGAGGACATCACCGGCGGCGACCTGCTGATCGACGACGTGAAGGTCAACGACATGGGCCCCCAGCAGCGCGACATCGCGATGGTGTTCCAGAGCTACGCGCTGTACCCCAACATGACCGTCGCCGACAACATCGCGTTCGCGATGAAGCTGCGCAAGACCGACAAGGCGGAGATGGCCAAGAAGGTCGCCGAGGTGGCCGAGCTGCTCGAGCTCAGCGCAGTGCTGGATCGCAAGCCCGGGCAGCTGTCCGGCGGCCAGCGCCAGCGCGTCGCCATGGGCCGCGCGATCGTGCGCAACCCGAAGCTGTTCCTGATGGACGAACCGCTCTCCAACCTCGACGCCAAGCTGCGCGTGCAGACCCGGGCGGAGATCTCCAAGCTGCAGCGCCGCCTCGGTGTCACCACGATGTACGTCACCCACGATCAGATCGAGGCGATGACGATGGGCGATCGCGTTGCCGTGCTGCGGCGCGGCGTGCTGATGCAGTGCGCCAGCCCGGCCGAGCTGTACGAGTCGCCCGACAACCTGTTCGTCGCCCAGTTCATCGGCTCACCGTCGATGAACGTCGTGCGCGGCTCGGTCAGCGCCGGCGACGGCCACGCGTTCACGCTGCACATCGGCCAGCAGGCAATCGGGCTGGACGGCGAGGCCGCAGCACGGCTCGGCGGCCTGCGCAACTACGACGGCCGCGACATCGCGATCGGCATCCGCTCGGAGGCGCTCGGCGGCGACGGCACCGCCACCGTCCAGGTGTCCGTCGACCTCGTCGAGATGCTCGGCTCCGAACTGCTCGTGCACAGCACGGTGCAGGCGCCGGCGGTGCGCTCCACCGACACCGGCGTGGAGGTCTCCGACTCCGACACGTCCACGATCGTGTCGTCGCTCGACCCCCGCCGGCGGGTGCATGCCGGCGACCGGCTCGAGCTGACGGTCGACACGATGCGGCTGCACGCGTTCGATCTCGAGACCGGCGACGCGATCGGCCGCAGCTGAGGCAGGTGCGTCCCTCGCCCCGGCCGAGCGACTGATGCGACTGCAGCTCGCGAACGCCACCGAGCACGCGGGCGTCGTCCACTGGCCCATCGACCAGCCGCTCGACGACTGGACGATGGAGGGGCTGCAGCGCGTGCACGGGCTGCACCGGCACGTGGTGCGTCTCGTCGAGGCCGGCGAGATCACGTATGTCGTCAAGGAGCTGCCCGACCCGCTCGCCGAGCGCGAGTGGCGGCTGCTGCGTGAGCTGGCGGAGGCCGGGTTGCCCACGGCCGACGTCGTCGGCGTCGTCACCGGCCGCGACGACGAGGCCGACGGGTTGCTGATCACCCGCCACCTCGACTACTCGCTCACCTACCGCACCCTGCTCGCCGGGCGCGGCCTGCGCATCCCCTACCTCGGCGAGCGCATGCTCGACGCGCTGGCCGGCCTGCTCGTGCGGCTGCACCTCGCCGGCTTCTACTGGGGCGACTGCTCGCTGTCGAACACCCTGTTCCGCCGCGATGCCGGCGCGCTGTCCGCGTACATCATCGACGTCGAGACGGGCGAGCGGCACGAGGAGCTCAGCACGGGCCAGCGCGCGCACGACCTCGAGATCGCCACCGAGAACGTGCTCGGCGGGCTGCTCGACCTGCAGATGGGCGGCCAGCTCGCGGACGACATCGACCCCGTGGAGACCGCGCTCGCGATCCGCGAGTGCTACGAGCGGTTGTGGGTCGAGCTCACCGGCGTCGACGAGTTCAACGCGGACGAGACGTTTCGCGTCGACCGCCGCCTGCGCCGTCTGCACGACCTCGGCTTCGACGTCGCCGAGCTGGAGCTCGTCACCACGGTCGGCGGGTCCCGCCTGCGGCTCGTGCCACGGGTGGTGGAGCACGGCTACCACGCCCAGAAGCTGCGCTCGCTCACCGGCATCGAGGCCGGCGAGAACCAGGCTCGCCGGCTGCTCAACGACATCAGCCGCTACCGCGCCGTGCAGGAGACGCGCACGGGCCGCAAGGTGGTCGAGTCCGTCGCCGCCGCCCGCTGGCTCGACGATCGCTTCGAGCGGGCACTGGGCGGCATCCCGCCGGAGATGGCGGCGAAGCTGGAGCCCGCCGAGCTGTACCACCAGGTGCTCGAGCACCGCTGGTTCCTCTCCGAGCGGGCTGGCGGCGATGTCGGCATCGACGAGACGGTGGCCTCGTACGTCGCCGACGTGCTGGCGAACGCGCCGGCCGAGCAGGTGGTGCCGCCGGAGGTGCTCTGAGCGGCGCGGCCGGGGCGGGCCGCCGGGCGCGGGCTCAGGCTGCTGCTTCGAACTCTTGCCAGATCGCGGCACCGTCGGGGTGCGCCATCACACGCGCGTGCAGCAGCGCCCGCTGCTGCTCGGCGACGAGCCTCGGCTGATCGACGGTTGCCCACTGCACGAGGCCGTCCCAGAAGTGGTCGATCAGCGCCTGGCCGGGCACCGTGCCGCCATCGACGGTGCGGAACGTGACGGACGCGCACTCGCCGAGGTACAGGCACAGCGACGTGACATGGATCTCCTCGTCGGCGCGGATGCGCTCGACGATCTCGGCCGCGTCCTCCGCCTGCGCTCGGCGCCCGGCGAACAGGTCGGGCGTGCGCAGGATCGCCTGCGCGTCGGCGAACGCGTTCTCCGCCCGGAACTCGATGACGAGCAGGTTCATCAGCAGCGACAGCAACCCCTCCACCTCCGGCGCGACCTCGGGCATCCAGCGCCGGCCGGCCTCTGGGCGGGCGATGTTCACCGGTGGCTCCACGTCCGGGTAGGCACCCTCACCGAACGCGAGGTCGCGCACGGCGAACCACATCTGGTCGTGGGCGCCGATCGGGCCGATCTGAGGGTCGACGAGGCCGCCTTCGTCCCATCCGTGCGCCTTGAGCAGGCCCTTGCGCAGGTGGCCGATCGCCATCTGCGAGATGTCGTCGACGACGTGCGGCTGCAGGTCGGCGAAGTCGACCTCGGCGAGCAGGCGGCCGCGCGCCTCGATCTTGCCGGTGATCGTGAGCGAGTTCCAGAACGTCTCGCCGAGACCGTGGCGCAGCAGCACGCGCGACTGGGCGACGGACGGCACGCGGACACCGTCGAGCAGCGACGCATCGGCGGCGAGCGGCGCACCGCCGCGGGCCGTGAGCGCGGCCTGCCACGCGGCGAGCGCGGTCTCGCGTCCGAGCGCGCGCGGTGGCTGGTAGCTGCCGTCGGGCCGGAACCCGCCGTGCATGCGCCGGCCGGCCACGATGTGGGGCGCGAGATCGGGGTGATCGCGCAGCAGTTCCTCGTCGGTGTACACCAGGGTGCTCATGCGCGCGAGCGTACGACGCGACCGCCCCCGGGCCGTGGCCGGACGGGTCGGCGGCCGCTCCCGGTAGCCTTGCTGCCCGATGAGCCAGCTCAAGAACCGCCTGCAAGCCCTCTCGTTGCTCGATCGTGCGTTCAGCGCGATGACCGATGACGAGCTCGCCACGCTCGTGGCGTCGCTGCCCGAGGATCACGTCACCGCGCTCGACGAGGTGTGCGGCGCCCGCGACGGCGGCTTCACCGACGCCGAGGCCCGCACGCTCGCGATCCGCGCCACCGCCGCCCGCGGCCGGATGAACGGCGGGCTCGAGCAGGTGTGCACGCTCGTCACGGATCCGGCGCTCGCGAAGTGCATCGAGCTGCTCGGCGACCACTCCGACAACCCCACCGACGAGCAGGTGCTCGAGGTTTCGCCGGCTCTCATCGAGGAGTTCGGCCTCGCCGCCACCCGCCTGATGCTCGCCTGCTCCGTCGCCGGTGAAGCCGCTGCGTCGGAGGCGCTCACCCGCCTGCTCAAGCACGACGAGACGCTCGCGCTGCCGCCCGCCGAGCGCGTCGACGTGGAGATGCTTCCCGCGCCGAGCGCGGACGAGGAGACGAAGGCTCGCCGGAAGGCGGCGAAGGAGAAGAAGCAGGAGGCGGCCCGCAAGGCCCGCGAGCAGCAGCTCAAGGCCAAGCACCGCTGACGCTCTCACCGGGTTTGCGTCAAGCCTCCGGACTCACAGCCCCAAGTCAGCGCGCCCGACAGCCTTTACGTAAAGGCCTCGGTCAGTCGAGGAGGGTGAGGGTGCCCTGCTCGTGGCGCAGCAGCCAGGCCTTTGCGTCGAGGCCGGCGGCGAAACCGGTCAGCGCGCCGTTCGAGCCGACGACGCGGTGGCAGGGCACGATGATGCTGATCGGGTTGCGCCCGTTCGCCGCGCCGACCGCACGCGACTTCCTCACGTCGCCGAGCCGGCGTGCCTGCTCGCCGTAGGAGATCGTCGCGCCGTACGGGATCGCCCGCAGCTGCATCCACGCCGCCTGCTGGAACTCGGTGCCCACCGGGTCGAGGGGCAGGTCGAACTCGTGGCGCTCGCCGGCGAAGTACTCGTGCAGTTGCTGCTGCGCCGCGCGCAGCACGCGCTCGGCGGCGGGGTCGCCCTCGTCGGGCCGGCGCAGCCGCTCGGGCGCACCGAGCTCGCCGGGCCACAGCACCGCCCGCAGCCCGCGCGGGCTCGCGATGAGCGTCAGCTCGCCGACGGGGCTGGCCATCGTCGTGCACGAGAGCTCGCTCGTGTCGCCGAGTGTGGGGTGGGTGGTCTCACTGCGGTTCACACGGTTCATGGTGGCTCCTTCACAAGCTGGCCCAGAGGTGGTGGAGTGCGTACGAGCGCCATGGGCTCCAGCGCTCGGCGAGCGCCGCCGCGCCACGCGGCGACGAGTCGCCACCCAGCGCGGCGAGCGCATGCCGCACCCCGAGATCGGTCGGGAGGAACACGTCCGGGTCGCCCAGCGCACGCATCGCCACGTAGCCGGCCGTCCACGGGCCGATCCCCTTCATCGCCTGCAGCGCGGCGACGGCTGCGGCGCGGTCGCTGCCCGCGTCCAGCACGATTGAGCCGTCCGCGACACGTGCACACGCGTCGATCAGCGCGGCGCCGCGGGCACGGGGCATTGCAAACGCATCCCGCGTCAACCCGGCGATCGTGGCGGCCGACGGGAACACGTGGGTGACGCCGCCGACCGGTTCCGCGAGCGGCTGCCCGTGTGCGGCGACGAGCCGCGCGGCGAGCGTGCGCGCACCGGCGACGCTGACCTGCTGGCCCAGCACCGCACGGACGAGCAGCTCCGTGCCATCCGGGTGTCCGGGGGCGCGCAGGCCGGGCCGCTTCTCCACGAGCGGGGCGAGCAACGGATCGGTGCCGAGGTGCTCGCGGATCGTGGCCGGGTCGCAGTCCAGGTCGAGCAGTCGGCGCGTGCGCTGCACGGCGGCCTGCGCGTCGGCGACGTCGTCGAGCATCAGCGCACACGACACGGTGGCGCCGCTGACGGTGACGGACACGACGCCATTGCCGCGGGTGAGGCGCATGGAACGCCGGTACGTGGAACCGTCGACGGACTCCACGCCCGGCACCGCCCGCAGCGCGAGGAATCCGAGCAGCGAGTCGCCGTCGAATGGTTCACGGCACGCGAGGCGGACGGTGAGCGGCCCGCCGGCCGTGGCCGGGGACTTCGCCGTCCGCAGCTCCGTCGGGCTCGACGCGTACACCTCGCGCACGGTGTCGTTGAACTGGCGCACGCTCTGGAAGCCGCTCGCGAACGCGACGTCCGTGATCGGCAGGTTCGTGGTCTCGATGAGGATGCGAGCGGTCTGTGCGCGTTGCGCACGGGCAAGCGCGAGCGGGCCGGAGCCGACCTCGGCGACGAGCAGCCGGTTGACCTGGCGCTCGCTGTAGCCGAGGCGGCGGGCGAGGCCGCCGACACCGTCACGGTCGACGAGGCCGTCCGCGATGAGACGCATCGCGCGGCCGACGACGTCGGCGCGCGAGTTCCATTCCGGCGAGCCGGGCGAGGCGTCGGGCCGGCAGCGCTTGCAGGCCCGGTAGCCGTGCGCCTGGGCGGTCGCGGCGGCACGGAAGAACTCGACGTTCTGACGCTTGGGCGTGATGGCCGGGCACGACGGCCGGCAGTAGATGCCGGTGGTGCGCACGGCCGTCACGAACCATCCGTCGAAGCGGGAGTCCCGGCTCTGGATGGCCCGGTAGCAGTGGTCGTCGTCGAGCAGCACCCCCACAGTGTGGCGTGCCGCCGGTCCGAGCACTAGCGGGATTCGGACATCACCGCCGGTCAGGGTTGTTCGGCGACGTCGACGGAGACGGTGAGCGTCTGGGCGCTGGGCGGGCCGATGACGACTCCGCGCACGGGTGCGACGTCGTCGTAGTCGCGCCCCCAGCCGACGGTGACGTGCCGCAGCGGCGGAAGCTGGTTGTTCGTGGGGTCGAAGTCGAGCCAGCCGAGCTCGCCCGCCCACACGGAACACCATGCGTGCGACGCGTCGACTCCGACGAGCCGGGGTTTCCCCGGCGGCGGCAACGTCTCGATGTAGCCGCTCACGTATCGAGCCGGCAGCCCGACGGAGCGCAGCGCGGCGCACGACACGTGGGCGAAGTCCTGGCACACGCCACGGCGGGCGGCGAGCACCGCGTGCAGTGGCGTGGACAGATCGCTGAACGTGGAGTCGAACTGGAACTCGGTGAAGAGGCGCTGGCACAGCTGCTGCACTGCACCCACGATCCCCCGCCCGTCGGTGAACACGTCGGCGGTGAGCGCTGCCAGCTCCGCGAGCGCGGGCGTCTGCGCGGTGTGCGCGAGGAACGGCGCGACGTCGGCGGCGAGGTCGCCGCGAGCGCTCTGCGCGCCGGCGGCGACTGACTGCCACGGCACGTCGCCGGCCGGCACCGCCCCGGGCTCGAGGCCCACCTCGACGTGCGAGACGACGGTCAACGCGGAATGCGGATGATGCACCGCGAAGTGCACGACCCGGTTGCCGAACGGATCGAGCGATTCCTCCCACTCGTCGGGCGTGGGCGTGACGTCGATGTGGGCGCTGCGCACGACCTGCAGCGGCGTGTCGCGGGGCAGCAGGCGGGCGACGGTGAACCCGTCCGCCATCGGCGTGCCGTACGTGTACTCGGTGCGATGCTCCACCCGGAACGTGCGCACTGCTCAGCCGCCGCCCATCAGCGTCGGGTTCACCGGGTCCGCGAACCAGTGCTGCACGATCGCGTCCGCGAGCTGCAGCAGCGGGCCACGGACCGCGAGCACGAACGAGTCGAGGTCGATGCGCCGCCCGCCGACGACGGCCTCCCCGACATCGGCGAGCGAGGCGGTGCTCGCCTGCTGCACGAGCTGCACGCCCTGCGGCCAGCCCAGCGCGGCCACGTGCTCCCGCAGGCGATCGAGTTGGAACGCGAGCCCGCGCGGGTTGGAGTCGTCGCGCAGCAGCAGGTCGAGCACGGCATCGAGATCGACGTCGCTGCGGTAGCGGCGGCGATACGCGACGAGGCTCTCGTTCGCGGCGAGCACGGCGTCGGCGAGCGGCTGTGCCGCCATCGCGGACGAGTCCGTGCCGAGCGCCCCCTCCACGGAGCCGAGCACGGCGAGCGAGCGCTCGATGCGCCGGCCGAGGTCGAGGAAGCGCCACGCCGGGCCGCGCACGGTGCTCTCCATCACCAGCCCCGACAGCGCGGCGAGATCCACGAGCACGGAGTCGAGGCCGTCCGTGGGCGCCTCGTCGTCGAGCAACTGCCCGTGCGCGCGGGCGAGGCGACCCAGCACGCGGCCCGTCGTCGTGCTGAGGTACTCACGCACGGACGAGGCCTCCTGCACGAGCGACGCGAGCTGGTCCGCAGCCGTGACCACGGTGGCGTGCAGCGCGTCCGCGAGCTGCGTGGCGAGCGGCACTCCCGGTGAGACATCCGGCGGCTGGTTGCGCGCCGCTGCCAGCAGCGCACCGGCGCCGAGTGCCCACCCGCCGTCGCCGACGCTGACGAGCACAGGGTCCTGGTCGAGCTGCATGCCCACCACGCGGGCAGCCCGCACGGCGACCTCGGCGCGCTCGGCGGCGCGGCCCAGCCAGTACAGCGCGTCGGCCGCGCGCTTCGGGACGGACGGCCCGAAGTCGACCTGCGGAGGTGCCGTCACCGCGATCGGGCGGGGCGCGGTGACACCGACGACCCACACGTCCTTCGCGAGGTGCGCGGTGGGTAGCTCCGGCGCGTCGCCGGGAGCGAGCACGCGACCCGCACCGCCGAGCATCACGGAGTGGCCGTCGGGGCCGTGCACGACCTGCAGGCGCAGCACGATGCGCCGCGGTTCGAGCGCGCTCGGCCCGCTACCCGTGAACACCGGCGACGTCGCGAGGTACTCGCCCGGCGTGAGGTGCGGGAGCTGCAGGCGGTCGCCGAGCAGGCGCTCGGCCGCGGCATCGAGGTACGGCCGCAGCTCCGGTGCCTCGGCGAGCCCGCTGCCGTACGCGTTCGCGAGCGCGACATGCCCACCGCGGGCCCCCCACACGAGGCCCGGCACACCGCTGCCCCCACCCAGGTGACCGTGCTCCAGCGGATCCAGCAGCGCGTCCTCCATGCGCCGGTAGACGACGTCGATCGGCTCCAGGCCGTCGAGCGCGCGCAGCCACAGGCGGCCCTCGCGCATCACGAGATCCGCGCCCTCGACGAGGTGGTAGCCCAGGCGGGTGGCGAGGTAGCTGTGCTCGACGTACGTGGGGTGCGCCGGACCCGAGGAGAGCACGACGGCACGCGGGCTCGACCGGTCGGCCGGCGCGGCCGCGGTGAGTGCCCGGCGCAGCCGGTCCGCGTGCGAGTTGATCGGCGCGACGGCAGCGCTGCGCAGGCCATCGGGCAGCAAGCGGGCGAGCACGGCTCGGTTGAGCAGCGAGTACCCCAGGCCGCTCGGCGCATCCGCGAGGTCGTGCACGACCCGCCATGTGCCGTCGGCCGCGCGGGCCACGTCGAGTGCGTAGTGCACGAGCCAGCGTGGCGGCGCGAACCCGGCCGTGTGCGCCCGGAACGCGGGCAGCGAGTACAACAGCGCGGCAGGCAGCACCCCGTCGCGCACGAGGTGCCGTTCGCCCGCACAATCGGCGAGCAGCGCCTCCAGCAGCCGCATGCGCTGCACCGCTGCGTTCGACAGGAGCGTGAACTCGGCTGCGTCGAGCACGAACGGCAGCGGATCCAGCCGCCACGGCCGGCTCTCCACGCGGGCCTGTGCCGGCACGCCGTGGCGGTCCGCGCCGCGCTCCAGCGCGAGCTCGTGCACGAGATGACCGGCACCCTCCGCGTCCAGCATCCGGTCCGCATCGCGTTGGCGCTCGTGCAGCGCGGCCGGGCTCATGGAACCGACCGCGTGCGTTGCCACCGACCACGTCGGTCGTATCACGCCCGCCGCGTCGAACGCCTCGTCGTAGATGCCCTGCGCCGAGCGGTACTGGTCCAGCTCCATCGGAGAGGTCATACCACCCCGCGCACGAACGTGTCGTACACGCGCTCGTTGAGATCGGCGAGCGCGGTCTGCACGCGGTCCATCGCCGCGTCGAGCGCGTGCCCGTCGGATGCCTGCGCCGGCAGCGTCGCGAGCAGCGCCTCCAACGCGTCGACCGACGGCATCAGGAGCTCGGGTCGGGGTAGGCGGCCCAGTGCGCTGCGCATCCCCTGCACGCACCCGGCGACGGACCGCGGGAACGTCTCGTCGAACAGCAGGAACGCGACGACGGAGGAACCGTCGATCGGGCCACGGTGCGAACGCTGGTACATCTGCAGTGCGGTGACGCTGCGCAGGACACCCATCCACAGCACCTCGTCGTACCCCTGTGCACCGCCGGGGGTGCTGAGCAGCGAAGCGGCACGGACGCCCAGCACGCGGGTGGTCATGTCGGCCCGCTCCACCATCAGGCCCAGCTGCCACAGGTCGTACGCCTGGTCGCGCCGCATCATGCCCGACAGCACTCCGTCCAGCCGCTGGCAGTCGGAGACGACCCTGCCCAGGTAACGGGCGCGGCTGCGCCGATCGACACCGGATTCCATGTCGCGGCTCGTGAACAGGTAGAGGTCGTTGACGGCCTGCCACGCCTCGCGCGGCAGCACCTCGCGCGTCGTGCGCAGGTTCTCGCGCGCGGCGGCGACGCTGGAGACGACGCTGCCGCCGTTCGACGGGTCGGCGACGAGGAAGCGCACGATGTCGCTCTCCTGCACCCGCGCGTGGCCCGCGTCGTACTCGGCGCGGCTGCCGGCCACCGCGAGCAGCGGCTCCCACGAGGACGCGACGCCGAGCGGCAGGTCGAGGATGAGGTCGGTGAAGTTGCGCACCACGCGCGCCGTGTCCTCCGCGCGCTCCATGTAGCGAGCACCCCAGTACAGGTTGTCGGCAACCCGCGACAGCAGCATCAGGCTTCCACGATCCAGGTGTCCTTGCTGCCGCCGCCCTGGGACGAGTTCACGACGAGCGAGCCCCGGCGCAGCGCGACCCGCGTGAGGCCACCGGCGGACACATAGCTCGTCGCGCCGCTGAGGATGAACGGCCGCAGGTCGACGTGGCGCGGCTCCAGCTCGCCGTCGCACAGCGTCGGCACGGTGCTCAGCGCGAGGATCGGCTGCGCGACCCAGTTGCGCGGATCCGCCTCGATGGCCGCGACCGCGGCATCCAGCTCCGTGCGCGTCGCGCGGTTGCCGATCAGCAGCCCG
>CAYZFZ010000038.1:0-21222 GCA_964477795.1 uncultured Bifidobacterium sp.
TGCGCAAGGCCGGCGACGTCATCCCGGAGGTCGTCGGGCCCGTGCTGTCGCTGCGCCCGGCGGGCAGCGAGCCGTGGGAGTTCCCCCGCCTGTGCCCGTGCCCGCTGCAGACCGAACTGGTGCGCCCGGAGGGTGAGGCCGACACTCGTTGCGTCGAGCCCGCCTGCCCGTTCCAGCGCGATGCGCGGATCATCTACTTCGCGTCCCGAGGCGCGATGGACATCGAAGGGTTGGGTGAGAGCACGGTCGCCCAGCTCAGCGATGCCGGCTTCGTCACCGACCCGGGCGACCTCTACTCGCTCACCCGCGAGCAGTTGCTGACGCTGGACAAGTGGGGCACCACCAAGGCGGACAACCTGCTCGCCGCGCTGGAGGGCTCCAAGCAGCGGCCGCTGCCGAAGGTGCTCACCTCGCTCGGCTGCCGCGGGCTGGGGCCGTCGGCGAGCGAGGCGCTGGCCCGGGCGTTCGGCACGCTCGACGCGGTGATGGGCGCCTCGGAAGCCGACCTCGCCACCACCGACGGCGTGGGCCCCACGATCGCGGCGGCCATCGTGCGCTGGTTCGCGGTGCCGGCGAATCGCGAGTTCGTGGAGAAGTTGCGCCACGCCGGCGTGGAGTTCGGCCGCGTCGAGGTCAGCCGGCAGCCGCAGAACCTGGCCGGCAAGGCCGTCGTGGTCACCGGCACGCTGGACGGCTACTCGCGCGAGAGCGCCGAAGCCGCCATCAAGGACCGCGGCGGCAAGAGCCCCGGCAGCGTGAGTGCGAAGACGTTCGCCGTTGTGGTGGGCGCCGACCCAGGGGCGAGCAAGCTCACCAAGGCGCAGGATCTGGGCATCCCGATCCTCGACGTGGCCGGCTTCGAGCACCTGCTGGCCACCGGCGAGCTGCCGCCCGCGTGATCAGGCAGGGCGATCGCACATCTCGCGGCAGCCCCAGTCGCCGGCCAGCTCGGCGACGGTTCCGATCGCGCCCCCGGTGGTGAAGATGTGGTTGGTGCCGGCCAGCCGGTGGCGAGTGATGCGCGTGGTGTCGAGGCCGGCGAGAACCACTCGGTTGATGCGATCGAAGAAGACCTCGCGGAGCTTGCCTTCGGCGGTGATGACAAGGACGGGGACTCGGCGTTGCACAAGTCGACGCCAGGCACCGGCCAACGGGACGTTGGTGACCGCGGGCAGCTTCTCGTTGTGGAGGACGAGCTTGAGGATCAGCCTGCGGGGCAGGGGGACGTATCGGCCGAGGTCGTTCTCGAAGGTCAGCTGGCGCATCCATCCCCAGTAGTGGAAGCGCTTGCGCGCAGGCTTCCGCGGGGCGCCGCGCCGGCGCGTGTGGAGCTTCGGTTGCACGACGACCCGCGGATCGACCGACGCGTCCTGCTGCCCGTTGGGCTCGGTGAGGTAGAACTCGGGCTCGAACAGCATGACCCCGATCACGCCCTCGGTGTCCTGGTCGGCCGCGTAGAGCGCGGTGACGGCGGCACCGCACAACCCGCCGAGCACGACACCGCTCAGGTGGTAGCGCTCGCGCAGCGACCGCTCGATCATCAACGTCGGGGCAACGAAGTGCCCTCCGGTCACGAGGTCGTAGAACTCCTGGTTCTCCACGGGTAGCTCGCCCGTGGAGTCGCCCAACCCCGGCAGGTCGAAGCGAAAGCAGTGGAACCCGGCCTCTGCCAGCCGATCGCACACCCGCACGGCAAGCCCTCCGTGCCCGTCACGCGGCACGTAGCCGGAGTTGAAGAGCAGGAACCCGACCGCCGGCGCGTCGGCGGTGAGCGGCTGGTGGTACGTGCCGACGAGCAGTTGCCCGTCGTACTCGAGTTGCAGGATCTCGCGCCTCATCGGCCCGGCGCCGATCACGGCTGTCGCAACCAGTCGGTGCAGAGGTCGAACAGCTCCGACAGGTCGGGGCGGATCCACTTGCTCTCGCCCCAGAACGGCGGTTTGGGCACGCGCACCGAGTGCGTGTTGCGTGCCGCGACGTGCCGGTCGGCCGCACGGCCGTCGAGATGCACGATCATCCACTCACTCGCTCCGTCGCGGGTGGGCACGATCAGGGGGAAGTCCTGGGCGCTGCGCCACCACGCAGGTGACCAGTCGTAGCCCTCGGCCTCCACGGTGGAGCCCGCTTCGAGGTCGAGGATGTACGACTCGCGGGTCTTGCGATCGCCTCCGACGTGCTGTGCGTAGTCGGAGGCCAGCTTCCGCCGCAGGATCTCGGTGAACATCGCCCGACCCGACTGCGGCGGCTCCCACAGCAGGAGACGATCGCCGATGCGGTCGTCGAAGGCACGAGCGGCGAGCAGCGCCCCTCCCCGGATCCCGTGCACGGTCAGCGGTACATCGGGGCGCGCGCTCGCCAACTCCGATGCGGCAGCCCCGATGTCGTCGACCCACGAGTGCAGGTCGAAGTCGGCGAGCCGACCGGTGCTCTCGCCCAAGCCGCGGTAGTCGAAGCGGAGCACATCGAAGCCGTTGCGTGCCAGGTGCCGCGCCCAGCGAACCCCCGTCGAGTAGGCGTGCGTACGCTCCAGCCCGATCGGGCCGGCGAGCACGACGGCCCCGCGGCAGTCGCCGACGCAGCGGTGGCGAACGTGGTACACGACGTCACCGTCGGGCCCGGACGGAAGGTACCCATGGATCTCCGCCGGCTCGGCGGACTCGGCCGATTCGGCAGGCTCCGCGGGCGCGACGGACTTGAGCGCCGGAGAAGCCTTCACGGGGTTGCCTTGCGAGTGACGAAGGCAACGATGGCGGTGATCGAGTCGAGGTTCTCGGGCACCATCTCCTCGTCCTCGATGGTGATCTGGAAGCGGTCCTCGAGGAAGAAGATCACCTCCAGGATCCCCGTCGAGTCGACGATCCCCTCGTCGAGCAGTGACCGCTCGTCGGAGAGGGTGGACGGGTCGGCGATGTAGAAGTTCTCGATGACGAACTCGCGAACGGTGTTGCGTACGTCCATCGGTTAGACCTTCTTTCGGGCGACGACGACTCGGGGGGCGCCAGCTGGATCGTTCAGGAACACCGGCTCGTCGAATGCTTCGACGCGCTGGAAGAGGCGCTCCAGCTGGCGTTCCTGACCGAGGCCGAACTCGAGCATCAGCCAGCCGCCCGGCCGGAGGAACGCGGTGGAGTCGCGGATGACGCGCTGGTGGATCGACAGGCCGTACGGTCCTCCGTCGAACGCTTCGCGCGGCTCATGGTCGAGGAGATCGGCGCGGTCCTCGGCGAGGCGCTTGGACGAGATGTAGGGCGGGTTGCACACGACCACGTCGATGGTCTCCAACTCGACCAGGTCGGCCAGCGGCTCGAACAGGTCGCCCTGGCAGATCGTCACCCGCTGCTCCAACCCGAGGTGGTCGACGTTCGCGCTGGCAAGGCGGACGCAGCCGTCCGTGAGATCACTGGCCCACACCCGGGCGTCGGGGAGATGCACGGCGAGCGCGCAGGCAAGGTTCCCCGCACCGCAGCACATGTCGACGACGCGGTGTGCGGGCATCTCGGCGAGCATCGCCGCGAGCACCTCGAGGGCCGCCCGCCCCAGCAGCTCGGTCTCCTCGCGCGGAACGAGGGCGCCCGGGGCGGCCCGCAGATCGACGCCGAGGAAGGTCTGCCAACCGAGTGCGTAGGCCAAGGGCGCCCCGCCGGCGCGGGTCTGGGCGATCTCCAGCATCTGCTCCAAGGAGTAGCCGTGATCGGCCCCGCGCTCCAGGATCGCCCGCGCGTCGTCGCCGGCCCCGTCGCCCAACGACGGCTGCAGCACCTGCATGAGCACGCCCAGGTTCTCGGTCAGCAGGTTCTCGGTCACGACAGACCCGTCTTGCTGATCTTGCCGCTCGTCGTCGTCGGAAGGTGGTCGATCAGCTCGATGTACTTGGGAACCATGTAGCTCTCCAGGCGTTGCTGGCACTCCCGGCGGAGCTCGCGCTCGGTGAGCGACGCACCCTCGTCCAGGACGACGAACGCCTTCGCCGCTTGCCCGAGCACGTCGTCGTCGACGCCGATCACTGCCACCTCCTTGACCCCCGGAACGTTGGTCAACACCATCTCGATCTCGCGCGGTGCCACCTTCTCGCCACGCGACTTGATGATGTCGTCCATCCGGCCGACGAAGTAGAGGTATCCGTCCTCGTCGAGGCGGCAGTAGTCGCCGGTGTACAGCACCTGCTCACCGGGTACCGGCCCGGGACGAAGCCGTTTGGCTGTCGCGGCGGGCTTCTCCCAGTAGCCCTTCATCACCGTCGCACCGCGAATGACCAGCTCGCCCACCTCGCCCGGCGGCACGCGATTGTCGTGCTCGTCGACGATCCACAGCTCGGTGTTGGGGATGGCGATGCCGACGCTGGTGGGCTTGCGCTCGATGTCTGCCGGTGGCAGATAGGTGCAGCGCTTGCACTCGGTGAGGCCGTACATCGAGAAGATTTTCGCCCTGGGGAACCAAACCTTGAGCATCTCGATGTGCTTTTCGGGGAGTGCTGCCGCGGTGTTGGTGACGAAGCGGACCCTGCTGAAGTCGTAGTCGCCCAGGTTCTTCAGGCCCGCCATGATCGCGAAGATGGTCGGGACGCCGGGAAAGCCGGTGACTTCCTCGTCGACCACGACGTGAAGCACCTGGGCCGGGTAGGTGAAGGAGCGCTCGAGCACCAACCGAGCCCCGGCCCGGAAGGCCATGATCATCTGGTAGAGGCCGTAGTCGAACGCGAGCGGCAGGACGCACAAGATGACGTCGTCGCCCTGGATCTCGAGGTAGGTCGAGATCGACGCCGCCGCGGTGAGCATGTTGCGGTGGGTCAACATCACCCCCTTCGGCTCGCCGGTGCTGCCTGACGTGTAGACGATGGCGGCGAGATCGAGATCGATGCATCCGCGCGGTGGAGGCGTGCTCCGGTCGCCTCCCTCGAGTGCGGCAGCCCATGTCATGAGCGTCGGGCCGTCCAGGTCGGCGAGCGCCGTCGCGCCGACGTCGCCGGACACGATGAGGGTGTGCAGGTGGCTGGTCTGGCGGACCGCGTCGGTGATCGCGGGGGCGAGGTGGGCGTCGGAGATCAAGGCGGCCGCGCGGCAGTCGTTGAGGACGTAGGCGAGCTTGTCGGCCTTGGTGAGCGGGTTGACGACCGAGACGATCGCGTTCGCCTTCAGGACGGCCCAGAACGCGATCGCCGTCTCCGCCGTGTTGTCGGCGAACACCACCACCCGATCGCCGCGCCGCACGCCGGAGCGGATCAGCGTGTGTGCCAGCGCGTTCGAGCGGGCATCGATCTCGCGGTAGGTGAGGCGCTCGGCTCTGCAGACGAGGGCGACCTTGTCGGGGAGCCGCTGCGCGGACTCGAGGAGGAAGTCGTGCAGGAGTGGGACGGCGTGGGACATCAGACCTCGATCGGGTGGGGTGTCGACGCGGCGTGGTCGATGACCGTGGAGAACTCGACCCGGGCGGGACGGATCGAGCTGCGGATGAGGGAGTGGTGGAGGAGTTGGGTGGACAGCACGCCGACGATCGCCATGTTGTCCGCGTTGGAGAACTGCCCGTCGTCCTGACGCTGCCGCACCTTCTGCCACAGCCGCAGCACGGCTGACGGCTCGAACACCGCCGACTCGGCGATGGCGGCGGGGCTCATCATCTCGCCCACCCAGGCGGGGGCGTCGGCGCCGAGGAAGGACACTGCGTCGGGGGCCCGGTACGGCTGCTTGGTGCGGGCGAGGATCGCGTCGTCGACGAGCCCGCGGGCCGCCTTCTTGACCACGTGCTTCTCGTCGAGCCCCAGCAGCTTGAACCGCGGCGGCAGCGAGTTCGCCAGGGCGACGACGTCCACGTCGAGGAACGGAAAGCGCCCCTCGACCGAGTTGGCCATCAGCATCCGGTCGCCCTGTGAGGACAGGAGGTAGCCCGCGAGCAGGGTGCGCGTCTCGAGGTACTGGTCCTGGGCGAGGGGCGACCACGACGAGAACTCCGCCGGCAGATCGGCCAGCAGTTCGGCGCGCACGTCGCGGCCCTTGACGGCTGCTTGCTGCTCGGCGGAGAACAGGCGCTTCAGCGAGCCGGTGGTGTGCCAGCGCGGGTCGTGGGAGAAGCCAGGAGCGAGCGCCTGATCGAGGTTGCGACCGAAGAACTGCCTGGCCATCGCCTGCTGCGACACCGGTGAGCGCGCGAGGTACGGGTAGAGGCGCTCGAGCAGGCGCGGGCGAAGCGTCGATTCAGGCGCCTTCGCCCAGAACCTGCGCACCTTCGCCTCCCGGAACAGGTCGTAGCCGCCGAAGACCTCGTCGGCGCCTTCTCCGGTCAGCACGACCTTGATCCCCGCGTCGGCGACCGACTTGGAGAGCAGGTAGAGCGGAGCCGGCGCGGTTCGAAGGATCGGGCGCTCGGCGTGGGCGACGACGTCGGGGAAGACGCCGGCGATGTCGGCGCGGGACACGACGATCTCATGGTGGTCGCTGCCGAGCGCACGCGCCATGACGCGCTGGTACGCGGTCTCGTCGTACTCCGCGTCCTCGAAGCGCAGGGAGAAGGTCGACAGGCGTTCGCCCACGAACTCCTGGCCCAGCGCCGCGACGAGCGAGCTGTCGAGACCACCCGACAGGTAGCTGCCGACCGGTACGTCCGCTCGCTGCACTCGCAGGCGGGTGGCCTCGCGCAGCGCAGCGCGCACGGCGTCGACCGCATCCTCGAGGGAACCGTCGAACTCGCCCGCGCCGTGGCAGGGGTAGGCATGGTGGTGGAAGGGCACGTCGCTGACGGTGCCGGCGGCGTAGGTGCGCACATACCCGGGCCGCAGCTCCTCGACACCGGCGAACACGGCCTGCGGCGGCACCACCGACCAGAACGTGAAGGTCTGCTCGAGGCCGATGGGGTCGAACGCGCGCGGAACGCTGGGGTCGCCGGCGAAGATGGCGCGCACCTCGCTGGCGAAGAGCACCCGCCCCCGGTGCTCGCAGACGTACAGGGGACGGACCCCCATTCGATCCCGTGCCAGCACGAGCTTCTCCTCGCGGCTGTCCCACAAGCCGACCGCGAACTGGCCGTTGAACCGGGAGAACGCGCCGTTGCCCCACGCCTCGTAGGCGTGGAGGACGACCTCGGTGTCGCTGCGGGTGCGGAACGAATGGCCGAGGGCCTGCAGCTCGGCGCGGAGTTCGACGAAGTTGAAGATCTCGCCGTTGTAGGTGATCCAGAGCGTGTGGTCCTCGTTGGCCTGCGGCTGCTGGCCGCTGGTGAGATCGACGATCGACAGCCGGGCATGGGCGAGGCCTGCACGGTCGTCGCGGTACATGCCGAACTCGTCGGGCCCCCGATGGTGGATCGCCCCGGCCATCTGCGCGAGCGCGTCGCGGTCGGGGCCCGCTGCCCCGGCGCTGAGGGCGACGATTCCGGCGATCCCGCACACCGCGCTAGATCTCCTCGACGGGCTGCACGTACAAGGGGGCGGTGTGCAGGTAGGTGGTTGCCCGACGCTTGGCCTCGATGTCGCGGTAGACGCGCTCCACCTGCTGGGGCTCGAGCGCCACGACGGCGGCCACCTCGGCGGCGGGTACCTGATGGTTGTGACCGTAGAGGCACAGATCCATGAGGTCGTAGGGCAGGGCGAAGTAGAAGTCCTCCTGCGTCTGGGCCATCGAGTACGTGTCGGTCGTCGGTGGCCGGCGGAGGATCTCGTCGGGGAGTCCGAAGTGTGCCGCAAGTGCGTACACCTGGGTCTTGTAGAGGTGCGCGATGGGTTTGAAATCGGCCGCTCCGTCGCCCTGCTTGACAAAGAATCCCTGGTCGAGCTCCAGGCGGTTGGGTGTCCCCGCGACCGCATAGTGCACGCGATCGGCGTGGTAGTACTCCATCATCTTGCGGGCGCGCTGCTTGAAGTTCGTGGCCGCCACGAGCTGCAGGTACGCCGCGGGTGGCATGCGCGATGTCGACGTGCGACCGGACGGATCCTGCACGGTGAGCTGGGACACGTTGAGGCGGTTGCCGTCGAGGATCGATGGCAGCGTGACCTTGCACTTCCAGCCCTCGCCATAGTCGGGGAAGACCCTTCGGATCGCCTCTGCCTGCCGCGTGTAGCACCCTGCACCCTCCAGCACGGGGGTGATGTCCTCGATGATCGCCTCGATGCCGAGCTGCGCAGCGAGCTCCTCGCCGAGACGGAGGGACTCCGCGGACGAATCTCGTTCGGGCATGAACAGGCCAAGGACGTGTTCGCTGCCCAGCGCACGCGCGCACAGCGCGGCGACCACCGAACTGTCGATGCCTCCGGACAGCCCCACGACCGCACCACGCCGCTTCAGGGTGCCTCTGACGTGGTGGCGAATCGCTTCCTCGATGTCGGAGACGACACGGTCGAGGTCGATGGTCAGCACGTTGCGGGAGAAGGGAACCATCGCGCTCCTTGCAATCGGATTCAGCCGGGTGAGGCGCGACCGACGCGAGGTCGACTCGATGAGATCAAGGTACGGAAATGCCGTACTCCGCCACGGAAAAGTTACCAGCGGTTCACCGATTCGACGGAGGTCGTGCCCCGGTGCGGGTGGTGCCCGCACGCAGGCCCTCGAGGCCAGCTCGTAGAGTGAATGATCGTGGGCGCCCCGATGGACTCCACGGAGGATCTCGAACAACCGGGAACGGCCGAACATGCCCCGTCGTCGCGCCATCGGCTCGACTCGGCTCTGTCCATCGCCGGGTGGGCCTACGTGGCCGTGCTGTTGTGGACAGCAGGGTCACGGTCGCTGCGCATCGTCTGGCCGTGGAGCATCTCGGTGCTGCTGCAGGCGCTCACCCCGGTCCTGTACCTGCCGGTCTACCTCCTCGCACCGCATGCTGCGTGGCGCCGCCGTTGGGCGCAGTGCGCCGTCGCGGTCGGATTGATCGGCGTGCACCTGCTCAGCATCCTGCCGGCGATGGGCAGCACACCCCCGCCGAGTTGGGCGGCGACGGGAGACACGCTGAAGGTGCTGTCGGCGAACGTGTACGAGAACAACCAGGAGTCGGACCGTGCCGTCAGAGCATTGCTCGCCGAGCACGCCGACGTGATGATCGTCGTGGAGATCACGCCCGTGTTCCGTCGGGCGATGGAGAACGCAGGGGTCGACGAGTCCTATCCCTTCCAGGTCTTTGCTCCGCCCGATCCGCAGCTCGTGACAGAAGCGATCTACTCGCGCCGTCCCTTCCGCGACGTCGACGAGGTGACGGTGTCGCGGGCGCACTTCGAATCCGCCACGGTCGGCCTCGGTAGCACCGGGCTCTCGGTGATGGCGGTGCACGTCGACAGTGCCCGGGTGGACGCTGGTGAGTGGGAGGCCGAACTGCATCAGCTGGCGCGCGTCGCCGCGGCGGCGCCCGGCCCGCTGATGCTCGCCGGTGACTTCAACGCGACTCGATGGAACCCACCGTTCGGCGACCTGCTGCACGGCGGGTTGGCCGACGCCCACGAGGCGCGGGGCAAGGGGCTGTCGTTCTCGTGGCCCATCGCCTCCTTCCGGCCGCCGCTGATGCGCCTCGATCATGCGCTGGTCAACCACCACGTGGCGGTCCTCGGTGTGCACGACTTCTCCGTGCCGGGAAGCGATCATCGGGCGTTCAGCGTCACCGTGGCCGTCGACCCGTCGCCCGTCAGTGCCCGCCTGAGCGCTGTTCGACCAGCGGCCGGCCACGCAGCCGCGCCCACAGCATCCGCAACAGGATGGGGATCGCGGCCACGTCACGGACGAGGTAGCGCCGCCACATCCGGCCCGGCTCCTGGATGAGCCGGTAGATCCACTCGGTGCCGGTGCGCCGCATCCACTTCGGAGCTCGCGACACCTTGCCGGCCACGAAGTCGAGGCTTGCGCCGAGGCACAGCCACACGCCGTCGCCGAGGTGGCCATGGAAGTGGTCGAGGAAGCACTCCTGCTTCGGTGCACCGAGCGCCAGCACCACCAGCTGAGCACCGCTGGAGCGCACCTGCTCGATCGCGTCGAGCACCTCGGGCGTCTCCGGGTCGTCGACCGAGTAGAACGGCGACGTCCGGCCGACGACACGCAGCGCGGGCGCGAGGTCGGCGAGGCGCCGCTCGGCCTCCGCGACCACCTCGTCGGTGGAGCCGAAGAAGAACACCGGGACGTCGCGATCGGCCGCGGCCTGCAGCATCGGCACGATGAGGTCCGAGCCCGACACCTTCTCGCGCAGCGGCAGGCGCAGCAGCTTCGACCACATCACCAGCGGCTGGCCGTCGGCGAGCACCAGTTCGGCACGGTCGTAGGTGCGGGCGACCGCCTCGATGCGGTGCACCGACACGAGGTGATCGATGTTCGGGGTGACCACGACGGATTCGCCTTCGCCCGTGCGGCGGGCCAGGGCCATGATGCGGTCGATGGCGTCGTCGAAGCCGATCGCGTCGATGCCCGCGGCTCCGAAGCGCACCAGGGTGCGGTCGACGCTCATGCCGCAGCGGCTGCTTCGTACTCGGCGATGGCGCGGCGGGTCGCCGCCGCGCCGCCGGTGGCGTGGACCGCGCCGGCGAAGTACTGCAACGCGTAGCCGAGTCCGAAGAGCGGCCCGGCCAGGCGGTTGATGCGCAGCTTCACCGCCGCCTTGCCGACGGCACCGACGCCCGTGGCGAGCGGCCGCATGAGCCATGGCACGCGCATCAGGGCCCGCATCGGCAGTCGCACGAGCGGCTGGATGCCCGCCAGCACGAACCACGGGCTCGCCGACGGCAGCTCCGGGTGGCGGTTGCCGATGGCGACGTCGGCGACGCCGTACTCGTACCCCACCGTCATCAGGTCGCCGAGCTGACCCATGCCTTCCTCGTGGCGCAGCTCGCCGCCGTGGGCGAAGCCGAATGTGGCTCCCGTGCCGGCGAAGCGCAGCCCGAGCTCTTTGTCCTCGCAGCGCTTCAGGGTGAGGTCGAAGCCGCCGACCTCGTCGTACAGCGCCCGCCGGAACGACACGTTGCCGGTGCACAGGCGACCTGGCTCGATGTTGGCGTCGGATTGCTCGCACGAGTCGAAGTAGGCGTCCATCAGCCCCATGTGGAAGCTCATGACGTGGTCGTCCTCGGGCAACAGGAAGCGGCCGATGACGACATCGCACCCGTCGTCGAAGCGCGTGAGGTGAGCGCTGACGAAACGCGGGTTGGCGATCATGTCGTCGTCGGTGATGATGACGACCTCGCCCCGCGCCTCCCGGATGCCGGTGTCGCGCGCCGCGCCGGCGCCGCCGTTCGCCCGGCGGATGAGACGGAACGGGAACGGGAACGTCTCGTCGACCTGGGTGGGTGGCGTGCTGCCGTCGTCGACGGCGACGACCTCGAAGTCGTCGGTGTCCTGCACGGCCAGGCTGCGCAAGAGGCGGACCAACATGGCCGGCCGGTTGTACGTGGCGACGACCACCGAGGCCCGTGGCGTGTCCGTCGGCGTGGTCATGCTGTGCCCTCCCAGGCGTCGGTGACTTCGGTGTGGGCTGTGTCGTGGGGGCGTCGCTGCTCGACGAGATCGGCCAGCTCGGCCAACCCACGTCGACGTTGCTCGCCGCGACCCTGCAGCTGCATGCCGACAGAGGCGAGCAGTTCCGACCATCGATGGATCCAGTCGTTGGATCGCAGCGCGTCGACCACGTTGGCGCGCGACGCAGCCTCCAGCTGATCGGGCTCGGCCAGCAGATCGAGCACCTGATCGACGATGCCCGCCTCGCCCGCGGGGGCAATCACCATCGAGCCGGGTCGCGAGAACAGAGCGCGGAACTCCGGGGTGCGCGGCGGGTCGCCGATGGGGATCGACCCTGCGGCTTGGGCGTCGAAGAAGCGGCCGCCGAAGTCGGCGGCCTCGCCCGTCTCCTCGGGCGCGTCGAACTTGGCGCGGTGGGCGATGTAGAACCTGCTGTTGCGGATCAGCTGCGCAGCGTTCGTGCGGTGCTCGGCGCTGTCGATCAGTGCCGAGCTGCGCAGCGTGTCGAACAGGTAGGTCAGCCGCCGTTGTCGCGCTGCGGCCAGCAGTTCGGCGTGCTGCACCTCGGACCGGCGGCCGACGCTGAGCACGGTGATGCCCCGTTGCTGATCGCTCGCCGGGCAGCGCTCGAGTGCGTCCGTGGCCGGCGGCATCCAGCGGACGCGGTCGGTGCCGATCTCGTTGGCCAACGCCCGTACCGGCGACTGCACCGACAGGTACACGGCGTCGAACTGCGTCAACACGTCGCGGAACACATCGAAGTGGTGCACGTCGGGGGCCCAGATCTCGTCGATGAAGCAGATCGAGCGCTCGGCGATGGACGACAGGTCGAGGCCGGCCAGGATCCAGAGGTCTCGGAACGGCATCGTGGGCACGACGAGCAGATCGGCGCGACCGGCCGGTAGTTCGAGGTGGCGCAGGCGGTTTGCCAGCGCGCCGCGGCCGGCAAAGCGCACGACGTTGCGGACGATCCGTTCCCGGGGCTCGGTGCCGACACCCCGTGCGTCGACGTTGACTACCTCGGTGCCCTCGGCCCGTGCGATGGTGGACGCGAACTCGTTGGTCACGGAGATGGCCGGGTACCGGACGCGCCCGGAGACCCCGAGCACCACCGTCCGCCGAGCCGGCGGCATGGTCATGGTGCTTACTGCCACGTCTTCCAGGGCGCTTCGTCGCGCGCCCAGAGGTCTTGCAGGAACAGCTTGTCGCGCATCGTGTCCATGCACTGCCAGAAGCCGTCGTGCTGGAACGCCGCCAGCTGGCGGTCGGCCGCGAGCCCGGGCAGGACGTCCACGCCGAAGTCGCTCTCGTCGCTGGTGATGTAGTCGAAGATCTCCGGTTCGAAGACCATGAAGCCACCGTTCACCCAGCCCTCGCTGAGCTGTGGCTTCTCGATGAACGCGCGCACCTCATCGCCGTTGAGGTCGAGGTGACCGAAGCGGGCCAGCGGGCGCACGGCGGTCAGGGTGGCGATGCGACCGTGCGACACGTGGTAGTCGACCAACGCCTTGAGATCCACGTCGGACACACCGTCGCCGTAGGTCATCAAGAACCGCTCGCCGGCCACGTACTCCTTGCAGCGGCCGACACGCCCGGCGATGTCGGTGTCGAGGCCCGTGTCGGCAACGACCACGTGCCAGTCCTCGCGGACGGGGCGAACGCTGTTGACCGACGCCGTGCGGAAGTCGTAGGCCAAGTCGCCGCCGAGCTGCATCGCCTCGTACATCCAGCGCTTGATGTACTCGACCTTGTAGCCGCCTGCGATGACGAACGACCGATGGCCGTAGTGCGAGAAGTGCTTGAGGATGTGCCACAGGATGGGGTGGCCCCCGATCTCCACCATCGGCTTGGGACGGATCTCCGTCTCCTCGGCCAGGCGCGTGCCGAACCCTCCTGCGGCGATGACCACCTTCATCCTTCAACGCTCCAATCGGGGGCCGAGCACCATCTTGCGACAGTGGAATCCTTCCGCGTACTGAGCGACGCATTCGACGCCCCTGATGCGCGCCAGACCGCGAAAGGTCTCGTCGTCGAACCACTGCCGACCGAGCTGGGACGGGAACGCTTTGTGCAACCAGGCGATCTTGTCGTCGATCGTGGCTGCATCGAGCGGCACGTACACGTTGGGCGTGCGCAGATCGCCCTCGTACTTGACGATCTCGTACTGCAGCACCACGTGATCGCGGCACGCCTGCTGGATCGCCTCGGCCGTGGCTCGGTGATCCTGGTGCACGTCGTGCAGCGCAGGGCCGATGACCACCTGGGGCTGGCTGCGCGCCACGGCGGCGGCGACCGCGACCTTCACGTCGGTGGCCACGGTGTGGAAGTGCCGCTCGGGCAGATCCTCCACCACGACCTCACCGTCGACGCGCGACAGGCAGTGCTCGGCGCTCTCGATGGCCTCGTTGCGACGGACGCCGTCGGCGGTGAGCACCAGGAAGTCGAGACGCTCGAGCGCGCCCGCCGCGACCAGCGACAGCACCGTGCCCCCGGCGCCGATCTCGATGTCGTCGGCGTGCGCGCCGATGGCGAGCACGCGCAACGACCCGGTGTTCGGTCCGAAGGGCAGCATCAGTTGAAGCGCCGATACACCGGCTGGATCGAGCGACCGTGCAGGTACTTCTCGTACCCCTCGTCGAGGGCCTTGCGGTACACGCCCAGGGCGCCGCTGACGGCCTCGATGGTGTGGTCGATGTCGGCGTCGGTGTGCGCGGCGCTCATGATGAAGTTCGGCGCCAGCACGCCGCGCGCCAGCGTCTCCTGCAAGAACAGCGTGCGGTACGGCTGCGACGGTTTGCCGTCCGGGTCGCGGGTGCCGTAGATGATCGAGCACGAACGCCCGTCCATCGTGAAGTGCTGTTCCAGGCCCAGCTCGGCCACGGTGGCACCGATGCCGTTGCGCAGGCGATCGCCCTGGCGGTACAGCGTGCCGATGACGTCGTCGCGCTGGTAGATCTCCATCACCTTGCGTGCCGCCGCGATCGACGTCGACTCGGCGCCGTGGGTGGTGGACAGCACCCAGACGCGCTCGCGGTCGTGGAACATGCCACCGAGCTCCATGATCTCCCGCTTGCCGACGAGCGCGGAGATCGGGTAGCCGTTGCCCAGCGCCTTGCCGAACGTCGACAGGTCGGGCTCGATGTCGTACTCCTCCTGCGCGCCGCGCAGGTTCCAGCGGAAGCCGGTGACCATCTCGTCGATGATGAACAGCGCACCGTTGCGATGGGCCAGGTCGCGCAAGCCCTGCAGGTAGCCCGGCTTGGGCTCGTCGGTGCGGGCCGCCTCGAGCAGGACGCAGGAGATCTCGCCGGGGTTGTCGGCGAACATCTGCTCGGCCGACGCGAGGTCGTTGTAGCGGAACTTCACCGTCTCGGACTTGCGCTCTTCGGGGATGCCACCGGGGATGCCCGTGGTGATCATGAACCAGTCGTTGTAGGAGAAGAACGGGTGATCGCCGCAGATCGCCACCTTGACGCGGCCGGTATGGGCACGAGCCAACGTGATGGCGGCGGTCAGCACCGTCGAGCCGTCCTTGGCGAACTTGGCCATGTCGGCGCGGGGCACCAGGGCCAACAGCTCCTCTGCCGCCTCGACCTCGATGGTGCTCGGCCGGTTCGAGTTGAGGCCGTTGCGGGCAGCCGCGCACGCCGCGTCGTTGACCTCGTCGATGGCGTGACCCAGCGTGACGGCACGCAGGCCCATGCCGTACTCCACGTACTCCTTGCCCTCGGTGTCCCAGACGCGGGCACCCTTGGCCTTCACCACGAACGGTGCGCCCAGCGGGTACTGGTCGTCGCCCTTGGCGTAGGTGTGGCAGCCCCCGGGGATCGCCCGGTGCGCCCGTTCGGACCAGTCGAGCGGGGACGAGCTCATGAGGTCACCGCCGCGAAGCGAGCGGTCTGCTCGCTGCGCAGACGATCGACGATGCGATCCGGGGGCAACGTGACGTCGGCATAGGTGATGGGGGTGTCGATGGGGATGTCGCGCACCAGCGTGCAGTCGAGCGACACTGCCATCGGGAGGTAGTCCGCCGAGCGGCAGGTCTCGTAGCGATCGACGAGGCCGTAGCACGTGAAGCCGCCCATGCCGTCGAGGCGCTGCCCGGCCTTCAGGTCGGTCTTGGCGTAGGCCACGGTGTCGCACACCGGAGCACCCTTGGCCGTGATGGTGGCGTCGTTGAACAGCACGGCGCGAGCCACGCTGTGCGGCAGCTGCATCGGCGGCAGGTGGTACGGCGTCACGAACATGTGCAGCGGGCCCTCGCCCATCTTGAGGTAGGACATCAGCTGCGTGCGCAAGGGCGCATCGCTGCGGCACATCACGAAGGCGCCGGTGTGCGGGGCCGCACCCAGCGCGTATTCGACGAGCCCCTCGGACGCGAAGTCCTCCAGCGAGAACTTGCCGATCAGATCTTTCACGTCGGGCACGGCGTGGCCGTGCATGCCGCGCACCTGCGGCACGAAGCCCGTGGCGTTGCCCATGATGGCGGCTTCGAGGTTGAGCTTCGAGCCGTCGGCGAAGGAGGCGACGATGGCCGCGTTCACGTCGTACTTGGCGGCGAACTCGGCCTGCGTCTCCGGGTTGCGATAGCGGTTGAGGAAGCCCTTCAGCTGGCCCACCAGCACGGGCTCGCAGCCCATGCTCTGCACGAAGCGGAACAGGTTCATCGCCACGCCCGGCTCGTCGCCGTCGGTGTAGGTGATGACCACGTCGGAGCTGTCGGCGTAGGCGCGCAGGATCGGGCCCACGCTGGCGTCGACCTCGGCGTTGAGCAGCACCACGTGCTTGCCGTTGACGAGCGAGTGGTACGACACGTTGGTGCCGAACTCCGGGTCGCCGGTGACCTCGATGACCGCCTCGATCTGCGGGTTCGTCCACAGCAGTGAGGGGTCGTCGGTGACCGCCGGGCGGCCGGCAGCGACGGCCTGGTCGAACGCTGCCTGCGTGCTGGCGTGGGTGACGTCGGTGACGCCCGCACCCGCATAGCAGTCGACCGCTTTGGAGACGGTGCGGTTGGAGATGGCCACCAGTTCCATGCCCGTGGTCGCGGCCACGATCTGCAGTGCGATGCACCGCGCCATGTAGCCGGCGCCGACCATGGCGACGCGCACCGGATTGCCCGCATCGGCCCGCCGAGCGAGCGCTGTGTCAACGATGATCATTCGAAGCTTCCTTGTCTGTGCCGTGGGACGTGTCGTCGGTGGGAACCAAGAGCGGCCAGTTGCGGTCGGCGTCGGAGACGACCACGATCGGCGCCGGCCATTCGATGCCGATCGCCGGGTCGTCGTACCGGATGCCGCCCGCTGCCGACGCCGCGTACGGCTTGTCGGTGAGATACATGAGCTCGGTGTCGGGGGCGAGCGTGAGGTAACCGTGGGCGCAGCCGGCCGGCACGAGCAGCATCGTGTCGCCGCCAGCCGTCAGCTCGGCGCCGAACCAGCGGAGGTGGGTGGGCGACTCAGGACGCAGGTCGACCAACACGTCGAACGCTGCGCCGCGGGTGCACCGCACGTACTTGACCTCGTCGTGCGGAGCGGTCTGGAAGTGCATGCCGCGCAACGTGCCGACCGCCGGGCTGAACCCGACGTTGATCGCGCTGATGCGTGGAGCCTCGACATGGTCGGCGAGCTCGGTCTCGCACCACATGCGAGCGAAGTAGCCGCGGTCGTCGACACGCCGTTCGAGCTCCACCACGCGAGCCCCATCGATGTCGCACGATGCCGTGAACCTCACCCCGCACGCACCTCCCTGTCCACATCGGTCTCACCCCGGTGTAGGGGAGTGCCGTCCGCTACCGCGACCCTCTACACTACCCTCGATCCGGCGTGACCCATGGAAGAGATGGTCAAGAAATGTTCTCTCGACAGAGCAGGCATCGGCTTCGTGCGGGCGGCACGATTCGGGTTCGCAGCGAGGCGGACATCCTGGCCACTCTCGACGAGCACGGGCGCATCGACGGGCAGCCATTCCAGCCCGAGATGTTGCGGTTCGTCGGCCAGGAGATGACCATCTACAAGAGCGCCCATAAGACCTGCGACACCGTGGCGAAGACCGGCAACACGCTGAAGATGGACCACGCCTGGCACCTCGAGGGCGCGCGCTGCGACGGCTCGGCCCACGGCGGCTGCCAGCAGCGCTGCATGCACTTCTGGAAGGAGGAGTGGCTGGAGTACGCAGACGGCACGCCCGTCAAGGCGCCCGAGACTCGGCGGCCGTCCGCCGTCGTCGTCGACCGCTCGACGCTGGACGACGACACCCAGCAGGCCTCCAGCACCCCCGACGAGCCGGTGTACCGATGCGCGGCGACGGAACTGCTGAACTCCACGACGTTGGTGTCGCCGCTGTCTCCCACGCTCTATCTCGCCGACATCCGCACCGGGAATGCATCCGTTCGCAAGGTTTCGTTCGTGGTCGGGATGACGTTGTTCAACAAGTATCAAAGCCTCAGCAAGCGGCTGCCGAAGTTCCTCCGCGTCAAGGACGGCGAGCCGTACCCGTTCGCCGAAGGCACGAACGTCGGCAAGTCGGTCGGCCCCGCCAACACGGGTCTGCAGATCGGCGAGCGGGTGCGCGTGCGCCCGCGCCACGAGATCGTGCCGACACTGAACGCGGACCTGAAGAATCGCGGGCTGTGGTTCGACCCTGAGATGTTCGGCTTCTGCGACAAGGAGGGCGAGGTGCTCGATCGCGTCGAGCGCATCATCGACGAGGGCACCGGCAAGATGATCACGCTCAAGGACTGCGTCATCATCGACGGCATGACCTGCGACGGGTGGCTGCACCGCCTCTGCCCACGGTCCGACTACAACTACTTCCGCGAGCTGTGGCTCGATCGCGTCGAGCCCGCCGCGACCTCGACGACGTCGAGCACGTCCTAGGCCGAGCGCCCGATCGCAGCGAAGCGGTTGAACCGGCTGGGATCCAGCAGCCGGCGACCGTCCACCACGAACGGGTCGGCGCCGAGCTCGGCGAGGTCGGTGTCGAGCTCGCGGTAGTGATCCCACCGCGTGACGAGCACCACGGCGTCGGCGCCCGTGAGGGTGCGCCGCAGATCGGCCTCGAAGGTGACGGCGTCGTCGGTGCCGAACGCCGAGCTGAACGTGGGGATGGCCACCGGATCGTGGGCGACGACGTGTGCGCCACCCGCCACGAGCTGGCGGATGATGGGGAACGCCGGTGACTCGCGCACGTCGTCGGTGTCGGGCTTGAACGCCAGGCCGAGGACGGCGACACGCCGGCCCCCCAGACCGCCGAGTCCGTCGGCCACCATCGCGACGGTCTTGGCCGGCTGCTCCTTGTTCACCGTGAGGACGTCGGACAGCAGCCGCATGTCCACGCCCAGTGCGGCGCCGTGCGCCGCCAACGCGGCGACGTCCTTGGGCAGGCAGCTGCCGCCGAAGCCGCAGCCGGGCTCGAGGAAGGAGGTGATGGGCGCCTTGGCCACGCCACCATCGGCCTTCGGCACGGCGAAGTACTGCGACAGGTGCAGCGCCGCCATCACCTCGCTGGCGTCGGTGTCGCCCACCGCTGCGCACAGCGCGGCCATCTCGTTCGAGAACGAGATCAAGAGCGCGAGGACGCTGTTCGACGAGTACTTGATCATCTCGGCCGTCGTGGGGTTGGTGCGCACGAACGGCACACCGGCAAAGCTCTCGTACAGGCGCTCGAGGTCGTCGATCGACGCCTCGTCGCAGCCGCCGAGGACGATGCGATCGGGGTTCTGGAAGTCGCGCACGGCGACACCCTCGGTGAGGAACTCCGGGTTCATGCCGAGCCCCAGCGTGGGGCCGACGGTGCGTCCGGATGCCTCTTCCAGGATGGGCCGCACCACATTGGCCGTGGTACCTGGCACGACGGTGCTCTTCACCACCACCGTGTGGCGAGCATCGGTGCCGCGCAGTGCCTCGCCGATCTGGCGGGCGGCGTTGCGGATGTACGTGAGGTCGATCGTCGAGCCGTCGAAGGGCGTGCCGACCGCGATCATCGTCAGCTCGGCGTTCTGGACGGCGGACGCGAGGTCGGTGGTGGCCGACAGGCGACCCTGGCATTGGGCGAGGAGCTCGTCGAGACCGGGTTCGTGGAACGGTGAGGTGCCGTTGTTGATGATGTCGGCCTTGGCCGGGTCGAGGTCGACGCAGACGACGTGGTGGCCCCGCTCGGCGAGGCAGGCGCCGGACACGAGCCCGACGTAACCAGCTCCGATGATGCAGACGTCCATCAGGCGTTCGCCGCCGTCGGGTTGTGGTGGTACCAGATCATAGAACGCCGAATCCCTTCTTCGATGGTGATCTGCGGGTCGAAGTCGAGCTCCGTGCGGGCCTTCGTGATGTCGGGGCAACGACGCGCCGGGTTGTCGACGAGATACACGTCGCCCTCGTCGGCCTCGCCGCGCACGACCTTGCCGGCGTAGCCCCACAGCTCGCGGGCGGTGGACACGGCGAGATCGGCCAGCGTGCCGACGGAGATCTCCGGGCGATCGATGCCGATGTTGTACGCCTGACCGCCGCGCCCGCGCACGAGCACCTTGATGTAGCCGACGATCGCGTCGGCCACGTAGCAGAACGTTCGCGTCGGCCCCCCGTCGGACAGCATCACGATGTCGCGCCCCTCGAGCATGTCGCGGGCGAAGTCGGGGATCACGCGCCGATCGGTGATCTTGAGACCGGGGCCGTAGTTGTTGAACGGGCGGGCCACGGTGATCGGCAGCCCGAACTGATCGTGGTACACGACGCACAGCGTCTCGCCGAAGCGCTTGGACTCGTCGTAGCAGGCGCGCGGCCCGGTGCAGGACACGTTGCCGCGGTAGTCCTCGGGCGTCGGGATGGCGTCGGCCACCGGGTCGCCGTAGATCTCGCTGGACGAGTAGAAGAGGAAGCCCCGCGGCTCGCGGCCGCGCTCGCGCTGGGCCCGCAGGTGATCGAGCAGGTTGCGCAGGCCGTTGATGTTGGCATCGATGGTCTCGAGCGGGCGAGCGCGGTAGAACGGCGGCGAGGCGATGCCGGCCGCGTGGATCACATAGTCGAAGTCCGGGAAGCCGGCCGGCAGCGGCTGGATCATGTCGACCACGCCCAGCGTCACTGCACCGCGCTCGGCCAGCGCGTCGAGCCAGGCCGGACGGCCGCGCACGAAGTTGTCGTACACCGTGACCTCGATGCGCTGATCGGGTGCGGCGTGCTGGTTCCAGTGGTCGAACAGGTGCACGAACCCGTAGCCGAGGAAACCGGCGCCGCCGGTGATCAGCAGTGACGTGCCCGCCATCGTCTCCAACTCGGTGCGGGCCGCGGCCATCGCATAGTCCATGTCGAGCTGGAGCAGCTCCGCCGCACTCATGATTTCCGTCATCGGGTGAGACTACCTCCGGTGACCGAACACACCGCGTGGCCAATCCTCTGGTGATCGTCAAGGAATTGTCGCGAACTTCGTCACATTGGCCCCGCGAAGGACTGGAAATCCCAGGGAATCGCGAAGACCTGGCTAGACTGCTGGCGCTCAACCGTTGAAAGGGTCACCCATGGGTACGTTCCGATCACGGCTGGTGCGGGCGACAGTCGTTACTTCACTCCTCATCAACTTCACCATGTCGACGGAGCAATCCGGTGCGACACTCAGGGTCACCGCCTCGCAGCTCGACAGCGCAGCACAGGCGTCCATGCCAGCCGTTCGGCTCGCGGGTAGCTGCGTCGGGTGCGTCCGGCTCACCACCCCGACCGGGATCGCCGGTTCCAGCCAGGTGTTGATCCAGCCGTCGGCCCAGCAGGGTCAGTCGGGTGATGTGAGTGGGAACTTCCGGTTCATCTGCGGGTTCTCTCACATGAGC
>CAYZFZ010000039.1:0-811 GCA_964477795.1 uncultured Bifidobacterium sp.
ATCTTCTTGGTCTCGGCGATGTGGTTCTTGTCCTCGTCGTAGCCGACCGCGATCAACCGCTCGAGGAAGCGGTGCGTGTGCTTCCACAGCACACCGATCGCCTCCGGCGGCAGCTCGAAGTTGCGCGACGCGAACGGGCTCTCCAGCAGGTCGAGGAGGTGGATCGCGTCGCTCTTCACCGTCTTCGAGCCGGCCGGGATGCGCGGCGCGATGTCCGTGCAGGCGAGGTGGAACTGGGCGATCTCACTGCCCAGGTTGCGCACCTGATCCGGCGACAGGATGCGCGGCAACTGGTCGCGGCGCGGCACGTCGTCGTAGAACACCGTCCACATGCGCTGGTCGTACCAGGTGTAGATGCGGCCGTCCTCGCGGCGCCACACCTCGGCGAGCATGCCGCTGAAGCGGCTGCCCTCCAGCAGGCGAGCGCAACGGTTCAGTCGGTCGTGGTCCTCGTAGAACAGGAAGTAGGAGCCGTACGACGACACCTTGCCGATGACCGTGCTGCCGTCGTCGAGGTGCACGCGGTAGACGCGGTTGGTCGACACGTTGGCGCTCACCTCGTCGACCGCGGCGATGCTGCGCCGGTCGCCGAAGTCGGCCCAGGCCGCGGCGAGCGCGGTGCGGTGGGGGAGGGAGCCGCTCACGTGACGCATCGTAGAGCCGCGGGACGATGCTCGGCGGGGGTGTGGGGGCAGAGGCTCCGCGGGAGCCCCCACTCAACGATCGATCCGGCTCTGCCAGTCGATCGTTCGGCATTGGGCCCGCCTTCGGCGGTCCAACTTCATCGGGGGACCGGAGCGAGCGCAGCGAG
>CAYZFZ010000039.1:821-12006 GCA_964477795.1 uncultured Bifidobacterium sp.
GCCCCCGGCCCGTGGGGCGGGGGCCGCGCGGTGGGCGGCCCTCCCGCCGGGGCCCCCCCCCCCCCCCGCCCCCCCCCCGCGACCCCGAACGCAACGTGTCAGATGACGTTGCGGGCGCGCACGCCGATGGGGGCGATCAGGCGGAACCCAGCGGCATGGCGCTCGTCCTCGCTCTCGCCGCCCCAGTAGCCGTACTCGTGATTCGTGCGGGCGAACGTGCGGCAGGTGGTGTGCACCTGGCAGCTGCCACACACGTCGCGGGCGGTGGCCTCGCGACGCTCGCGCGCCTGCGGGCGCTCGGCCGGAGGTGGGAAGAACAGGTGCGTCAGCCCTCGGCAGGCTGCATCGTTCATCCACCGATCGTCGGTGATGACGCGTTGCGCGAACAGATCAACCGCTGCCATGGAACCCCCTGATTCATGCCGGCGAGGTACTTGCACTGAGCAAGTACCGACAGGATACGCGATGGAAACGTTCCCGTAAAGTCATCTCGCCGGAAATCACGCGAGCAGGTGACGAACCCCTGCAACGAAGCGGTCCACGTCGTCCTGGGTGGTGTCCCAGGCCGTCATCCAGCGCACCTGGTTGCGGCTGACGTCCCAGTCCCAGAAGAAGCACCATTCGCTGAGCGGGCCGATCGCCTCCGCCGGCAGTGTGGGGAACAGGCTGTTCACCTGCGGGGCGTGGTCGAACTCCACGCCATCGATCTCGCGGGTGGCGGCATAGAGGCGGGTGGCCATCTCGTTGGCGTGACGTGCTCCCTCGATCCAGCGCTCGCCCTCGAGCAGCGCGTTGAACTGGGCGGCTACGAAGCGCATCTTGGACGGCAGCTGGTTCACCATCTTGCGGACGTACTTGGCCCGCCGGGCGAGCTCGGGGTTCAGGTACACGACGGCCTCGCCGCCCAGCAGGCCCGCCTTCGTACCGCCGAAGCTGACGACGTCGACGCCGGCGTCGACCGTGAAGCTGCGCATCGCGGCGACCGTGCCGCCGAGCGCGGCGGTGGCGTTCGCGATGCGGGCGCCGTCGAGATGCACCACCATGCCCATCCGATGCGCCGTCTCACAGAGAGCGGCCACCTCGTCGGTGGCGTAGAGCGTGCCCAGTTCGGTGCTCTGGGTGATGCTGACCACGCCGGGCTGGGCGTGGTGCTGCTGGCCCTGCAGGTGGGCGAGCGACTCGAGCTGGGCCGGCACCAGCTTGGCCGTGGGGGAGGCAAGGGTGAGCAGCTTGGCGCCCAGCGCACGCTCGGGCGCGCCGGCCTCATCGACGGCGATGTGCGCCCATTCGGTGCACACGACGCAGTCGGCCGGGTGCGCCATCGTGGCCAGCGCCATCACGTTGGCGCCCGTGCCGTTCCACACGAGGAACGTCTCGCTGCTGGGGCCGAACAGGTCGCGGAAGCGGCCGAGCGCCTCGTCGGTCCAGCGGTCGCTGCCGTAGGCCAGCGCATGCCCTTCGTTGGCGGCGAGCACCGCCTGCACCACCGCCGGGTGCGCGCCGGCAGCGTTGTCGCTGGCGAACGCCCGCTCGGGGGCCGGGGGCATGGTGGCAACTCGAGAACTGATCATGGGTGCCCATTCTGCCGGGCGTACTGTGCCAGGCCATGAGCCTTGATCATCTCTCCCTGCTGGCGGCGGACTCCGAGGCGTTCGCGAGCGCGATCGAGTCCGGCCCTGCGCTCGCACCGATCGCCGGATGCCCGGGTTGGACGCTCACCCGCCTCGGTGTCCACCTCGGGTTCGTGCAGCGATGGGCTCGCCAGGCGATCCTCACCGGGGCGGCCCCGCAGATCGACGAGGCCGCCGATCCTGCGCCGGCCGACCAGCGGGGGCTGGCGGGCTGGTTCCGCGAGGGCGCTGCACGCCTGCTGACGACGCTGCACGAGACCGACCCGCAGCAACCGACCTGGCACCCGTTCCCTGTCGAGCCGAAGGTGGCCGGGCTGTGGCGCCGGCGGCAGGCGCAGGAGGCGTCGGTGCACCGCTGGGACGCGCAGCTCGCCGCCGGGATGGCGCCGATCATCGAGGCGGAGTTCGCCGCGGACGGTGTCGACGAGTACTGGACGGTGATGCTGCCGCGGCTGGTGAGCCGCGAGCACCTGACGGTGCCGCCGTCTGTCCTCGCGGTCGAGCTCCACGACGCCGCTGGGCGCTGGGTCGTCGACGGGCGCGGCGGGACTGTGGCGCTCGCCGCGCCCGGTACGCAGGCAGATGCGGTGCTGCAGGGCGGCGCGCAGGATGTGCTGCTGCGACTGTGGGGCCGGCCGGTGCCCGACGGCAGCACCCGCATCGGTGGGGCCGGCGCGGTCGCGGACGACTGGCTACGCCTCGGCGGTGCCTGAGGTCCGCGGTCGGGTGAGGTCGGCTGCACCCGCGCTGTCTGCGTCTTCCTCGCGCAGGCGGACGGGCCCGAAGCGGCCGGCCCTGAGGCCTTCCTTGCCCTCGTAGAACGCGCGGATCGCGTCCATGTCGGCCGCCACGTTCCCGGTCACCGTGATCACCGGCCCGAAGCCACCGCTGCGTGTGGCTCGGTCGACGAATGCGAGCACGATCGGCACGCGGGCCTGCTCGGCGATGCGGTAGAACCCGGACTTCCAGTACTCGGTGCGCGAGCGGGTGCCCTCGGCCGGTACGACGAGCACCAGCCGCTCGCGCTCGGCGAACTGCGCAGCCAGCGCGGCCACCATTCCGCCGGGCGCGCTGCGGTCGATGGCGACGCCACCCAGCCGCCGCATGATCGGGCCCATCGGCCCCTTGAACAGTGACTGCTTGCCGAGCCACGAGATCTTCACACCGGAGACCCTCGCCATCGCCAGCGTGATCGGGAAGTCCCAGTTCGTGGTGTGCGGCGCGGCGATCATCACGCACTTGTCGGGTACGGGCTGCTGCGGCGTCACCGTGGTCCAGCGCCAGAGGAACAGCCAGAACCGGGCAAGCAGCGTCGTCACGCCCGCACCCTAACGCCGGCCGATCCTCGCCGGCCGGGGCTCAGACACCGAAGTGGGTGCCGATGACGCGTCCGGTGCGCTCGCCGGCGCTCGCCGAGAGATCGGTGACGGCCATGGAACGCTGCAACCAGCGGTCGTAGCCGTCGAAGCGGGGGGAGTAGGGCGAGCGCCCGTGCACCGCCACATTGTTGTCGACGACCAGCAGATCACCGGCTTCCAGCGCGAGGCGGGCATGGTGGCTCTCGACCGCGACGGACAGGGCGCGCAGGGCCTCGTCGGCCTCGGCATCGGTGCCGACCATCAGATCGGCGTCGAACACCATCGTCGGCCGGTCGCGCCGACCGGTGAGCACCGGCATCGGGGCGCCCAGCGCGTTGGCCCGACCGTGGAGGTAGCTCTCGTCGACCGCGGTGCGAAAGCGCGGTTGGAAGAGGGTGTCGACCACCGCGACCGGCAGCAAGGGCAGCACCTCGAAGATGGACGACAGCGTGGTGAACGCGTGCGGATCGCCGCGCAGGCAGAGCAGCAGCAGGTAGCGCGGGCGATGCGGATGGAACGCGGCCTCCGTGTGGAACATCAGCTCCACCTTCGACGACGTGCTCACCTGCCGGTCCGCGTTGGTCTGGGTGGGCACGAGGTTCTGCACGAGGTCGCCACCGTGCTCGGGCAGGTAGCCGACGGGCGCGCCGAGGCGGCGGGCGGCGGTGAGGAGGGTGAACTCGCTGACCCGGTCCTTGGCGACCGGAGCCGTGGGGGAGTGGGGGGTCAGCGGCAGCTCACCGACGGGGAGCCCGCGCAGCACGATCGCACCCGCCTGCGGTGCGGCGTCGGCGAAGTCGACGAGCGCGTCGTGGACGATCGCGGGCATCAGGCGGGCGGCGTGCCCGGCTGCCCGCACGAACGCTTCCTCACCGATCGCGCACTCCGGCACCGGCAGCTCGGGCCACGGCGGCGAGTCGATGACGGACGGGAGGGCGTGATGGGTCAAGGTGTGCATGAGGGGTTCCTGTGAAATCGGGAAGTGGGGTGCTCCTGCCGTCGCGACCGATGCGCAGCGAGGTGATGGAACATCTGTTCCAATGATATCGGAGAACTGGAACGTTCAGATCGAGGGCGCGGCGATGCAGTAGGGTGCGCAGCCGTGGAAGTCGCAGATCGCATTGGCCGCGCGAGCACTGCGCTCACCCCCGCCGAGCGGCGCGTCGCCGAGGTGGTGCTCGCCCAACCCCAGCTCGTCGCGTTCGGAACCGTCGCCGAGCTGGCCGAGGCTGCGGCGTGCGGTGCGGCCACGGTGGTGCGGCTGGCAGGGAAGCTGGGCTACGACGGCTTCACCGGGCTACAGGCATCGGTGCAACGCTCGCTGGCCGGGCAACTGCGCCCGGCCGCCGAACGGATCCGTGAGCCGGCGGCGACCGACGCGATCGGCCGCCACCTCCAACTCGAGATCGACAACGTGGCCGCCACGCTGCGCGCACTCGACGCAGACGCCCTTGCCGACGTCGTCGCCCATGTGGCGGCGCCGAAGGGTCGGGTCCTGGTGCTCTCCGGCGATGCGTCGCTGGGGGTGGCCCGCCAGCTGTTCGCCGACCTGTGCGCCTTGCGCGAAGGTGTCGAGCTGCTCGACGGCAACGATGTCGCCGTGCGCCGCGCGGTCGCCCAGGTGCGTGACGACGACGTGCTGGTGGCGATCGACCTGCGCCGCTACGACCGCTGGGTGATCGAGGCGGCGCGTGCCGCGCGGGCCAACGGTGTGTGGTGCGTCGCGCTCACCGACAGCCTGCTGTCGCCGCTCGCTGCGCTGGCGGACCGCACGTTGACGATCGCCGCTGCCGGCGGTGGGCCCTTCGACAGCCACGTCGGCACGCTGGCGCTCACCAACCTGCTCGTCGCCGGTGTGGCCGACCGCCTGCGTGCCGGGGCCACCGAGCGGCTCGACCGCGCCGAGTCGGCGTGGCAGGCATCGGGAGCACTCACCGATCGCTGAGCAGTGCGGTCCAGGCGGGTTATCGTTTCGTCATGACGAAACAGGGGGCGGACGAAGGGGAGCGCGAGGGGGAGCAGCGGTCCCGCTGCAAGTGGTGCCGTCGCGTGCTGCCCGCGCAGAAGGTCGGCCGACCGCGCGTGTTCTGCTCGCAGGCCTGCCGCCAGTGGCACTGGGTCGGCAAGCAGCGAGCCGCCGAGTTGCAGTTGAGCGAGCGCGAGCTGATCGTCACCAAGGACGAGCTCGACGAGTTGCACGACGAGCTGTACGTGCTGGCCTGCGCGGTCAACGACGCGGAGCGCGATCTGGCTGCCGCCGGCGCCAAGCCGAACGTGCGCGAGCTGCAGGAGATCGTCGACTGGCTGCTCGACGCCGCCCGCCCGCTGCGCGACCGCGAGCTCACCCCACCAGCCGGCTGAAGCCAGGCACCCGTCACACCACCCACCTTTCGTCATGACGAAACCATGCCCGCCGGACCCGGTTCCTCGGCCTGCACCTGCGCAACGCCCATAATCATCGTTATGTCAGTTCGAGGGAAGGTGCGGCGACTGGCACCCGCCCTGGCGGTGCGGCGCGACTCGTCCTACGCTCTCCCACCAGCGGGCCGAACGAAGGAGAGCAACGATGCTCCACTGGATTCGGCGCACACAGCGTCTGCAGCTCATCGGTCGTGCGGTGGCGGCCCTCGTCGCCGGCGTGGCCCTCCTGGCGCCAACGGTGCCCGTCGAGGCGGGTTCGTCCGACCCCGTTCTCGAGCGCGGCGACCACTCACTGCAGGTGGTGCAGCTGCAGCAGCTGCTCATCGCCTCCGGCGAATCGCTGCGCGGCGGCGCCGACGGCGAGTTCGGGCCCAGCACGGAGACGGCGGTGAAGGGCTACCAGCGGCGCCACGGCCTGCCCGTGAACGGGGCCGTCGACGTGCCCACCGCGACCGCGCTGGGGCTGCTGCCCCCCACGCCGGTGCTGGCCCAGGGCGCCAGCGGCAAGGCGGTGCGCACCCTGCAACGCCGGCTGATGGCGGTGGGTGTGAGCGTGAAGGGCGGTGCCGACGGCTCGTACGGGGCGGCCACCGCGGGAGCGGTCGCCAGGTTCCAGAAGGCGCACGGTCTCCCCCAGTCCGGCAGCGTCGACGCTGCGACCGCGGCGGTGCTCGCCAACGCCGCGGCGGGCACCGCCACGGAGACGCCGGCGGCGACGCAACCCGGGCAGCTGGCCTCGTTCCCGGTGCCGGCGACGTGCAAGTACTGGGACACGTTCGGTGCGCCGCGCAGCGGTGGCCGCGCTCACCAGGGCGTGGACATCGCGGCCAAGAGCGGCACCCCGATCTACGCGGTACAGGACGGGCGGATCAGCAAGCAGCAGAAGGACTCGCCGTCCTCGCTCGCCGGCAATGCGATCTGGCTGAAGATGAAGGACGGCACGTACTACTTCTACGGTCACCTGAGCGCGTTCGCCGAGGGTGTGGGGCTGGGCTCGCCGGTGCACGCCGGCGACGTGATCGGCTACGTGGGCGCCACCGGCAATGCCGAGATCCCCCACCTGCACTTCGAGGTGCACCCGTGGGGAGGCGCCGCGGTCAACCCCTACCCCATCCTGCGTGCGGCCAGCGACTGCTGACTGCAGCTCAGCCGCCGGACACGTAGCGCAGCACGGCCAGGACGCGGCGGTGTTCGTGCTCGGACGGGGGCAGGTCGAGCTTCGTGAAGATCGACGAGATGTGCTTCTCCACTGCCCCACTGCTCACGACCAGCGCATCGGCGATGGCGAGGTTCGACAAGCCCTGCGCCATCAGCGACAGCACCTCGCGCTCACGCGGCGTGAGCGAGTCGAGCGGGTCGCGCTGCCGGCTGCGGGCGAGCAGTTGCGCCACGACCTCCGGGTCGAGCGCGGTCCCGCCGTCCGCGACGCGGCAGGCGGCGTCGACGAACTCGCGCACGTCTGCCACCCGCTCCTTCAGGAGATAGCCGACACCCACCGTGCCCTGCGCCAGCAACTCGGTCGCGTAGCGTTCCTCGACGTACTGCGACAGCACCAGCACTGGGGTCGCCGGCCGCTGGGCGCGCAACTCCACCGCCGCTCGCAGCCCCTCGTCCGTGTGCGTCGGTGGCATGCGCACGTCGACGATCACGAGGTCCGGGGAATGCTCGACGACCACCGACAGCAGACGGGTGGCATCGCCCTCTGCCGCCACCACCTCGTGGCCGTATTCGGCGAGCAGCCGGGTGATCCCCTCGCGCAGCAGCACCGAGTCCTCGGCGATCACGATCCGCATGGCAGCTCCACGCTTATCACGGTAGGGCCGCCCTCCGGGCTGGCGATGCGCAGCCGACCCTCGACACCGGCGACCCGGTCGCGCAGGCCGCGCAAGCCGCCACCGGCCGCATCGGTGGCGCCACCGATGCCATCGTCGTGCACCTCCACCAGCAGCTGGCCGTCGCGCTCTGCCAGCTGCACCGTGGCCCGCCGCGCCCGGCTGTGCTTGGCGATGTTGGTCAGGGACTCGGCGACGACGAAGTAGGCGGTGGCCTCGACCGCCGGCGGCAACCGCCGGGGAAGATCGGACTGCAGCGTCACCGGCACCGGGCAGCGGGCGATCAGCGCCGACACGGCGGCGTCGAGCCCGCGGTCCGTGAGCACGGCCGGGTGGATGCCGCGTACGAGGTCGCGCAGTTCGGTGATCGCCTGCTTCGCCTCGTCGTGGGCCTGCTCCACCATCGTCTTCGCCCGCTCGTCGTCGCTGTCGCGCAGCCGGTCCTTGGCCATGCCCAGGTTCATCGCCAGGCTCACCAGCCGCTGCTGTGCGCCGTCGTGCAGGTCGCGCTCGATGCGGCGCAGCTCGCTGGCCGACGACTCCACCGACGCGTCGCGGCTGACCTCCAGCTCACTGACCCGGCGAGCCAGTTCCTCCTCGCTGTTCGGAGAGAGCAGCCCCCGGATGAGTGCTCGATCGGCCATCGCCAGGCCGTGGACGATCCGTGGCAGCGCGGCGGCGAGCAGCAGACCGATCACCGCGACGAGGATCGTGGCCGACGCGAGCGACCAGCCGTGGATGTAGTACGTGTGGTCGCGGATGGTGAACTCGGGCGGGCCGTCGACTGCCCAGCCCCACAGGGGTAGCGACACGAACGTCCAGGCGACGGACCACAGGACGATCGTCGCGGTGAAGGCGAGGATGCCCCACGGCAGCAACAGGACGCCGTACAGCAGGCCCTTCCAACCGGGAGGATCGGTGAGCGCCTGCTTCGCCCGCTGGAAGATGCCGCCCTGCCACTCCACGGGTCGGAAACCGGGCAGGTCGACATCGAGCAACGCCTTGGCCCGCAGGCGCTCGATCACCCCGAAGAAGCGACCGATGACGATCGTCCCGACCAGCAGCGGCAGGCCGACCAGCGTGATCATCATCCCGGCGCTGAGCGAGAGCATCGTCACCACCACGGTGAAGGTGGCGATGCCGACGAACAGGTCGGCAAGCAGGTGGGCGGACTCCTTCCACACCTGCGGGCGGGAGTAGGGCCCGTACCAGCGACGCAGCAGCGTGCCCATCAGTGCACCTCCACGAGCTCGCGTTCGGCCACGGCCCCGGCGCAGGGCGCGGCAGGTGGTGGTTGGCTGTCGACGTGCACATGGGGCAGCACCCTGCCCAGGCTGCGGGGCAGCCACCAGTTGCGATCCCCGAGCAGCTCCATCGTGGCGGGCACGAGCAGCATGCGCACGATGGTGGCGTCGAGCAGGACCGCCACCGCCAGGCCGAGGCCGATCAGCTTGATCGCCCGATCGTCACCGAGGACGAAGGTACCGAACACGCACACCATGATGGCAGCCGCCGCGGTGATCACCCGCGCTGTCGAGGCCAGGCCTTCGACGACTGCCTGGCTGTTCGACTCGCCGCGATCGACGCGCTCCTTCACCGACGAGAGCAGGAACACCTCGTAGTCCATGGACAGGCCGAACACGATCGCGAACAGCATCATCGGCGCCCACGGCTCGATCGGCGCGCCCTCCTCGACGCCGAACAGCCATCCCAACCAGCCCCACTGGAACACGGCGACGAGCACGCCGTAGGCGGCACCGATGGACAGCAGGTTGAGCAGCACAGCCTTCAACGGGACGAGGATCGAGCGGAAGACGATCATCAGCAGCAGGAAGCTGAGCACCAGGACGGCGCCGATGAACAACGGCAATCGCGACGACATCAGCTGCGAGAAGTCGACGTCGCCGGCCGTCTGGCCGCCGACGTACGCGGTGGCACCCGTGGCCGGGATCAGGTCGTCGCGGAGGCGATGGACGAGGTTGGTGGTGGCTTGCTCCTGCGGGCCCGACGACGGGATGACGGTGACGACGGCAACCGTGCCCGACGGCGCCACGTCGACCCCGGTGACTGCTGCCACGCCGGGCGTTGCCTCGGCCGCAGCGGCCACGCGCTGCGCCGCGTCCGGGTCGCCGTCGAGCTTGGTGACCAGCAGCAGCGGCCCGTTGTAGCCCGGGCCGAACCCGGCAGCGAGCGTGTCGTATGCCATCCGCGTCGTGGTGCCGCGAGGATCGTTGCCGGGGTCGGCAGAGGCGAAGCGCATCGCGAACGACGGTACGACCAGTGCGCCGAGAAGGAGCAGACCGCCGACCGCGCAGGCGACGGGGCGACGCTGGACGAACCGGCTCCAGCGGTGCCACGCAGACTCACCCCGCCGTTCGGCACGGCGGTGGATGGACAGCCGGTCGATGCGGCGGCCGGCGAAGCCGAGCAGCGCCGGCAGCAGTGTGATCGCGGCCAGCACCGCGACCAACACGGCGGTCGACGTGCCCAGCGCCAGCCCGTTCAGGAACGACATCCCCATCAGCAGCATGCCCAGCAGCGAGATCATGACGGTGACGCCGGCGAACACGACTGCACGGCCCGCCGTGTCGAGTGCCTCCAGCGTGGCCGAGCGCGGGTCAGCGCCGCGGCGCAACGCCTCCCGGTAGCGGGTGACGATGAACAAGGCGTAGTCGATGCCGACGCCGAGACCGACCATCGAGGCCACCTGGACGGTGAAGTCAGGGGTGTCGACGAGCGCAGCCCACAGCTGCACGCCGGCCAGGCCGGCCACGATGCCGAACAACGCGGTGATGATCGGCAGCCCCATCGCCACCAGGGAACCGAACGACACCAGCAGGATCACCATCGCTGCGAGCAGCCCGAACAACTCGGTGGCGGGCACTCCCCCGTCCTGGAAGCGGTAGCCGCCGAAGTCGACCGTGAGGCCATGGTCGGCGGCCTGCGCCCGCAGCTCGAGCAGCGCCTTCGCCGCGGCATCGGTGTCGTCGGGGCCGATGTCGGCGAGCACCATCGAGGCCGTGGCGACGTCGCCGGAGTCGGCGACGAGCAGATCCTCGACGCCGGCCGGGCTCTCCAGCACGCCGGGCGTCGCGCGGACTGCGGTGAGGAAGCCGTCGATCGAGGCGGCCACGGCCGGTTGGCGGATGCCGTCGGGATCGGAGAGGACCAGCTCGACCCGGTCGCCGACGATGCTGCCGTCGTCGGGTGACTCGGCACGCAGCAGCTGGTACGCGCGGTCGCTGTCGGTCCCCGGCAGTCGCCCGTCCTGGGCGAACTCACCGCCGGCGGAGGAGGCGGCGAGGGAGATGGCGACGACGGCGAGGATCCAGCAGAGCAGGGTCAGGCGGCGGTGTCGGAAGCAGGTGTCGGCAAGTCGGCGGAGCATGTCTCCAGCGTGACGATCCGCTGGCCAGAGGGCCATCCGGCCGCCTGGTGTCGTGGGGTGGGGCCAACCCCACCTCGGGCCCGGCGGGTGCCCCCTCAGGCCGTGCCGGCCGACTGCTCCTTGCGATGGGCGACGAACTCGGCGAGGGCGGCGTCGATCGCAGGGTCGAGTGGCGGGCTGACGGATGTCTCCAGCAGCTCCTGCCAGATGCGGTGGGCACGCCGGCGCGTGTCCTCGGCACCGCCCTCCGACCAGGTCTCGAAGTTGCGCCAGTCGCTGACCAGTGGCTGGTAGAACGCCGTTTCGTACCGTTCCAGGGTGTGGGGCGAGCCGAAGAAGTGGCCTCCGGGCCCCACTTCGTCGATCGCCTCGAGACCGATCGTGGCGTCGTCGATCTCGATCGGCTGCAGGTACTCGGCCATCATCTGCAGCATCTCGGCATCGACGATCAGCTTCTCGTAGCTGGCGGTGAGCCCGCCCTCCAGCCAACCTGCGGCGTGGTTCACCAGATTGGCGCCGCCCATCACCGCGCCCCACAGCGACATCTGACTCTCG
>CAYZFZ010000039.1:12016-21164 GCA_964477795.1 uncultured Bifidobacterium sp.
GGCATCGACCGTGTTCGAGGCGGTGGTGTTCGACGACCGGAACGGCATCCCGTAGCGCCGCGCCAGTTGGCCGCTGGCTTGCGCCGCCTTCGTGTACTCGGGCGTGCCGAACGCCGGCGAACCGCTGCGCATGTCGACGTTGGAGGTGAACGACCCGTAGAGCATCGGCGCGCCTGCGCGCACCAGCTGCACCAGCGTGGCGACCGCCAGCACCTCGGCGTTCTGCACCACCAGTGCCCCGGCGAGCGTTGCCGGTGCCATCGCACCGGCAAGGGTGAAGGGGGTGATGCACACCGCCTGCCCGGCGGCAGCGAACTCGAGCAGCCCCTCCGCCATCTGGATGTCGAGCGTGAGTGGTGTGTTGGTGTTGACGATGGTGAGCGCGGCCGGCGACGCGAGCAGCCCGTCGCGATCGGTGCCCAGGGCGATGGCCAGCATGTCGATGCAGTCCGCCGCACGCTCGCGCCCGAGCGCGATCCCCTGCCAGGTCTTGTCCAGCTCGCGAATCAACGTCAAGTAGAGGTCGAGGTGCCTCGTGCCGGGAGGGAGGTCCATCGCCTCGAACGGTCCCCCACCCTCCTGGTGGATGATGTCGAGCGCCTGCACGAGCCGCACGTACTCCACCTGCTCGGCCGCCGAGCCCGGCCGGCGGCCGCGCCCGAGATCGCTGGCGAACGCCGGCCCGCCGACGGACGTGAACACGACGTTGCGGCCACCGATGACGAGGTTGCGCGCTGGGTTCCGGGCGCGCAGGGTGAAGCTCGACGGCACAGCGCGCATCGTCTCCTCGATCAGCAGCGGGTCGAAGCGGACGATCACACCGTCTACCAGGCACCCCGCCCTGGACAGGATCGTCCGCGCGCCGTCGTGCAGCACCCGCACGCCGGTGCTGGAGAGCAGTTGCAGCGACGAGGCGTGGATGTGCTCGACCTGATCATCGGAGAGCACCCGGATCGGTTCGTAGGGGTTACGCACCGCGCGCCACGGCGCAGGCTGCGTGCCCCGTGCCGGCCGGCGATCTCGCCCCCGCCTGCCCCTGCTCACTGTCGCGCCTGCACACCGCGAGACTAGGCGCACGCGCCCCATGCGCGCGCGAGCACTGGCGCGAAGGATAAAGAAACCGTAAAGTAGACGGTTATGGCTGCCGAAAGAGATGTCATGAGCCGATCGACTCGCGCCCTGGCAACCCTCATCCTCACCTTAACAGTGAGTGCAGTGGGGTTGGTGGATAGTGTCGAGGCGGCTCCGGCCCCGGCGGCGCCCGCCGCCGGCTCGCAGGTCTACACCGTCCAAGCCGGCGACTACCTCGTCGGCATCGCCAGCCGGATGGGTGTCCGCTTCTCCGCCCTGCTCGCCGCCAACCAGCTCACCGCGACGAGCCTCATCTACCCCGGCATGCAGCTCGTCGTGCCCGAGGGAGGCACCGTCCCGGCCCCTGCCACCCCGGCGGCGCCGGCGGCCGGCGCGACGGCCCCGGCGGCCTCTGCCGCGGTCTACACCGTCGTGTCGGGCGATTCGCTGTCGGGGATCGCCGGGCGCATGGGGGTCAAGCTGTCGGCCCTGCTCAGCACGAACAAGCTCACCGTCACCAGCGTCATCCACCCTGGTACGCAGCTCACGGTGCCGGCGGGGGGCACCCTTCCCGTCGCCAAGACCACCCCGGTTGCCGCCCCCACTCCCGCGGCGGCGCCCGCCCAGGGTGCGCTGCAGTACGTGGTGCGCTCGGGCGACTACCTCACCGGCATCGCCCCCGCGCTCGGCGTGAAGGTTGCCGATCTCCTCAGCGCCAACGGGCTCACACTCACCAGCGTCATCTACCCCGGCATGCGCCTCAACGTCCCCGCCGGCGGCAAGCTGCCCGCGGCCGGCGCACCCGCCACCACACCGGCCACGACACCCGCGGCGTCGTCCCCCGTCGTCACCTCGGCGAACAGCCAGGTCAACACGGTGCTCGCGTTCGCCCAGGCCCAGCTCGGCGAGCCATACAAGTTCAACATGGCAGGCCCCGACAGCTGGGACTGCAGCGGCCTCACCCTGGCGGCGTACGCCGAGATCGGCATCTCCCTCCCCCACTACAGCGGCGCGCAGGTCGCCTACGGCGCAGCCGTCGACTGGACCACCGCTCCCATCGCCGCCGGCGACCTCATCTTCCTCGAGTCCAGCGTGGGCTCCGGCGTCATCAACCATGTCGGCATCGCGATCAGCGCCACCCAGTGGATCCAGGCGCCGCGCTCGGGCGACGTGGTGCGCATCGGCTCCATCCCGTCCACGCGGGTGGTGGCGGTGCGCCGCCTGATCGGCGGCTGAGGCCCGCCGTTCGCGAGACTGCCCGGGTGACACGACCCTGGATCAGTGCCGCCGCGCAACGCCGCGAGACCGAGCTCATCGCCCAGCTGGAAGGGCGCAGCACCGCCGACATCGATCGACTGGTGTGGGGATGGATCGCGGAGAACCGCACGATCCACGAGGACGAGTGCATCAACCTCGACCCTGCCGCCAACGTGATGAACCCGCGGGCCGAGCTCGCGCTCGCGGCCGGGCTCTCCAGCCGGCCGAGCCTGGGGTGGCCGGGCGACAAGTACGAGACCGGCCTGGAGGCGATCGAGTCGATCGAGGTCGCGGCGATGCACCTCGCCTGCCAGGTGTTCGGCGCCCGCTTCGCCGAGGTGCGGGTGGCATCGGGGGCGATCGGCAACCTGTACAGCTTCATGGCCACCTGCCGCCCGGGCGACGCGATCGTGGTGCCCCCTCCGACGGTGGCCGGCCATGTCACGCACCACGAGCGCGGCGCCGCGGGGCTGTACGGGTTGGAGGTGCATCACGCCCCCATCGATCCCGACCGCTACACGATCGACGTCGCCGGGTTGGCAGAGCTGGTGGCGCGGGTGAAGCCGCGCCTGGTCACGATCGGTGGCAGTCTCAACCTGTTCCCCCACCCGGTGGCCGAGGTTGCCGGCATCGCCCACTCGGCAGGGGCCACGGTGCTCTACGACGCCGCGCACGTGAGCGGGCTGCTCGCCGGTGGCGCGTGGCCCAATCCGCTCGACCTGGGCGCCGACCTGCTGTGCATGAGCACGTACAAGAGCCTGGGTGGCCCGGCCGGTGGGTTGCTGCTGACGAACGACGAAGCCCTGGCCGCGCGCATCGACGCCATCGCCCATCCGGGGCTGACGGCGAACTTCGATGCCGGCGTCGTCGCCTCCCTCACGCTGGGCTTGCTGGACTGGGTGGACCACGGGCGGGAGTACGCAGCGGCGATGTGCACCAACGGGGGCGCGCTCGCGCACGCGCTCGTCGAGCTCGGCCTACCCGTGTTCACCACGCCCGACGGGGCGACGTCGTCTCACCAGTTGGCACTGCGCGCCGAGGCGTGGGGTGGCGGCGCTGCTGCAGCGCTGCGGCTGCGCGAGGCGAACCTGCTCGCCTCGGCCATCGGGCTGCCCACGGGTGAGGGGCTGCGCCTGGGCACCAGCGAGGCGACCCGCTGGGGCATGGGCCCAGCGGAGATGGTGGAGCTGGCGGCGTTGATCGACGGTGCACTCACCGGCGACGCCGCGTCGGTGGCACCGCGCACGAGCGCGCTGAAGCGTCGCTTCCCCACTGTCCACTATGTGCGCGGCTGAACGCCGGCGCATCAGGCCGAACTCAGCGAACGCCGACGAGGTCGACGACGAAGACGAGCGTCTCGCCGCCCTTGATCACACCACCGGCGCCACGGCTGCCGTAGCCGAGATCGGGCGGGATCGTCAGCCGGCGGCGGCCACCGACCTTCATGCCCTTGACGCCGCGATCCCAGCCCTCGATCACCTCGCGCGCACCGAGCCGGAAGTCGAACGTGTCGCCACGATTCCAGCTCGCGTCGAACTCGCGACCGCTGCTCCAGGCGACGCCGACATAGTGCACGATCACACGCTTGCCGATCGTGGCCTCGTCGCCGTCTCCGACCACCAGGTCGTCGACGAGCAGCTCGGCGGGCGGTTCGCCCTCGGGGATGGTGATCACGGGTTTGTCGGCCATGGGGCGCAACGTTAGCCACCGCCTCGTGCCCGTCCACTCGCCGCTGGTATCCGCGGCGGCACCTGCCCGCTCTGGGTGACATGCTGTTCCTGCTCGCGGCTTCGATGCTGTTCTGCGCCGGCGGTGCCTTCATGAAGGCGTCGCACGGCTTCACCCAGCTGGTGCCCAGCGTGATCGTCGCGGTGAGCTTCCTGCTGGGCTCCGCCTGCCTCTCGCGCGCGATGAGCGGGCGCATGCTCTCGACGACGTTCATCCTCGGCTTGGGCATCGAGGCGCTCGGCGCGGTGGCGCTGGGAGTGTTCGTGCTCGGCGAGCGGCTCAGCCTGCCGCAGACCGGTGGCATCGCACTCGTCGTGTCCGGCGTGGCACTGCTGCGCGCGTGAGGCGTCTCAGCCGGCCGGTCGCACGTAGGTGCCCTGCGCGACGGCGACCGGCCGATCTGCGGCCTCCGTCCATGCGACCACGGTGCCGATGATCGACCGCCGGCCGACCTGGTGGAGGTCGGCGCGGGCACGCAGCACCCCGCCACGCGCCGGTCGCAGGTAGCGGATGGACAGCTCGCTCGTGAGCACCATCGGCTCGATGCCGATCCGCGTGAAGCACGCGTAGTAGAGCGCCGCGTCGCAGGCGCCGAACACGGTGGGGCCACTGATGATCCCACCGGGCCGGAGGTTGCCGTCGCCCGGCTCGATCCGGCACACGGCCCAGCCGTCGCCCACCTCCTCGCAGCGGTTGGCCGAGCCACCGAACTCGGCGGCCAGGAACGCGTTGATCTCCTCGACGGTCACCAGGCTCATACGGTCCCTCCCTGTCTCATCCGCCGGCGGCGATGAGCGCGACGGCCACGGCTGTGGTGCCGACCCCGACACCTTGCCACCAACGCATCCGCTCCTTGTTGAACAGCACGGAGAGGATCACCGCGACGGTCGCGAACTGCGACGAGGCCACCGACACGGGGCCCAGCTCGCCACGCTGGAACGCGAGCTGCAGCGAGCCGATCGCCACGAGGCCGAGCGCGCCGGCCCAGATCGCGTTGCGCAGCCCGATGCCGGCGGCGAAGAACGGCCCCTTGCGCAGCAGGCCGATCGCCGCCAGCAGCACGAACCCGGTGAAGCGCTGCACGATCACCGGTGTGAGACCGGCGGCCTTCGACGCCTCCCCCATCAGCGTGAACGCCACACCGAAGGCGACACCGCTGCCGATGCCGAGGATCGCGCCGATTCGGACGCTGCCCTCCCCGCCCGGTGTGTACGAGGTCAGCACCAGCGCGGCGACGCCGAGCCCCATCCCGACGGAGGCAAGACCGCTCGGCCGGACGCCGTTGACGAGATCCCACAACACCGGCACCGCGGCGAGCAGCACGGAGGACAGCGGGGCCACGATCCCCATGCGGGCCACCGCATAGCCGCGGTAGAGCAGCATCAGGCCAGCGATCATCGACACGCCCGACAGCGAGCCGATGAGCAGGTCGTGGGCGATCCAGCGCGAGTCCACGAGCAGCAGCAACAGTGGAGACAGTGCCGTGCTGGCGGCGACGGCGGTGCGTGTCACCGTGATCGCCGGGGTGGTGCGCGCAGAACGGGCGGCGAAGAAGTCGGAGGCGCCGAGCAGCAGCGCGGTGGCCATCGCGAGTGCGAGCGCGATGTCCATCAGTGGCTGTCGCGAATGTTTGGGCAGCGCGTGTCGCGGGTCATGTCGGGGTGAGTTGGCGGAGGAGGTGTCTGCTGTGGGCGGCCCACATGAAGCCTTCGGTCACGTTCGGGTCGCGTTCATAGTCGACTTGCAGGCGACGGTTGTTCATCAGCCAGGACCAGGTTCGCTCGACGACCCATCGTCTGGGGAGAGCGACGAAGGCGTGCGGGTGGATGCGGTTGACGGTCTCGGCGGCGATGTGGTGGTGACGGCAGTGGCGGGTGAAGGTGGTCTTGAACCCGGCGTCGTTCCACACCTTGGCGAACCGTGCCGTCTTCGCCCGGAGCAGGTCGATGACCTTGATGCCGCCCTGGTTGTCGCTGGTGTTGGCGGGCATCACATGGACCGCGAGGAGCAGTCCGTTGGTGTCGACGATCCCGAACGTCTTGCGTCCGGAGATCCTCTTCCCAGCGTCGTAACCCCTGGTCGACCCGGTCACGGTCGAGGCACCACGGACGCTGCGGGCATCGATCACCCCCGCCGACGGGTCCGGTTCGCGGCCGGCTTGTTCACGGACCAGGCCACGCAGACGGTCCGCGATGCGTTCCCAGGTGCCGTCGCGCGACCAGCGCAGGTGCAGCCGGTGGACGGTGTTCCAGTTCGGGTAGCACGATGGCAGCGCCCGCCACTGGCAACCCGTCGCGCATACGTACAGGATCGCGTTGACGACCTGGCGGCGATCGACCGTCGAGGGCCGTCCCATCTCCCCGTTACCCGACCACGGCTTGACCAGATCGGCGATCAGTTCCCACTCGAAATCCGACAGATCACCATGGGCAGTTCCCCACGAGCGAACAATCCCAGCAGGCTCAGGCTCCATCAATGCAGACTATCCCACCCATCGACCCGAACCCCGCCAATCGGCACCGCTACCAGCAACAATTATGCGAACACGCTCTCAGAGCAACGAGCCGAGCGCATGGACGAGCGCGTCCGAGTCGGCCTCGGTGTTGTGCGCCGCGAAGCTGACGCGTACGAACTGCTCGCCGTTCCAGTTGGTGATCGGCACCTCCACGCGGAACTCGTCGAACAGGCGCTCCTTGAGCACCAGCGGATCGGCCGTCTGCGGGAGCCGGATCGCCGCGAGCTGACCGATCCAGTCGGTGGAATCGGGGCTGATCGGTTCGAGGCCAGTCAGCGCGTCGACGCGAGCGCGCGTGAGCAGCGCCAGACGGTGCCCCTCCGCCTGCACAGCGGGCCAGTCGTGGGCGGCGCAGAAGTCGAGCGCGGCGGGCAGGGCCAGGAACGGCGAGAGGTCGCGGGTGCCCTGCCACTCGTGGTGATCGACGAACTGCGACGCAGAGGGATGGTCGCTCTCCCACCCCCAGCTGACCACCAGCGGCTGCAGCCACGCCTGCGCATCCGCGCGGGCGTAGAGGAAGGAGCATCCCTTCGGTGCGCATGCCCACTTGTGCAGCGCGCCGGTATAGACGTCGCACTCCAGCTGCGACAGGTCGAGCGGGATGTGCCCGGGAGCGTGTGCCCCGTCGACGACCGCGACGATCCCGGCTGCACGGGCACGCCGGCACAGCTCGGCGACAGGGAAGCTCAGTGCAGTGGCACTCGTGAGGTGATCCAGGAACAGCACCCTCGTGCGCGGGGTCACCGCTGCCCACACCCGCTCGACGAAGTCGTCCGCCGTGGTGACCGGCAGCGGCACGGGCACGCGCACGTAGGCGGCCCCGGCTTCCTGGCACAGCTTGCGCCACGTCCGGTGCAGCGCGCCGTACTCGTGGTCGGTGGTCAGCACCTCGTCGCCGGGCTGCAGGCGCACGCTGCGGGCCACCATGTTGACCGCCGTCGTGGGGTTGGGGAAGAACACGACGTCGTCGGCCCCCACGCCGAGGAACGACCCGAGCCGGGCGCGAGCGCCCGCCAGCAGCTCCGGTGCACGCCGTTGCAGCCACTCCACCGGGTTGCGCTCCATCTGCCGCTGCAGGTTCTCGTACTCCTGCTGGACCACCCGCGGCACCGCCCCGAAGGAACCGTTGTTGAGGAAGACGATGTCGGGGTCGAGCTGGAAATCGTCGCGGGTCGGTGTCGGCACGGGTCGTCAGCGTAGACGGCTGCCCGCGCAACGTCGGGTACGTTGCGGGCATGTCACTCCCCCAGCACGGCCTCGGCCGCGACGACGTCCTCGCCCAGCTCGACAGCTTCAAGTCCGACGACGTGCGCTGGCGCGACGGCCGCGCGTTCACGCTCACGTACAGCGCCGGGCCGGATGTGAACGACATCGCGGAGGCCGCGTACGCACGGTTCTCCACCGAGAACGCGCTCAACACCGACGCCTTTCCCAGCCTGCGCCGCATCCAGGCCGACGTGGTCGACATCGTCGGCGACTGGCTGCAGGCGGGGCCCGACGGTGCCGGCTTCATGACCACCGGCGGCACCGAGAGCCTGCTGATGGCGGTGAAGGCCGCCCGCGAGCGCGGCCGCAAGGAGCGAGGCATCACCCGCCCGAACGTGGTGCTGCCGACGAGCGCGCACGCCGCGTTCGAGAAGGGCTGCTACTACTTCGGGCTGGAGAGCCGGCGGGTGCCGGTGCGACCGGACTGGCGCGCCGATGTCGCCGCGATGGAAGCTGCGATCGACGACGACACGGTGCTGGTGGTCGGCTCCGCACCGCAGTACCCGCAGGGCGTGATCGATCCGATCGCCGAGATCGCCGAGATCTCGGCAGCGCGCGACATCAACTGCCATGTGGACGGGTGCATGGGCGGGGTCGTGCTCACGTACCTGGCGCGGCTCGGTCACGAGGTCGCACCGTGGAACTTCTCCGTGCCCGGTGTCACCAGCATCTCGGTCGACCTGCACAAGTTCGGCTACACCGCCAAGGGTGCCTCAGTGCTGATGCATCGCACGAAGCGGTTGCGCAGCTACCAGACGTTCGTGACGGACAACTGGCTGGGCGGCGTGTACGGCTCGTCGGGCGTGCTCGGCACGAAGGGCGGTGGTGCGATGGCTGCGGCTTGGGCCGTGATGCACTACCTCGGTGACGACGGCTACCTGCGCCTCACCGCCGCGGCGCGGGCCTTGACGGTGGAGCTCGCCGGCGCCATCCGCACGCTGCCCGAACTGCGCGTGATGGCCGAGCCCGACACCACGCTCGTCGCGTTCGTCGCCTCCGACCCCGACGCGTTGGACGTGTTCGCGGTCGCCGACGCGCTGTGGCGGCGCGGCTGGTACGTGGATCGCCAGGGGCCGCCGAAGTCGTTGCACAGCACGGTCAACGCGGTGCACGAGGGCCGCATCGCGGCGTTCGTGGCCGACCTGCGCGAGTCGGTCGCCGAGGTGCAGGCGGCCACAGCGGTGGGTGCGCAAGGCGCCTACGGCACCGTCGAGTGAGCCGCGCAGCGGCGAGTTGACGCAGCGAGACCCCGACAAGCCGGCGGGGGTGTGGGGGCAGAGGCTCCGCCGGAGCCCCCACCCAACGATCGAT
>CAYZFZ010000040.1:0-21144 GCA_964477795.1 uncultured Bifidobacterium sp.
GAGGCGCGCAAGATCCTCGCGATCCCGAACCTGCGCGTCAGCGGCACCTGCGTGCGCGTGCCGGTGTTCACCGGCCACTCGCTCAGCATCAACGCCGAGTTCGCCCGGCCCATCTCGGTCGAGCAGGCCAAGGAGCTGCTCGCCGTGGCGCCCGGCGTGCAGCTGATGGATGTGCCCACCCCGCTGGAGGCTGCCGGCAAGGACCCCGCCTACGTCGGCCGCATCCGCCAGGACACCTCGCTCGACGACGGCCGTGGCCTGGTGCTGTTCCTCAGCAACGACAACCTGCGCAAGGGCGCCGCGCTCAACGCGGTCCAGATCGCCGAACTCCTCCTCTGAGGCTGCCACCCCGGCTTTCCGTACACGCTGTCGGGCGCTGACCGGGGGCTGTGAGTCCGCCGGTTTGACACAAACCGGGGGAGCAGGGCCACCGCGCGGCTAGAACGTTCGCATGGATCTGGCCGAACTGCAGGACGTCATCGAGCGCACGTTCGGTGATCGCGACCGGGCGCGGGGCGTCTCGGCCACCGTCGCCTGGCTGGCGGAGGAGGTCGGCGAGCTGGCGCAGGCCGTCCGCAAGGGCAACCACGACCAGCAGGTGCACGAGTTCGGCGATGTGATCGCCTGGGTCGCCACGCTGGCGAACCAGATGGGCGTCGACCTCACGCACGCCGTTGCCCGCTACGCCGCCGGCTGCCCGCGCTGCGGTGCACTGCCCTGCGGTTGCCCGTAACCCTTCCGGTCCGGCCTGTCGTGGCGCCCGCGTGTCGCTGTGGCGTGCGGACGCCACATGGACTACTGCTGGCCGAGACGTGGCCGAGGCAAGAGCCTTTCAGTCTCTCTACCTGACCCCCGGCGACACAGGAAGTTGGAGCCGGAGCAGGTACCGGACGTAGGGCTTGCTCTCGGGTGGACTGATCTCATCGGCCGTCGGGAAGGTGCGACTGCTGAACCGGATCGAGGCGTGGTTCGCCGGATACACCAGCCACTCGACGGAGTCCGCCGAGGTCGAAGCTCTCGAACGTCGCCGCGTCCGCGGCGACCGCCGGACGGACGATCACTTGACGACAGTGACCGAGTGCTTGGTCTTGCCGCTCGGCTTCCACGAATCGAGGCCCGAGACGTCAGGCTTGGCTCGGCGGTAGCCGCCGTTGGCGAGACTGGTCTTCGGTTCCTTGACCGATGCGAGTGCGTCGGAAAGGCGCTTGATCGTCGACCAGCGCGCGTCGAGGTGTCCGTTCTCGATCTTGCTGATGTCGCCCTGGGCGATGCCCGACAGCTCGGACAACTCGGCCTGTGTCAGCCCGAGGTCGATGCGCCGCTCGCGCAGCGCGTCGCCCGGGTTTGGCGGGAGCGCACCAAGGTCGAAGGCGGCGGTCGAAGACATGGCCGAAGCATGTAGGGAATGCCCCGTTTTCCGGCAAAGGCCCTGGACGAACCGTTCCGTGTCGCTGGCGGCCTGTCGTGGTGCCCGTAACAGTCACGTGCGGACCTCTGCTGGCCGACGCGAGGCCTCGGCAAGAGCAAAGCCCCCGGCCTCGGCTTGCTGTTCGCAAGTGCCGTGACCAGGGGCCTTTCAGTCGGCCTTCTGCGGCGTTACTCAAACTCTGCTGACCAGCTGGAACGTCTGCGAGTGTTGCTCGAACTGCCTGGTGTCGAGCCGGTAGCAGCGCTGCCGGCGGCTCCTCGGCTGCGAGTGCATCTGTCCGATGGGGATGAGCAGCGTCTGGTGGACCGCTACCACCAGGGTGCGACCCTGCGTGGGTCGGCAGTCGAGTTCGGTGTCAACCGGGAGAAGGTCTCCCAGATCCTCGATCGTCACGGTGTGCCCCGCCGTTACCACCAGACCGTCACGGTCGATCTCGACCGTGCGGCCGAGCTCGAGGCCGAAGGCCTCAGCCTCACTGAGATTGCGTCACGGTTGGGGGTTGGTCGGACAACCTTGGTTCGGGCTCGTCGGGAGAGCCGTTCGTCGTCTGCCTCATTCGGATGAGTGTTGGGGGTGGAGCATCACTGGTCTAGGCCTTCGTTTCGGGCTATAAGTTCCGTGTCCGTGTCCGTGTCCGTGTCCGTGTCCGTGGCCATGTCAAAGTCCTCGCTGGTGGCCAGGAAAAGTCCTCGCGGTGGTGAGTAGGTAGATCCACCCTGCGGGCCGGCTCTGGCCGCGACATGCCCACCTCGGCGTACGCTCGCCCGCGTCGTGCGACCTTCACCGTGGCGCAAGCCGCTTGACCCGACTGTGCCAGGTCAGCCTCGCCTGATCTAGTCTGCTGCTGGCCTAGAGTCTCCACCCATGCCAAGTTCTGATGCACCCTTCCATCAGGCGGGGCTGGTCACGGACAAGATCAGTGTCGAGATCAGCCTGCAGATCATCGGGCTCTTCTCCGAGGGGCTCTACAGCAACCCGAACAAGGCCATCGAGGAGCTCGTCTCCAATGCCTTCGATGCCGACGCCACGCGGGTGCACGTGGTGTTGCCGGCAGATCGAGCAGCGACCGGGGCCTCGATCGCGGTCATCGACAACGGCACGGGCATGGACCCCGACGGCCTGAAAGTTCACTGGATCGTCGGTGACTCGCGCAAGTCGCGTAGTCGCCTCACTCCGAGCGGTCGGCGAACGATCGGCAAGTTCGGCATCGGCAAGCTCGCTGCCTACGTGTTGGGCAAACGCCTTAGCCACATCACCAAGTCCAAGGGGAAGTACTACTCGACCTCGATGGACTTCTCGGCGATTCCCCGCACGGCGGACGTCGACCAGTTGCCTCAGGCGGACGGCGTCAAAGCCAACACGGCAGTGAACCTCGATCTCCGAGAGTTGACGGCCGCAGAAGCAAAGGCTGCCCTTCAGCCGTGGCTGAGCACGTCTTCGGGCCGGGACGGCCTGACGCTGTTCGGTTCTAAAGCAGCGAAGAGTTGGACCGTCGCGATCATCAGCGATCTCAAAGACATGGCCCTCGACCTTTCACCCGGGATGCTTCGTTGGGTGCTGTCGACTGCGATGCCGCTGCGCGACGATTTCATTCTCGCCCTCAATGATCAAGTTGTGACGCCATCCAAGTTGGAGTCGAAACTGGTGGGGCGGTGGATCATCGCCGAGGATTTCACTCCCAACGAGATGGAGGCGGACACCGATTCGTCTATCAAGCCACCGGACTATCACCATTGGCTGGCGATCGACAGACTCCTTGGTCCCGTCTCGGGCTACGCCGAGGTTTACGAATCGCCGATCGATACGGGCAAGTCACTTGAGCTCGGTCGAAGCAACGGCTTTTTCGTCTATGTGAACGGCAGATTGATCAATCCCGACGATGGTGGGTTCGGCATTGACCGAAACTTGTTGCGACATGGGACCTTCTCACGCCTGCGCGTCGTGGTCAATATTGATCGACTGGATGAGGAACTTCGCTCGTCGCGCGAAAGCCTGCGTGATGGTCCGATGCTCAAGCGGGCCAAAGAGGTGTTGAAGGAGATCTTCAACTTCGCACGTGGCAAGTTGGAGACGTTCGAGAACTCAACCACGACTGAGCGTAAGGCCTCGCAGCGTCTGTCGGAAAGCCCGGCAAGCATCACCGAGCGCCCCATCATCCGGATGCTGCTGGACGCCTTCGACGGCGGATACACCCCGCGCCACCTCACGCCGACCGATGCGAACCAGTTCAAGACACGAGAAGACCTTCTGGCGCATGTTGAGTCTCGTATCGCAGGTGGCGACGGGCTCGTCGCCGATGTCTCCTTTGACGATCTCGGCACACAGCGTCCCATGTCGATCCTGGATGCAGCGACCGGCCAGCTCAGCATCAACCTTGAGCACCCCTTCGTGGCGTACTTCGCCGATGAGTTCGATGACAAGCGGAAGAACCTTCCGCTGCAGCTCTTCGCCGTGGCAGAGATCCTGCTCGAGGCGGCTCTGCGGGATGCCGAGATTGCCACAGATGCGATCACCTCGGTGCTCGACTCACGCGACTCGCTCCTCCGCCATCTGGCTAAGTCCTCCGGCACGCAGAATTCCTTCACCGTTGCTCAGGACCTCGTCGCCTCAGCCTATAGCGCGAAGGGCCTGGAGAACGCCGTAGTGGCAGCCTTCAACCAGCTGGGCTTTGAGGCCATCCCAAAGGCTAAGAAGGACGAGGCCGATGGCTTGGCGGAAGCCTTCCTGCCGGCGGACGCCGGTGGCGTGAGGCACTACCGCGTGTCGCTGGAGGCCAAGAGCAAGGAGACGCCTGGAGGGAAGGTCAAGAAGAAAGCAGTCGAAGTGTCAACGATTGCGCGACACCGCAGGGAAGCGCATTGTGACCATGCGATCGTGGTTGGGCCGGAGTTCGAGACGGGGAGCGACGACTGGGGAGCGCTCATGCGTGAGATCGCCGACGATCGAGCGAAGAATCCAGGCAAGACGATCACACTGATGCGAGTCTCTGACCTCGCTCGCCTGGTCCGCATCGCCCCCGTCAAGCGGACCAACCTGGCAGAGCTAAGAGATCTCTTCATCTCCGCATCGAGTCCGGCAGAGTCTGCGGCCTGGGTGGACAAGCTGGACGTCAAGGTCGTTAAGGCCGCCCCGTATGCTCAGATTCTGGCAGCGCTTTACAAGCTGCAGCAAGAAGACCAGGAACACCGAATCGAATACGGGTCGCTCAGGACCTACCTGCGCACCGGCGCCAAGAACAGGCTGACGATCACCGATCAGGAGCTTCGTAACGAGTGCGCAGCACTCAGTCGAATCGCGCCGGAGTTGTTCTACGCCGGCGAGAATCACGTCGAGCTGGACACGCACCCGAAGAACGTGCTGAGGCTCGTGCACAACTACGTCCAGTCGCTTCCATCTGAGAACCAGACATGAACGAGCTCTCGCCTCGACGACGGAACCTTCACCCCTTCCCAGCCCGTATGGCGCCGGACATCGCGCTCCAGAAGATCGAGGAGTTGACATCGCCAGGGGACGTGGTGCTTGATCCGATGTGCGGATCCGGCACCGTGCCCCGACTCGCATTGGAGCAGGACAGGCAGGCGATTGCCTGCGATCTCGATCCATTGGCGGTCATGATGACCCGGACGGCCTGTCGCACCGTGCTGTCCTCGAACTTGGCCTCGCGTGCCGAGGATATGGTCAACCGAGCCAAGCGACTGCGACGCTCCATCCCATCGTGGATCGAGCAGGACGCTGCCACCACAGAATTCGTGAACTACTGGTTCGCCGAGCAACAGCGAGAACAGCTCGGTCGCCTCGCTCGTGTCCTTGCCGATCGGCCGACCACCGATGATCCACTGCGACTCGCCATGAGTCGCCTCATCATCACCAAAGAGGGTGGCGCTTCGCTTGCTCGCGACACGTCGCACAGCCGACCGCATCGTGTGCGGGACGACAACGATTTCGACGTCTATGCAGGATTCCTGCGAGAGGCCGAGCGAATCGAAGCGACCGTTGCCGGTCTCGCCAACGAGCGCTCGGTCAGCGTTCGTACAGTGGATGCTCGGGCGCTGAAGTTCGTCCCCCGAGGTTCGGTCACCCTGATCGTCACCTCGCCTCCGTACCTCAATGCCATCGACTACCTCCGAGGCCACCGAATGAGTCTCGTGTGGCTGGGATGGCGGGTTGATCAGCTACGAGAGGTGCGTGGGACGTCGATCGGGTCCGAACGCGGAATGAGGAACCCCCCGGCTCGTGTATCCGAGCTCGCAGAGCAGGCGGTGCCCCGGCTTGGCGAGCTCACGCCGCGGAACCGCCACCTCGTCTATAGGTACGCCGACGACATCGACCGGCTGATGCGATCGTTTGCGCGGGTGACACGCCCCGGAGGCCACCTTGTGCTTGTTGTCGCCGACTCGCAGTTGCGGGGCGTGCCGGTCTCAAGTTCGACAACCTGCGCTCTCGGCGCGCAGCGGGCTGGATTCGCTCTGGAGGAGGTCACGACCAGGGAGCTTCCTTCGAAGCACCGCTACTTGCCCCCTCCCCTGGCGAACTCTGGAGCAATGGCGTCCAGAATGGATACTGAGGTCGTCCTGAGCTTCACGAGGACCGCGTGAGCGCCTCCGCATAGCCGCGGCGACCACCCGCATCCATCACCCAACGGGGGTTCGTGCTCGGCAGGTGGTCAGCGCCAGGCCTCCAAGAGGCCGCCAGCGCCTAGGGACGCGTGCGGGCCCACCTGATCGTGGCAGGACTGTCACGTGGCTCTGCGTCCCGGGTTAAGTAGACCTTTCTCGCGCGGTGTGAGGTAGCCCTGTGCATAACTGCCGAGTTTGACACCGCAAATCCACAGGCAAAACAACAGGTTCATCATCTTGTTCCTCACAACCCAGTCGTGAGATTCTCTTGCCAGTGAATAGGGCCGAAGAAACTACATGTATGTTATTATGGAATCGTGATGAGTGAATTGAGGGGATCGTTCGAGGCGGAAGGGTACACAGTTTTACGGGGCCTGTTCAACGCAGGCGAGGTATCTCTCCTGCGAGATATGTCCGCGAACCTACCTGAGTACCGTCAAGAGAGAGGAACTCACACCCTCGCTGGGTTCGATGCCGCATCCGCCGAACTCGATCTGCTGTCCCGCCATCCATCGCGTATCGATCGAGTCAAGCGCACAGTAGGAGCGGAGTCCCTTCGATGGATTTCTGGGTATCACATAGATAAAGGACCGCACTCGTCCGGGCTCGAATGGCATCAGGACTGGTGGGCATGGGACCATAGGATGAGCTACTCCAGATTGGCAGTCCAGGTCGCACTGCTGTGCTATTTGCAGCCTACGACGACGCGCAATGGCGCTCTTCGCGTTCTACCTGGGAGTCACCTCGCTCGTCCATACTTTATTGACGACCTCCCAGACGCTCACGACCCTCGATCCGATCAGTTGAGCCGAGACAACCCCGCAATGCGAGCATACGACGGTGAAGTCACGGTTGAATGCGACGCTGGAGACGCAGTCATTTTCGATTACCGCCTGCTGCATTCAACCCATCCCAACCACGCTGCCCAAGCTCGCAAGGCAGTTCATTGGTCCTTCACTCCGAATTGGAACGAGGTTCCCGCCGACCTCCAGTCGCATCTCTCCCAGCACCCGTGCCTTCAGGTGGATGAGTCTGCGTTATCCAGCCGTGTCCGCGATATTCTCCCTCGGTACTCGGGCGACGTTCACTACGTCGAAGTGAATCGAAGACCTCACGTCTTCGTAGCAACGAGTTGAACGTAGGTCATCACATCCGTTGCGTACAATTCGGTAGTCTTGAGGATCGAGTCAATGAAATCCAGACCAGTCTGGCGGCCCCATTCGCTATCGTACGTCGCGAGATAGTGCATAAAGTCTCGATGAACCACATCGCTAACGTGCTTTGGCATGAGGGTCCTCCCAACTCCGCCGACATCTCGAAAGTGCCTCAGGGCGAACCCGGAATCGACTAGCATTCCGAAGAGCGCATCCAGGTGAATCAGATCTCCAGAGCCGAAGTGTGCCTTCATCAGTCCTGCGTGCTCAGAAGTTGCACGGTGTGTGAACATCCAGTCGTCGATCATGAGTCGGCCCCCAGGCCTAAGCACTCGATACGCCTCCGTGAGGAGGTCTCGCTTGTGCGAGACGTGATAGATCATGTTCATACTCCATACGACATCGACGGAGCAGCTGCGCACCGGAAGTGGCCTCTCCGCATCGGACAAGATCATGGTCGGGCTTGCCGCCTCGTTCAGCTCTAGCCACAAACGTCGTGAGGTTATCAGGTGCTGCCGTACCTTGTTGAGCTCGATGACCGTCACACCATATCTTCTAGATGAAAGCAGTCTGGAGGGGCCGCCTAGACCGCTACCGATGTCGAGAACTAGCTCCCCACCTTCAAGACCGCACAGGTCCGCGACTTGAATGACATGCTGTTCGGCACCTTCTCGCCAGCGGTACCCGTCACTCCATATCGCCTCGTCGAAGACCATCATCGGATGGAGTTGATCCCCAGTCATCACGCTGAGTGGACCGGCACCTTCGAGTCCGAGCGACGATCCGATCCGGTCGTTGAAGCCGTAACGGTCATCAGGCACGGAACCGAGACCAGGCAAGGTCGGTTGCTCAGAGTGATCATGCCGCCGCATGAAGCCGAGTATACTTACAGATTGCCGAAGCCTCAAACGGATGACGCCTCAAAACAGCGTGGGAGGCTCCAGAGGACTCTCCTCAACGTTAGTGCCGATTGATTGCAGGTGGGTTTTGAGAGGATCAAGGAACACTACGTGTCCTTTGAGCCACTTCAGGCGCGCGACTTTCAAAGGGAACCAGCCGGCCTTGTCGACCTTGGGGAATTGCTTGAATTGCCCGGACCCTTTCGGCCACTCCGTTTCGAACAGGTTGCTCTGTATGGTCGTAACATCTAAGTTGCCAACAACAGCCCAGCAGGTCACTACCTTCCCACTCGGCTGTTTCGCCTCTCCTGGGGCGATGTACTCAGCATCTTCGGGTCCGGCCAGGCCGAGTTCTTCGCTGAACTCTCGCTTGGCGTGGGCCAGGGGGTCCTCGCCCTTGTTGTATTCTCCTTTTCGTATTGACCAAGCACCTTCGTCCTTCCGCGCCCAGACCAATGTTATGCAAGAGGAGGAATGATGAACGGTCCGCCGGGATAAACGAATAGAATCAAGTGTCTCATGAATGTGATTGATGGTTGACCAAGCTTAGCGCCGGTGTTCTCACGTCCAGCCATTTCGCGCCCTACAGTACTTGGCGTCCATCTGCGATAAGGCTGCGGTAGGAATAGCGAAGCGTGTTGTAGAAGGCAGTTCCATAGCCAATCTCGAATCCCCAACTGTTCGACATTCCTGTTCTGAAGCCCTTGGTTCCAACTGGACGCGGCCATCTCCGGCGTGGTCGCCGTCCAGGAAAATTGCAGATGCATTTGGCAGGACTCGGTGACACCAGACCTGTAGGTTGCCTCGTCGAGTTCGTGCGAGTCTGTTTTCGCGGACATCGCGAGGCGAGTCAATCGTGTCGTTGATGCGCTCAACCAGCGACGTGGCTGAAATACCGAACACCGGCGCAATTGACTCCATTAGTGCGAGGCGCGTCGGGTCGAGGAGAGAAATGGTGACGCGGACATGGTTCGGTCCGGATATGGCATGCTCGAAGGCATTTGCTATCTCTTCCACATCGTGCCCCATTTGACAGATCTATGGAGACCATTTCTATGGAGATGCAAGCTGTGGCCACATAGCGACTGATCGAGTCTGCCCCGTTTCTGTATCGCTTATAGTGTTCGCGTGACGAGAAGAACCTTGTCACGCCGGCTCTTGATAGGGACAGCAGTAGCTCAGGTGGTAGTTCTCCATCTTGCGTGCCTGCTTCGCGGGCTCGCGCGACCATGTCCTCTATCTCAGGGTGAGCACGCAATCGCAGGTGAAGACCGACTACGACCCAGAAGGCATTTCCATTCCTGCCCAGCGACTGGCCTGCGAACGCAAGGCCGAGAGCATGGGTGATGTCGTCATCGTCGGTGAGTACTTGGAGCCTGGGAAGACAGCCACTTCGATGGAGGGCCGGCCAGCGTTCCAGGCGATGCTGAACCGCATCAAGACGGAACGCGACGTGGACATCGTGCTCGTCTACAAGCTGTCACGCATGAACCGGAACCGGCTTGACGATGCACTGGTGATGGCTGAGCTACGCAAGCACCGCGTGACCCTCGTGTCGGCAACCGAGAACATTGACGACACGCCGGTTGGCCAGCTGATGCACGGCATCCTCGCAAGCTTCAACGAGTTCCGCTCCGCAGAAGAAGGTGCCGACATTCGCTACAAGATGGGAGAGAAGGCGAAGAAGGGCGGCACCATCAGCCGAGCACCGATCGGCTACCTCAACACCACTGACCGCAGCGAGGGCCACGAGGTGCGCACCGTTGCCATCGATCCAGAACGTGGACCACTCATCCGCCAAGCCTTCGAGCTCTACGCAACTCGCGACTACACCCTCGAAGCACTGTGCGACGTGCTCTATGACCGTGGCCTGCGCTCGCGAGCGGGTCGCTACAAGGCCGGACGTATGACCGACGGCAAGCTCGCCGTGGTGCTCCGCAACCGGTACTACCTGGGCATCATCAACTACAAGGGAGATGAGTTTCCCGGACGACACGAACCGCTCGTCGATCTCGCGCTCTTCGAAAAGGTGCAGGACGAACTCGATCGCAAGTGGGGAGAGCGGGCGAGCGCCAGCGCATCTGGTCCCACTACTTAAGGGGATCGCTGTGGTGCGGAGCGTGTGCGAGCCAAGGGCCAGGGCGGTATCTACTTCTACTTCTTCTGCCGAGGACGGCAAGAGGGAACTTGCATCGAGCCGTTCTTGCCGATCGCCGTCGTGGAACAGGCGGTGATCAACCACTACGACGAGATGTGTTTCGACCAGCCCTTCATCGTTGACTTCCGCTCGCAGATCGTCGAGGTGATGAACGACGACCAGCACAGCACCACGTTGCTGCGACGAGACCTCCAGATCCGATTGGACAAGCTCGATGTCCAGGAGTCGAACCTGATCGACCTCGCCGCCGAGACATCCTCAGCCAAGCAGAAGGTGCGCAGTCGACTCATCGACATCGACCTGCAGCGACAGAACCTGCGGGATGAGTTGGCATCGATCAACTCCGACCTGGAGGTGGGAGCAGGCATCGCCAATTTCGCACTCGACCTGCTGGCCCAGCCCGACCAGCTCTACCGGCGACTGACCGACGCGGCTCGCCGAGAACTGAACCAAGCGGTGTTCAACAAGCTGTATGTGTACCGCCACAGCGTGGTGGAAGATGACATCAGAGAGCCCTTCCGTCAGATCATCCACATGGAACGGCAGACACGTGATCAGCAGGTCACGTGCGAACTTGACCGTCCGAAGAACTCCCCGGAAATGAACAACCGGCCTGGGTCCTGGGAGGACCGACTGGCCGGTTGTTTGAGTAAGACTTCAATGGTCGGGGTGAGAAGATTTGAACTTCCGGCCTCCACGTCCCGAACGTGGCGCGCTAACCAAGCTGCGCTACACCCCGTAGCGACTCACGATGCTATCCGGCGACCGCCGCTTCTTCCTCAGCCGATTCGCCGGCGGCTTCCGTATCGGCTGCGGCAGCGGGTGCCGGCGGTGCCAGCACGGCGCGCACCGCACGCTTCAGCGACAGCGGATCGTACGGCTTGACCAGCCAGCCGTCGGCGGCCGAGCGCTTGGCGAGGTGCACGTCGGCCTGGCGATCGAGCAGCATCAGCACCTTCACATCGGGGCCCTGATCTGCGCTCGCATCGAGGCGGAGGTCCATCGTGACGGCCATTGCGCCCTTCGAGCCGATCTGCAGGTCGAGGATCGCGAGATCGGGGGTGCGCTCGCCGACGACGGCGCTGACATCGCGACCCTCGCGGACGATGGTGAACGACACGTCGGGGCCACCGAGGGCGGCGGTGACGTCGTTGACGACATGGTCGGCATCGGTGGCGACGAGATAGTGCACGGCGTGACGTTACCGGGTGCGGGTCGGCGGCAGGAAGCCACGGCCCGTCATGCGGTCGGCCGCTTCCGGACGCGCCATGGCACGGATGCGTGCGGAGGCGCTTCCGGAAGCTTCGGGGACGTACTCGGAGCGACCGAACCGCGTCAGCCGGGCGCGTCGAACAGCAGGTCGCGGATCGTGGTGAGCGCGCCCAGCGTGTGCACGTCGGCGGGCAGGGTCGGCACCCAGGTGGTGTGCGTGCCCGCCGGGATGCCGGTCGCGGTGAGCAGCGCTGCCGCCTGCAGCCGTTCCGTCGCTGCGTTCGTGCGCAGCTCCACCAGGTTGTCGAACAGCGCGGCCGCGGCGGCCGCCCGGGGGCGTTTCGCCGGGGGCTCGCCGAACGTCGGCGTGCACCGGTTGACCACGATCGCGCCGACCTCCAGATCGCTCGCTGCGAGCCGGCCGGCGAAGTAGCACGCCTCCTCGATCGTGTCCTCTCGCGGTGAGGCGACGAGCACGAAGCGGGTGACATCGCTGTGCAGCAGGGTCATCACCTCGTCCGCGCGGCTGCGGAAGCCGGTCTCCATCCCACCGAAGGCCTGGAAGAAGGCCACGGCGTCGGCGAGCACGTCGCCGCCGACGACCTTGCCGATGGTGCGCAGCAACGGTTGTGCCGCGACGTTGAGCATCTTCATGCCGCGGCGGGTGGGCATCATCAGCAGCTTGAACAGCGGGTGGTCGATGAACTTGGCGATCGTGCCCGGCGCGTCGAGGAAGTCGAGCGCGTTGCGCGTGGGTGGCGTGTCCACGATGACGAGGTCGAAGCGCTCGTCGTTGTGCAGCGCGTGCAACCGCTCCGCCGCCATGTACTCCTGCGTACCGCTCAGCGAGCCGGCCACGTTGCGGTAGAAGCTGTTGGCCAGGATGCGCTCGGCCTGCTCCTCGTCGGCGGCGTTCGCCCGCACGAGGCCGTCGAAGGTGGTGGCCGTGTCCAGCATCAGCGCCCACAGCTCGCCGTCGCCCGGCACCTCGATCTGCACGGGTTCGTTGCCCAGCCCGCCGGGCACGCCGAGCGCGTCGGCCAGCCGCTTCGCGGGGTCGATGGTGACGACCACGGCACGGCGCCCCAGCCGAGCGGCGTGCATGCCGAGTGCCGCCGCGGCCGTGGTCTTGCCCACTCCACCCGAGCCGCAGCACACGAGCACGTCCGCGGTCGCGAGATGCTGTGCCAGCGTCAGCGGCGCGGCGCGCACCTGCTCGTCGGGTTGCTGCGTCATGCCCGCGGCTCCCACTCCCTGGCCAACGCGTCGATCCCCTCAGGGGTGAGGTGCGAACCGGCGACGGTGGGCAGCACCAGCTGCGGCAGTGCGAGCTCGTGGCCCAGGCGGATGCACTCGTCGTGGTGCACCTCGCGCCGCGCGTTGCGGAACTCGGCGGCCAAGCGCATCGGGCTGCCCTCCGCGGCCGCGTCCACCGGCAGCTCCGGGCCGCTGTCCACGCTGTTCACCACGATCGGCCCGAGGTGCACCCCCACCCGCTCCTCCAGCGCGTACGCCGTCTCCACCGCCTCGTTGATCGGGGTGGTCTCGGGCAGTGTGACGAGCACCACCTGGCAGCGGGCCGCGTCGGACAGCATGGCCAGCACGTCGGTGGCCTGGGTGTGGATCGGGCCGCTGCGCACGCTGGACAGCAGGCTCTTGGCGGCGAGCAGGAACGTGATCGCATGGCCGGCGGCGGGGCCGTCGACCACCACCAGGTCGTATTGCCCGCTGCGTTCGAGCTGCTTGATCTTGCCCAGGACGACGATGTCGTCGATGCCGGGTGAGGCGGTGGCGACGACGTCGATGATGCCGCGGGAGGCCAACCGCTTGGTCACCCGCGACAGACCGTGGCTGTCCAGGTACTCGGCGAGTGCGGCCGACGCGGACAGCTGCTGCACCTCGATGTCGGGGATCAGGCGACTCAGCGCTGGCTTGCCGTCGAGCTCGACGACGAGCACACGAAGTCCCCTGAGGATTGCCGCACGCGCGAGAACTGCCGTTACCGTGGTCTTCCCAACGCCACCCTTGCCGGCCACGACGGCCACCCTGGCGGTGGTGAGGAACTGCAGCGGATCCACGCTCTTCGGAGGCACTTGTGCGCAGACTAGCCATCGCCCTTCTGGTTGCCCCGTTCGCGGGCCTGGTCGGGCTCTCCCTCCTCGGCGGTGCAGCGTCCGCGTCCGCCCCGGTCGACACGACTGGCGAGGAGGCCGAGGCGGTGGCCGACCTGGCGCCGGTCGACGTGCTGCAGGTGTCGGGGCTGTTCGATCCGGTCACCGTCCGCTCCATCGAGAACGCGATCGATCGCGCGGAGTCGCACGGCTCGCAGGCGCTGATCCTGCAGCTGAACACGGGCGGCTCGATCGTCGGCAAGGCGGAGATGACGCACCTGCTGCAGAAGGTGGCCGACGCCAAGGTCGCCATCGGCGTGTGGGTGGGCCAGTCGCGCGATGCCCGCGCCTACGGCTACCCGGCGCAGCTGCTGGGCGTCGCCGACGTCACCGCGATGGTGGCCGGCAGCCGCATCGGCTACACCGGCGACCCGCTGCCGCTGGAGGGCACCACGGTCGATCTCGGCGCCGGCGGCGACCGCCTGCGCAACGGCTCGATGTCGTTCTCCGAGGCCCGCAAGCTGGGCGTGCTGCGGCTCGACACCTCCGACGAGGGCGTGCCCACCGTGAAGAACATGGTGCTCGCGATGGACGGCACCGTGCTCGACGACGGCACGGAGCTGGACACCGTCACCGAGCAGCTCAACGACGAGGGCAAGACGGAAAACATCGCGACGCTGGTGCGCTTCTCCGGGCTCGGCCTGATGGAGGAGATGTTCCACACCATCGCCAGCCCGCCGATGGCCTACCTGTTCTTCGTCATCGGCACCGTGCTGCTGATCTTCGAGTTCTTCACCGCCGGCGTCGGCGTCGCCGGCTTCGTCGGCGCGGTGCTCACGATCTTCGGCTGCTACGGCTTCTCGGCGCTGCCCACACGCCCGGGCGCGATCGCCCTGCTCGTGCTCGCGATGCTCGCCTTCGCGATCGATGTGCAGGTCGGCATCCCACGATTGTGGACGGGCGTCGGTACCACGCTGTTCGTGCTCGGCTCGTGGTTCCTCTACGAGCCGCTGCCCGGCAACGACCTGCGGCTCGGCTGGCTCACCCTCTTCGTCGGGATCGCCGGCGTGCTGCTCACGTTCGTCGTCGGCATGCCGTCGATGGTGCGTACCCGATTCGCCACGCCCACGATCGGCCGCGAGTGGATCCTCGGCTCCACAGGCACCGCCGTCGGCGCGATCAGCCCCGAAGGCGTGGCGCAGGTCGGCGAGAGCAAGTGGCGGGCGCGCACCAACCGCGCCACGCCGCTCGCCGCCGGCGACGAGCTGCGCGTGGTGGCGATCGACGGCGTGACGCTGGAGGTCGAGCCGCTGGAGGGTGCAGCCCGCGACTACCGCGAGCGCCGCGCCGCGCACGAGGCCGCCGAGGAACTGCAGCCCTGATGCCGGCGGTGGCTGCGGTCGACCGGCGCACGTTCGTGCAGGGCCGCTCGGCGGTGTACAGCGTCGCCGGCGAGGGGCTGCCGGTCGTGATGCTCCACGGGTGGGCGCTGGGCCAGCACACGTACCGCAGCGTGATCGAGACGATCGCCGGCCAGGGTTGCCAGGTGATCGCGCCCTCGCTGCCCGGTTTCGGCGGCAGTGCCGATCTCCCCGGCGACACGTTCTCACTGCGCGGCTACGCGCAGTGGGTCGCCGACCTGCTCGACTCGCTGGAGATCGAGGAGCCGGCGGTCGTCGTCGGCCACTCCTTCGGCGGTGGGGTGGCGGTGCGCTTCGCCCACGATTTTCGCCCTCGCGTGCGCAGCCTGGTGCTGGTCAACTCGATCGGCGGCTCGTCGTGGCGCAGTGGGCGCGGCCTGCGCAGCATCACCGAGCGGCCGCTGTGGGACTGGGGCCTGCACTTCCCCGGCGACGTGTGGCCGATGCGCCAGGCCACCCGCGTGCTGCCCGTGGTGGCGGAAGACCTGCTGCCCAACCTGGTGCGCAACCCGCGGGCGATCGTGAAGGTGGGCAACCTGGCCCGCCGGGCCGACGTGCGCACCGAGCTGGAGGCGCTGCGCGACAGCGGCCTGCCGATCCGCAGCATCTGGGGCACGCGCGACGGCATCATCCCACGCGAGTCGTTCGAGGCGCTGTGCGTCGCGTCGGGGGTCGAGGGCACCGTCGTCGAGGGTTCGCACAGCTGGCTGCTCGCCGACCCCGAGCAGTTCGGCGAGATCATCACCAACGACGTGCGCGTGGCGCAAGCAGCCCGCGAGCTGGAGCGAAAGGTGCCCGCCGGGCGGCACAAGGGCATCCGCCGGGTGCAGAGCCTGAAGCCGCGCCGGCGCAAGCCCGCCGGCGAGTAGCAGCCCCTTCCCGTTCCCCTTCCCGTGCCCGTGCCCGTGCTTCAGGGCGTTGGCAGCCTGGGGCCGGCGATGCGGACGTCGTTGCGGCGGCGGGTGATACCGCGTGCGTCGAGCTCGGCAGCCAGCGGCAGGGCGTGCTTGCGCGTGTTGCCCAGCGCCTCGCGGAACTGCGACATCGTGAACCCTTCCGGCCGCGCCTGCAGCAGCCTCGCAGCAGTCGTGGCCGCGGCGGTGACGGCATCCGGATGGAAGTACAGGCCGTCGCGCTCGACGACGAGCTTGCGGCGCACCAGCTCGCGCAGCTGGGCCCGATCCACACCGGTCGGCTCCGGCGGCGCTGCCCCTCCCGCCTGCAGCACGGCGAGCATCGGATGCTCGGCGAGCGGGTCGCTCGCCTCGGTCGGCCGTGCGCGCCCGGCGTCGATGGCGACGCCCTCCAGCGTGGCCAGCACGGCGCGCTCGCGATCGTCCAGCGTGGCGACGTCCAGTCCCAACTCGCCGGCCTCGGCCACCCTGCAGCGCACGGATGCCTCAGTGTTGGCGAGCGCGCCCGGATCCACCACCCACCGCCCGATCGTGGGTGCTCGCTGCACGCCGGTCAGCGCTTCGAAGTCCTCCACCGCGACCCAACCGCGCTCGGCCACGAATCGGTCGAGGTCGCGGTCCGGTGCGGCCTTCGACGCCGGCCGTACGGGTGCCACGTCGAGCACCTCGCCGCCGCCCACCGTCTCGTCGCGGCCGGATTCGCGCAGCACGAAGCGATCGCCGGGCACGAGCGGCAGGGGTGTGGCGAGGTGCAGGCGTACCGGCCCCGTGGTGCCCGGCCGCAGCACCTCGCTGCCGAGGATCCGCAGCCGCACCGGGAACTCCCCGGAACCGATGTAGGCGAGGTACGCGCCGCGCCGCGACACGCTGTGAGCGAGCGACGCCAGGACGGTGAGCGACGCGTCGAGGCGCTGCGTCGGCCGCCACTGATGCGCGGCGATGACTGCGTCGCCGCGCCGCAGCTGGTGGTGGTCGACACCGGCGAGATTGAGCGCGACCCGGTTGCCGGGCACCATCGAGTCGTGGCGTTCGCCGTGCGACTGGATGCCGCGTACGCGCACGGCGTGCTCGCCGGCGGTGAGCTGATCGTCGGCTCGCACGCTGCCGCCGGTGAGCGTGCCGGTGACGACGGTGCCGGTTCCCTTGGCGGCGAAGACCCGGTCGATCCAGAGGCGTGGGCGCCCGCGGTCGGTAGCGGCAGGCGTGGTGGCGACGAGCGTGGCGAGTGCTCGGCGGAGGTCGGCGAGGCCGTCGCGGGTGGTCGCGCTCACGCCCACGATCGGTGCGTCGGCGAGGAAGCTGCCGGCGAGGTGGTCGCGCACGTCCAGTTCCTGCAGTGCGCGCCACTCGTCGTCGACGAGGTCGGTCTTCGTCAGCGCGACGATGCCGTGGCGCAGGCCGACGAGCTGGAGGATGCGCAGGTGCTCCTCGCTCTGCGGCTTCCACCCCTCGGTGGCCGCGACCACGAACAGGCACGCGTCGACGGCGCCCACGCCGGCGAGCATGTTGCGCAGGAACCGGACGTGACCGGGCACGTCCACGAAGCTGATGCCGTCACCTCCCGGCCGGCCGTCCTCTCGGGGCAGGATCGTGTGCGCGAAACCGAGGTCGATGGTGAGCCCGCGCCGGCGCTCCTCCTCGAAGCGATCGGGGTTGGTGCCCGTGAGCGCCTCCACCAGCGACGACTTGCCGTGGTCCACGTGCCCGGAGGTGGCGACGACCCTCATCGGCTCAGCGGGTGGCGAGCGCCGCGAGGGCGGCGGCGACGTGCCGGTCGGTCGAGGGGTGCATCGTGCGCAGGTCGAGCAGGGTGGCGCCGTCGCGGGTGCGGGCGATGATCGGCGGCGCCGTGCAGCGCAACGCGGCGAGATGGTCGCCGGGCACGCGGACGGCGACGGACGGGATGATCGTGCCGGGCGCGGAACCGGCGCCGGGAACCGCCTCGCTGGCGACGACCTCCCCGACCCCGGCGGCGAGGACCATCTCGTGCGCCCGCACCGACAGGTCGTCGATCGGCGCGCTCGCCATCTGCCAGAACGGCACGCGGGTGGCAGCGGTGCGGTCGAGATACGACAGCGCGAGTTGTTGCATCGCGAACAACACATGCCCGCCAGGCCTGAGCGCACGGGCGAGCGGATGCGCGGCACACGCCGCCACGAGATCGGCACGGCCGGCGATGACACCGGCCTGCGGCCCACCGAGCAGCTTGTCGCCGCTGAACGTGACGAGCCCAGCGCCGGCTGCCAGCGTTTGGCGGGCGGCGGGTTCGCCGGCGAGCCACGCGGGTGGCGGGCCACCCAGCCACGGGCAGTTGGCGTCGATCAACCCGCTGCCGATGTCGGCGACGACCGGCACGCCGAGCGTTGCCAGCTGCTCGACCGGTGTGCCCTCGACGAAGCCCTCGACGCGGTAGTTGCTGGGGTGCACCTTCAGGATCAGCGCGACATCGGCGGCCTTGCGCCCGAGGGCCTTGGTGTAGTCGGCGAGACGTGTGCGGTTGGTGGTACCCACGTCGACGAGGACCGCGCCGCTCTGCTCCATCACCTCCGGCACCCGGAACCCGCCGCCGATCTCCACGCTCTCCCCGCGGCTGACCAGCACCTGCCGGTCGCGGGCGAGCGCAGCGAGCACCAGCAGCACCGCGGCCGCGTTGTTGTTGACCACCAGTGCCGCCTCCGCGCCGCACAGCGTCGCCAGCAGCCCGCCGACGGCCCGCTGCCGCGAGCCGCGCTCGCCGGTGCCGAGGTCGAGCTCGACGTTGATCGCCTGCGGCGGGTGCTCGAACGGCATCGGCGCGCGACCCAGGTTCGTGTGCAGCAGCACGCCGGTGGCATTGACCACCGGTGTAAGCAGGGTGCGACGGAAGGCGACCGCTCGCGCCGCCGCGGCCTCGGGCGCGTACGCCGCCGGACCCTCGGCGATGGCCGCCCGGGCGAGCTCGACGCACACCGCGTGCGGTAGCTCGGCGGCCGCGGCCATGGCCCGCGCCAGCCGATCGACGGAAGGCGGTCGCGCGGGCGGGCTCATCCCGGGGGAGCGTACCCGCCCCGTCGCCGGTGCCGGCCGGTGCCGGAACGTACACTCGCAGGCGCCATGCTGCCCGTGCCGATCGTGCAACTCGACCTCGAGCTCCCCCTGCCCACCTACGCCCACGCCGGCGACGCCGGGCTCGACCTGCGGGCCCGCGACAGCGGCACCGTCGCTCCTGCCGGCGGTCGCCTGCTGATGCCCACCGGCATCAGCATCGCCATCCCGGCCGGCCATGCCGGCTTCGTGCTACCCCGCAGCGGCAACGCACTCAAGCACGGCCTCACCGTCGTCAACGCGCCGGGTCTGATCGACGCGGCGTACCGCGGCGAGATCAAGGTCGTGCTGCTCAACACCGACCCGCACGAGCCGTTCCACGTCCACCGCGGCGACCGCATCGCCCAGCTGGTCGTGCAACGGGTGGAGGCTGTGCAGTGGCAGTTGGTGGACACGCTCGACGGCGACGATCGCGGCGGCGGATTCGGCCACTCCGGCCGCGCCTGAACATGCGCGCGCCGGACCGCCGCGCTACTTCCAGGCGAAGACGGGCTGCTCGAAGTCGTGCACCCGCTCGCCGGCCCGGCTGTCGAGCGCCACCCAGCGGAACTGCACCAGCACCGCGCCGGTGGGGGCGTGGATCAGGTCGCGCCCCAGCGGCACCTGCACGACCGGCCGGTCGCTCTCCGGGATCTGGACGAAGCGGGGTGAGTCGGGCCGCTGCAGCTCGTGCAGGCCGATCCGGTACACATGGGCCACCTCCGCCGGGTCGGGCCGCAGCTGCACATCACCGGCGGCCCACAGCACGATCGGCGTGATCACGTACCCGGAGCGGGTGACGTAGTCGTCCAGCCGGCCGAGCACGGCGTCGTGGCCCAGGGTCAGGCCCAGCTCCTCCTCCAGCTCGCGCAGTGCCGTCTCCTCCGCCGTCTCGCCGGGGTCGACGCGGCCACCCGGCAGCGCCCACTGGCCGCCGTGGCGGTTCAGCGTCGCCGCCCGGCGGCAGAGCAGGAACGCCGCCCCACCCGCCACGCCGGTGACGGAGCCGTCGAAGCCGGTGATGTCGCCGGGCACGATCGTCATCTCCTCGGGCGTGAAGGCGTACGGGTCGGCCGTGTCGGTGCCGGCATCGCTGGGAACGACGACGATCGCCACCGATGCCCGCTTCACGTCGTCGTGGGGCACCGCCAGCACGTCGTGGGCGGCGAGGTTGCGCACCAGCAGGTCGCGCAACGAAGAGTCGTGGACGATCACGTCCGAACCGTACGCGCCGCGTTGCCGATCGCCGCTACCGGCGCGACAGACTGGCACCATGGATCTCTCGGTCGCGGTCACGCCGCTCTACTTCGGCTCGATGGCCTGGGAGCGCACGGCGCTCGAGCGGCGCGCCAAGGAGCAGGGCCCAAGCGCCGCCGACTATGTGAAGCCCGACACCGTCACCAGCCTGGCGATGGGCGTGCTCAGCCTGACGACGCCGATCTCCGCGTACCTGGCCAGCTACGCCGTGCCGTTCCGCACCGGCAAGGGTGGTCGTGGGCGCAGCGGCCGCGTCGGCCAGGTGGTGGTGGGCGTGGCCCTGGCCGCGGCGGCGGCCACCACGATCGCTGACGCCGTCGCGAAGAACGCCGACACGCTCACGGCCAGGGGCCGGCGCGCCAGGGCCCGCGCCCGCAAGGTGGCCGAGGTCGGCGGCGTCGCCGCGATCGCGGCCGGTGGTGTGGCGCTGACGGCCACCACCGCCGCGCTCACCAGTGCCACCCGCCTGTGGCGCAAGGGTGCACGGCGCGACCTCGGCAACGGTGTGCTGCCGTGGACGCTGGCGATGGTGTGGTGGGATCTCGCCTACTACTGGAACCATCGCTTCCAGCACGAGGTGCGCGGCATGTGGGCCATCCACGTGCCACACCACAGCAGCGAGCACTACAACCTGTCCACGGCGCTGCGCCAGCCCGTCGCCGGTGCGTTCGGCGTGTGGGTGCCCTACGGGCTGGTCGCCCGGATGGGTGTGCGCCCGGCGATCATCGAGACCTCCCGCGCGCTCAACTTGATCTACCAGTACTGGATCCACACCGACACGATCCGCAGCATCGGGGCGGGCGAGGCCGTGCTCAACACGCCCTCGCACCACCGTGTGCACCACGGCCGCAACAAGCGCTACATCGACCGCAACCACGCCGGCATCCTCATCATCTGGGATCGCATGTTC
>CAYZFZ010000041.1:0-20716 GCA_964477795.1 uncultured Bifidobacterium sp.
CCTCGCGGCCACCGTGCCCAACCGCGCCGAGTTCGGCGACCTCATCCGCAACCAGGTCACCGAGGCGACGCGCCTTGGCGTCGCCATCTTCTACGGCACCACCGTCACTGCGGACACGGTGCGTGCCGACCGACCCGATCATGTCATCGTCGCCACCGGCGCCGAGGCCGGCCGGCCGTGGTGGGTGGGCGACGACACCACCACTGCGGCCGATGTGCGCGACGTGCTGAGCGGCGCGGCCGACCCCACCGGCAGCGTCGTCGTCATCGACGAGATCGGCTTCCACCACGCCACGTCCGTCGCCGAACTGCTCGCCGACCGCGGCTGCCAGGTGGAGGTGGTCACCAACGGGATGGTGGTCGGCCAGGATCTGGGCATCACCCAGAGCACCGACCTGGTGCCGATGGGCTTCGCGGACGGCGAGCTCACCCTTCTGCACCACCCCACCGGGGCCAACCAGACGCGCCACCCCGACTGGCTCGTGCTTGCGGTGCCCGCTCTCCCCGCCGATGCGCTGTACCACGAGCTGAAGGCCGCCGGTGTCAGCGTCGAGCGGGTGGGCGATTGCGTCGCCCCACGCCGCGCCCATGCCGCCGTCATCGACGGCGAGCGCGCCGGCGCCTCTGTCTGAAAGACTGGCCCCGTGACCACTCCCCTCGTTGCTGTCGTGATGGGTTCGGCCAGCGACTGGCCGACGATGAGCAAGGCCGTGGAAGTGCTCGCCGAGTTCGGCGTGCCCCACGAGTTCCAGGTGCTCTCCGCCCACCGCATGCCCGACGAGATGTTCGCCTTCGCCGAGGAGGCCGCCGAGCGAGGCCTGAGGGCGATCATCGCCGGCGCCGGCGGCGCGGCCCACCTGCCCGGCATGCTCGCGGCGAAGACCACCGTGCCGGTGCTCGGCGTCCCCGTACCCAGCCGTCACCTCAGTGGGCAGGACAGCCTGTACTCCATCGTGCAGATGCCCGCGGGTGTGCCAGTCGCGACGTTCGCCATCGGCGAGGCCGGAGCCACCAACGCGGCCCTCTTCGCTGTGGCCGTGCTCGCCACTCACGACCCTGAGCTGGCCACCCGACTCGCCGAGTACCGCAGCGCGCGCCACCACCAGGCCGCCACCAGTCCCCTGCCCCCGGCATGACCCGCCTCGCCCCCTCATGACCCGCTCCGTGATCGCACCGCCGGCGATGCTCGGCATCCTCGGGGGCGGCCAGCTCGGCCGCTATTTCGTGCTCGAAGCGCACACGATGGGCTACCGCACGACCGTGCTCGAACCCGATCCGCACGCGCCCGCGGGCAAGGTGGCCGATGTGCACCTCGTCGCCCCGTACGACGATCCCGACGCTCTGGCCGAGATGGCGGCGACATGCGCGGTGGTGACCACGGAGTTCGAGAACGCTCCGGCGGCCGCGATGGAACAGCTCGCGCAGCGCACGCTCGTACGCCCTGCCCCGGCAGCGATCGCCGTCTGCCAGGACCGCATCGCGGAGAAGCGCTTCCTCACCGACATCGGGGTCCCGGTGGCCCCGTACCGCGAGGTCCACGCCGAAGCCGACCTCGTCGAGGCATCGAAGTTCGGCTTCCCGGCCATCCTGAAGACGGCGCGACTGGGGTACGACGGCAAGGGCCAGATCCGCTGCGACTCGCACGAGGTGCTCGCCGACGCGTGGGCGCAGCTCGGGTCGGTGCCGTGTGTGCTGGAACAGCAGCTGCGACTCGACCGTGAGATCTCGCTGGTGCTCGCCCGCTCCGCCGAGGGCAGGGTGGCGTGCTTTCCTGTTGCCCAGAACGAACACGTGAACGGCATCCTCGACCTCACGTTCGCCCCGGCGAAGTTGGGCGTCGGCGGACAACAGGCGGCCGAGGAGTTGTGCACCTACATCGCCGAGCAGCTCGAGTTCGTCGGCGTGATGGCGGTGGAGATGTTCGTGGTCGAAGGGAGCGTCTTCGTCAACGAGCTGGCGCCACGCCCTCACAACAGCGGCCACTTCACGCTCGACGCCTGCATCACCAACCAGTTCGAGCAGCAGGTGAGGGCGGTCTGCAATCTCGCACTCGGCGACACGCGCATGCTCGTGCCGGGTGCGTCGATGGTGAACCTGCTCGGCGACCTGTGGGCCAACGGTGAGCCCAACTGGGCCCGTGCGCTCACACAGCCGGCTGCCCATCTCCACCTCTACGGGAAGCGCGAGGCCCGCCCGGGGCGCAAGATGGGGCACCTGACCATCACCTCGGGCACACCTCTCGGCGCGAGCAACCTCGCCCGCCGCCTCCGTCGCCAACTCACCACGGATTAGCCTCGTGCCCGTGCCGGCCATCGTCACCGCCAACATCATCACCGATCTCACGGATCGCCTCGACAGTTGGTCGGCGAACTGGTGGTTCCTCGGGGTGGTGTTCGCGATCGCGTTCTTCGACTCGGTGGTGCCCATCGTGCCGAGCGAGACCACGGTGATCATCGCCGGCGTCGCGGTGGCCACCGGCGACGCCGAGTACGCCTTGTGGACGGTGATCATCGCCGGCGCCGTCGGGGCCTTCCTCGGCGACAACGCCGCGTACGCGATCGGGCACCGCTGGGGCAACTGGTTCCATCGCCGTGCCGAACACAAACCCAAGTTCCGCGCCCGTCTCGAGTGGGCCGACGCGCAGATCCGCCAGCGGGGCGGACTCCTGCTCATCACCGCCCGCTTCATCCCCGGCGGGCGCACCGCGCTGACCCTCTCCAGCGGCATCACCCGCCAGAGTCGTCTTTGGTTCGTGGGCTGGGTGGCGCTGGCCACATCGATCTGGGCGTCCTACGCCGCCGGCTTGGCCTTCGTCGTCGGCAAACCGTTCAAGGACGACCACACCAGGGCGTTCTGGATCGCGTTCGGCACTGCGATGACGATCAACATCGTCATCGAGGTGGTGCGTCACCGCCGCCAGAAGCGCCGCGCCGCCCCCGCCGCGGCGTGATCGCCGCCGCCACGTTGCGGGCCACGAAGTCCGCATCCGTCGGCTGGCGACTGATGAACCGGCGAAAGAAGATCGGGCCGATGAGCTGGCCGTGGAGCACCTCGACATCGGTGCGCTCGTCCAACTCGCCAGAGGCGACGGCCGCCTCGAGCCGTGCCACCAGCGCGGCGCGACGGGCTTCGGCGTCGTGGGCCAACGTGTCCGCCAGGACGGGAGAGCGTTCCGCACCCTCCACCGCCGTCGCCAGCAGCACTGCCAGCTCAGGCGACTGCAGGCTGTCGTCGAGCGCGGTACAGAAGGCGGTGACATCGGCGAGCAGGTCGTTGGTCGAACCGATCTCCACCTGCACGGCGGCCGAGTCCATCGCCGCCACATGCAGCGCTTCGCGGCCGTTGAAGTGCCGGTAGATCGTCGTCTTGGCCACACCGGAGCGGGCGGCCACCGCCTCGATCGTGAGGCCGTGCACCCCGTTCTCGCGCAACAGGTCCGCGGCAGCGGCCACCACCCGCGCCCGCGAGCGTGTACGGCGTGGATCTTCACTCATGGTGGCCACTGCGGTCGGGGAGGAAGCGGTAGATGACGGCCGCAGCCACGAGCATCACCGCGGTACAGACCCGCAGCGCCACATGCGCACCGTCCACGAACGACTCGCGGAGCTGGCGGCGCAGCCCGGCCGCAACATCGGCGCCGAGGCGCTCCTCGCCCGTGGCGACCACGGCGAGAGCACGGGCGGCGTTGAGGCGAGCGGTCGCCCGCCACTCCTCGGGTAGGGCAGCGATGCTCGTCGCGGCGTTGGTGCGGTAGATCGCGTTCATGATGCTGCCGGTGGTGGCGATGCCGATCGCCGCGCCCACCTCGCGCGTCGTGTCGTTGACCGCCGACCCGACACCCGCCTTGTGTGCCGGCACGCTCTGCATGATCGTGCTCGTGAGCGGTGCCATCGTGAGGCCCGTGCCGAGACCAGCAACGGCCAGCGTCAGGACGATCCAGGCGTACGCGGTACCCACACCCATCAGCGACAGCATCAGGGTGCCGAGCGCGAGGATCGCCATCCCCCCAGCCACACCGCGCTTGGCCCCGATGCGCGCGGTCACTCGCGGCGCACGCGGCGCGACCACAGCGATCGTCACCGGGAAGGGTAGGCCACGTGCACCCGCCTCCAGCGGTGAGTAGCCCTTCACGTTCTGCAGGTACTGCACGAGCAGGAAGATCATCCCGAAGATGACGAAGAACGTGAGCAGTACACCGAACGCCGCCGTGGCGAAGCGCCGGTCGCGGAAGAAGCCCATGTCGAGCATCGGCTCGCGGTGGCGCCGCTCGAACTGCACGAAGGTGAGGAGAAACACCGCCGCGGCCACGATGCCGCCCACCACCACCGGATCACCCCAGCCCCGCTCTGGGCCCTCGATGATCGCCGTGAGGAGGGCGGCCAGCCCGACGATGGAGAGGGCCGCGCCGCCGAGGTCGAAGCGGTGCGTCACGGTGTCGCGCGCCGACGGAGCGAGCACCGCTGCGGCGGCGAACGCGACCGCGGCGAACGGCACCGAGACGAAGAACACCGAGCCGTACCAGAAGTGCTCGACGAGCAAGCCACCCAGCAGCGGCCCCACGCCACCTGCCGCGCCGGCGACGGCGGCCCAGATGGCGAAGGCCTTGGCCCGCTCGCGGCGCGGGAACGACGACTGCAGCAGGCTGAGCGTGGAGGGCATGATGAGCGCCGCCCCGGTACCCATCACCGCACGAAAGCCGATGAGCGCCGCCGTACTGGTCATGTACGCGCAGGCGACCGCCGCCGAGGCGAACACCACCAGGCCCGTCAGCATCGCCCCCTTGCGCCCGAAGCGATCGCCGATCGCGCCGGCGGGCAGCAACAGTGCGGCGAAGGCGAGGGCGTAGGCGTCCACGATCCACACCACCTGGGTCGCGGTGGGCCGTAACTCCGAACGCGAGATCGTCGGAATCGCCACGTTCACCGAGCTGATCGCGGTGGAGATCATCAGCAGGCTGAGGCACATCGTCGCCAGGATCCACCACCTGCGGTGGTAGACCTTCGGGTCGACGCCGTCGAGCTCGTCGCTGGTGTCCGTGTTCATCCCATCCCTCGTTTCGCTACGCGACCGTAGCGTAAGGTCGAACCCATGGCCCACCTGGCCCAGCTCAACATCGCCACCCTGCGGCACCCACTCGACCACCCGGCCACCGCCGAGTTCGTCGCCGGCCTGGCCACGGTGAATGCCGCGGCCGATGCCAGCCAGGGGTTCGTCTGGCGGCTCCAGTCCGACGAGGGTGACGCCACCTCGATCAGTGTGTCGCCGGACCCGCTGACGATCGTCAACTTCAGCGTGTGGGAGTCGCTCGAGTCGTTCCGCGAGTTCGCCTACCGGGGCGTGCACCGCGACTTCCTCCGCCGGCGCGCCGAATGGTTCCGGCCCGGCTCGCGGGCGGCCACCTGGTGGGTGCCAGAGGGGTCGCTCCCCACCCTCGCGGAGGGTCTCGCCCGACTCGAGTTCCACGACCGGTTCGGCCCCACCCCGTACGCGTTCGGGCCACAGCACGCCCAGCCGGTGCTGGTGATGCGCCGCACCACCCTCGCCGATCCTGCGGTGCAGGCCATGATCCCCCTCCTCGACCACGAGCTGATCGGTTCCACGCCGGACGGTGGCAGCAACTTCCTCACCGTCGACACCACCACTGCGTTCTTCGTCGCCGAACTCGACGGCGCGCCGAGGGCGATGGGCGCATACCGCTCAATCGTGGAGATACCTGGCGCGGCCGAGGTGAAGCGGATGTACGCCGACCCGGCGACACGCGGCCAGAAGCTGGGCGCGGCGGTGCTCGCCTCGATCGAGACTGCGGCCAGGGCCGAGGGTTACACCGAACTGCGGCTGGAGACCGGTGAGCATCTCGACGGGGCCATGCGGCTGTACCGCGGCTCCGGGTTCGAGCAGTGCGAGAACTGGGGCGAGTACGCCGGCGTGCCCTACAGCTACTGCATGCGCAAGCCATTGGGCTGAAAACGGCGAAGGCCGCCCCGAAGGGCGGCCCCAGCCAGTCCTGTGTGTGAGCAGTGACTACCAGCGGTAGTGGGCGAAGGCCTTGTTGCTCTCGGCCATCTTCTGCATGTCGTCGCGCTTCTTGATGCTGGCGCCCAGACCGTTGGCCGCGTCGAGCAGCTCGCCGGCCAGGCACTCGGCCATCGTCTTCTCGCGGCGGGCACGGCTGAAGTCCACCAGCCAGCGCACCGACAGGGTGCTGGCACGGCGCGGGCGCACCTCGACGGGCACCTGGTAGGTGGCGCCACCGACGCGGCGGCTGCGCACCTCGAGCGGGGGCTTGATGTTGTCGATCGCACGCTTGAGCGTGGCGATGGGCTCGGCGCCCGACTTCTCTTCCACGATCTTCAGCGCGTCGTACACGATCTTCTCGGCGACCGAGCGCTTGCCGTGCAGCATGACCTTGTTCACCAGCTGGGTGACGAGGAGCGAACGGTAGATCGGGTCGGGCATGAGCTCGCGACGCTGGGCGGGACCTTTGCGGGGCATGGTTCGTTCCTCTTCTTACTTCGCCATCTTGGCGCCGTAGCGGCTGCGGGCTTGCTTGCGGTTCTTCACGCCGGCGGCATCGAGCGCGCCGCGGATGATCTTGTAGCGCACACCGGGAAGGTCGCGCACACGGCCGCCACGCACGAGCACGATGCTGTGCTCCTGCAGGTTGTGGCCCTCGCCGGGGATGTAGGCGGTGACTTCGACACCGGAGGTGAGGCGCACACGGGCCACCTTGCGCAGTGCCGAGTTCGGCTTCTTCGGGGTGTTGGTGTACACACGGGTGCACACGCCACGGCGCTGCGGCGAACCCTTGAGCGCCGGCGTCTTGGTCTTCGAGAACTTCGTGCTGCGCCCTTGGCGGACCAGCTGCTGAATTGTGGGCACGCGTTCACCTCATGCTTGATGGACCCCGCAATGCTATGACCGCGCACTCGACGGCCACAACGCGCGCACCGTCATTTGCCCAGTTTGGCAGGCACAAGATTCGACCATGGTCACCGGCCCATGGTCATTTCTCGATAGTCTGGAGCGATGTCCGACCCCACCGTACCGGCCAGCGTGTTCAAGGCCCGCTGCCTCGCCCTGCTCGACGAGGTGGCCACCACTCACCGCTCGCTGGTCGTCACCAAGCACGGTGTCCCCGTCGCCCGGGTGGTGCCCATCGATGCGGCCGCGCTCGCCAGCGGCTCGGTCACTCTTCTGGCCGACGACGACGCGGCCTACTTCACGGCCACCGAGCCACTCGACGGCTGGGACGGCTGACGTGGCCGAGTCGCTCCTGCTGGACACTCATGCGCTGCTGTGGTGGCAGGCCGGCTCCGACCGCCTGTCGCCGCGCGCCCGCCGGCTGATCGACACCGCGCCGCGGCTGTTCCTGAGTGCGATCTCGCTGTTCGAGCTGGCTCAGCTGGTCGATCGCGGCAGGGTCGCACTCGACCGCCCCACCCAGATCTGGGTGCACGACCTGCTCGCCGACGGCATCGTCACCATCGCCGAGCTCACCCCCGCAATCGCCGTCGCCGCCGCCCAGCTCGACGAGTTCACCGGCGACCATGCCGACCGCATCATCTACGCCACCGCCGTCCACAACCAGCTGACCCTTGTGACGAAGGACGACCACCTGGCCGACTACGCGCGGGCCCACGGCGACGCCACCATCGAGTGGTGAGGTCGCACACGGGCGGGGCGCCAGTCGGCTCTCGGTGTGGCATGCCCTGCACTTGCTGGCTGCACCACCAACCTGGCGCCTTCCGCGGAACGATCGAAGTCCCTCTGATCAGCTCGCTGGCGACCCACCACGACACGATCGTCGGCGGCGTCTGCGACTCCTCTGAGAACTCCAGCAATGCGTGTTTGCCGAACCTGTGCCACGGAAGTCCGAGTGTGCGGACCCGCGCGAGGTCTGCTCGCTTCAGCACGACCTCCCGAGTCAGACGACCGGACGCCCTTGCCCGCATCGACGGAGCCGGGACGCTGAGCGTCACGCCGTCGGCGGTCATGGCGGCCCGGACGAAGAGGGCATTGGAGAATAGGTCCCGTTGCTGCAACACCAACACTCACACCGCCAGCGCAAGCACACCAAGAATGATCGCGAGGAGCGCGCTTCTCCAGGACGGAACGCGACACGGGCGCGGCGCTGCGAGCTGGCACCGCGCAGGATGCGCCAAACAGGCAAGCGCCCGAACGCGCAAGCCGTCAGCAAAGCCCAGCGAACATGAGAACTCGGAGTGTTGAGACTCGACAAGCGACAGGTCTCCATGCACGCGCCGCAGGTGAACCTGTCGTCGGGCCAACGCGCCACGTCGCTCCGCTTGGGGCAGGGCGCAGCACAGCTCCGACGATGCGTCCCACGGGGCAAACCTTGAGATCACGCTGGACTGCTCGTTTCGGCGGCTCTGCGCTCGTGCGGGCCCTGGCGTTCTCAGTCGTCGCCATCGAAAGCGCCTGGGATGTCGCGGCGGGTGTGCAACAGGCGCCAGATGTCGATGCCCTCGCCGAGCGGGACGTAGAAGATCACGTATGGGAAGCGCCGCAGGGCCCATGCCCGGAGCTCGGGGACGCCGAGCTCATATGCGAAGCGCAGCGACCCGGCATTCGGTGAGCGTGTGATGTGGTTGATCCCGCGTTCGAGTGCATCGATGAAGTCATGCGCAACAGCCTCACCAGCGGTTCCACTCAGGTAGGCGAGTGCGGCGTCGATGTCGGAGGCTGCGCGTGACCGCAGCCGCGCATGACGCTGTTGCCCCACGCTCAGTCCGTCGAATCGAGACGCGTTCGCAGCGTCGAGAAGTAGCCCTCATCTGCGATCGGCCCGGTCCGCGATGTCGCGCCGTCGAGCAGCAGCGCTCGCAGCTGCTGGCGGTCCTGCTCGCGACGGATGAGGTCACGGACGAACTCACTTGTCGACCCGTAGCCGCCTCGCTCGGCCTGCGCGTCGACGAACGCCTTCAACTCCTCTGGCAGCGACACGTTCATGGTCGTCATACCCGCAAGCGTAGACGTGGTTGGCAAAGTTTGCCATCTTCTCACCCGCACATCTGCGGCATCGCGGTGGGCGAAGTGGATGCCGGCGGGCAGATCTGCGTTGATCAGTCGCGGTAGAGGTCGAGTGTTCGGGTGAGGTGGGCGATGCTGTCGGCGCGACCGCCCGGGCGGCTGCGCAGGTTCCACACTTCCTCGTAGCGGCGACAGAGCGAGCTGAGGTCGTCGTGCATGGCACGCCGGTCGAGTGCTTCGCTGCGGGCTGTTGCCGCGAGGCGGCGGGCGCCGTGGCGGGCGAGGCCGATGGCCACGTCGAGCTCGGCGACGATCGTGCCACCGTCGGCGGACGCCGGTTGCGCCCGCGTGAGATCCTGCTGGGCGCGGTCGAGGGCGGCGATGATGCCGTCGATGGCATCGGGATCGGGGGTGCCACTGGTGATGTGCGGCTCCTGCGGGAACAGGGCGGCGACGAGGGGGCTGACGTTGCGAGCGACGAGCCCGGTCCGCGCATGGAGCGTGCCGATCTCGTCGAGCACCCTTCCGATGATGCCGGTGGGGTCGAGGGCAACGTGACGGTTCACGGCCTCCGGGATGTCGAGGTCGTGGTTGGTGGCCACGCACCACGCGAGCGCGCCGCCGTAGAGGAGGGCGGGGTCGCTGATGGAGGGTGGGTGGTGGTGGCCGCCGTCTCCCCAGTCGGTGACGACGAGGCCGGTCAAGCTGGCGGCGACCGCGGTGGTGGCGGCGTCGAGGAGGTTCGCGCGGGCGTTGTCGAGCCTTCCGATCAGCGAGTTCCACGACGAGGTTCCGGCTGCGACCCACGGTGCGGGAGCGGTGGGCGGGAGCTCGGCGAGGCGGCTGGCGAAGTCGGTGGTGGCGTGGAGATCGATGCCGATCTCGTCGAGGATCGCCGCGAGCCAAGGATGCACCGTGGGCGCGGGTGCGTCGGGTGCGTCGTAGTTCCACACGATCGGCGTCAGGTCTCCCGGCGGGAGGAGATCCGCGGCAGCGGGGTGGCGGGCGAGCACGTCGGCCCAGAACTGCACCGAGCAACCGTCGGCGAGCAACGGGTGCACGAGTCGGGCAAGGTGCTCGCCGTAGACGGTTGCGAGGCCGATGTCGGCAACCCGCTGGGCGCTGGCGCCGCGCCCCAGTTCGAAGGTCTCGTCGCAGCCGATATTGGCCGTCCGGCTGGTGAGCGCTTCCATCTGCTCGCGGACGAGCCCGATCGCGAACTCGGCGTTGGAGGCCGTGGGCGCGAGCACACCCGGTGGCAGCCGCAGCCCGGGGGCGACCTCGATGCCCTCAGGGCATTCGGCGCGCTGCCGGTACGACCGGTGGGCCAGCCATCGGCCCATGTGTCCGAAGCAGTTCTGGTTGGCGACGAGCTCGATCCCGTGGCCAGCGCACAGCTGGTCGAGCCAGCCGAGATCGTCGGGGGTGATCGGCGACGCGTCGCGCCACACCTGCGCGTGGTGCCGGTAGGCGTAGGTGTGCTCGACGTAGAGCTGCAGTTGGTTGTAGCGGGCCGTGGCGACGAGCTCGACGAGGCGCTGCAGGGTTGCCCGGGTGGGCACGCGGTCCCGGCTGATGTCGAGCATCACGCCGCGTGTCGCGATGTCGGGGTGGTCGCGGATGTCGGCCGCCGGCAGGGTGTGGTCTGCACCGCGGAGTTGGCGGATCGTCTGCTCGCCGTAGCGGCGGCCGGCCTCGTCGCGGTGGGCGAGCACTGCTCGATCGGCAGTGACGTGCACTTCGTAGCCTTGGGCGGGCAACGACCTGTCGAGCACCGGCTCGACAGCGGCGGCGCAGCGCACGGTCTCGTTCAGCGCGTCGACGTGGCGGGGTCGCGGGTAGAGATCGATCATCGGCGACCGCCTCCGCCGCGCAGGTCGATCATGCTCGCAGCTTCTCGACGAGGGCGAGCAGGTGCCGGCGCACCTCGCCGGCGAGGGAGTCGACCGCACCGAAGTACCACTGCAGGCGGATGCCGTCGAGGAATGCGATCAGCGCGGTTGCTTCAGCGTGGGCGTCGATGTCGGACCGGAACTCGCCACGATCGACACCGGCCTGGATGGAGCGGGTGAACCATCGCTGCAGCGTGCGGTAGCGCTTCGCGAAGAAGTCGTGCAGGTCGGATCCGGGATCGATCGATTCGGCGCCGAGCGTGACCTCGAGCCCGGTCTGATGGACCTGGCGTTCCATGACGGTGCCCCAGTCGGCGAGCCGGCGCAACGTCTCGATGCCACCGGGAGCGAACATCTCGCGAGCCTCGTCGAGGCTGGCGAGAGTGAGGCTCTCCAGCACCGCTGCCAGCAGCGCCCGCTTGCTGGGGAAGTGATGCAGCACGCCACCGTCGGTGAGACCGACATCGGCGGCAACGGCCGCGATCGAGGTGCCGCGAAACCCGCGAGCCGCGAACAGCCGGCTGGCCGATTCGACGATCGCGTCGGCTCGGACGTCGCGCTCTTGCCGGGTGCGCGGGCGGCTCGGCCGGGGGCTGGTCGTGGGTTGCGGAGCGGGCATGTTGACACCTTACCTCGTGATCACTAGGCTTACCTTGTAATCACTTGGTAGTGGCCGGCGCTCGCCGGCGGACTCGCTGGATGTCGGAGGGGAAGAGATGAATCGGATCCGGACTGCGGCCGTGCTGGCCGCATCGTTGATGCTGGCGACGGCATCGTGCTCGGTGTCGAGCGACTCGGACGACACGACGTCCAGCTCGACGGCAACCACCGCGGAGGTCACCACGAGCGAGACTGCGTCCACCGATGCGGTCGACACCACCCAGGCAGCGACCACCGAGCCGACGACGCCGCCCACCACGATCGAAGTGCGGGGTGTGTCGGCCGACTCGATCAAGTTGGGTGTGGCGCTGATCGACGTCGACGCGGTGAAGGAGCAGTTCGGTGTCGACCTGGGCCACATCCCCGAAGGGATCGCCGAGGCACTCGCCGAGCAGATCAATGCCGCCGGCGGGATCAACGGCCGCAACGTCGAGGTCGTGGTCCGCAAGTTCCTTCCGGTCGGGAGCGAGTCGAGCGAGACGGCGTGCCGTGAGCTGATCGAGGACGAGCAGGTGTACGCGGTGCTGGGTTCGTTCCTCGGCGACGCCGGACTGTGCGTGACCGAGACCCACGCGACCCCGTACTTCGCCGGATTCGGTCTCAACGAGGAGCGCCAGCAGCGTTCGCAGGCGCCGTTCCTGTCGATCGAGGGCGACGCGTTGAGCGCGTCGATCCAGAAGGCGATCGACACCGGTGTCCTGGCGGATCACAAGGTGGCGGTGTACTTCGAGAGCGACACCGCGCAGTCGGTGATCGACACGAAGGTCGTCGCGCCGCTCGAAGCCGCGGGCATCGAGGTGGTGTCGCAGGCACAGCTCCCCAGTTCGGGCGACGCGGTGCAGGCCGCCAACGACATCGACGTGATCTTCCAGCGGTTCCAGGCCGACGGCGCCGACGCGTTGGTGTCGGTCTCGGGTGCCACGGTGCTGCTGCCCGCGTTGGAGCGCACGGAGTGGCGGCCGCAGCTCGTGTTCACGAACGGCCAGTTCACCAGTGACGGCGGCCTCGACAACCTCGGCCTCACCGACTACTCGCGCCTCGACGGCGCGGTCGCGATCTCGATGTCGCTGCTGTCCAAGGACCTCGTCGACGACCAGCAACTGCTCGAATGCCTGGACGCGGTCAACACGTCCACTGGCACGGACTACACCACCGACGACATCTTCGATCCGTCGCAGAAGCCGAACTCTCGCCAGATCGGCATGGTCCCCGGGCTGTGCCAGGTGTGGGACATGACGGTCGCGGTGCTCACCGCGGCCGGGGCCGACCTGTCACCGGGCGGGCTGCTGGCCGGTCTCGACCAGGTCGGCACCTTCCCGATTCCCGGCTATCCGGAGGCCGAGTTGTCGAGCACTCGGTGGGGCGCGGTCGATTCGGTGCGGCTGTGGCACTTCGACGAAGCCACTCACGCGTTCGTCCCTGACGCCGGCTGAACGCGATGCCGGATCCTGCCGAGCCGCTGGCGGCTGCCGCGACCCGCATCATCGACGATGCGGCAGCCCGCCGGCCGGCCGCAGCCCCCGCCGAGGCGGCGGGAGATGTCGACGCGTTGCCGGGCGTCGGTGACCGCGGTGTGAGCGTGCGCACCGGGCTCGCGCTCGGCGGCGGCGCGTTCACGTTCGTGGTGCTGCTGCTGCTGAACAGCCTGGACGAGCTCGAGGCCGCCACGATGGGTGTGCTCGGCCCCGACATCGGCACGTCGCTGGGTGTGTCCGACGGTGTCATCGTGTTCATGACGTCGGCGTCGGCGGCGTTCGTGGTGCTCGGCGTGGTACCGATCGGCTGGCTTGCCGACCGGGTGCGGCGGGCACCGATCGTGGGTTGGTGCGGTCTCATCTTCGGTCTTGCAGCGGCGGCATCGGGGATGGTGGTGAACGCGTTCCAGCTGTTCGTCGCCCGCTTCTTCGCCGGCGTGGCGAAGGCGAACACCCTGACGGTGCCGAACTCCATCCTGGCCGACACCTACCCGATCGGGGTTCGTGGCCGGCTGGCGGCGATCACCGGCACGGTCGGGCGCACGATCGGCGCGATCAGCCCCCTGCTCGCGGGTGCGATCGCGTTCTGGTTCGGCGGCGCCGACGGCGAGGGGTGGCGGTGGGCGTTCGTGCTGCTCGGGCTGCCCGTGGCCGCCGTTGCAGTGCTCGCGTTCCGCATGCGCGAGCCGCGCAGGGGCCGCTGGGAGAAGTCGTCGGTGCTCGGCGACGACGAGACCACCGGGCAGCCGGCAGCCGGCACGATCGACGACACCGGCACGATCGACGATGTCGGCGCGGCCGACGACGCGGAAGACGACGACGCGTCACTGATCTCGATCGAGATGGCGTTCGCGCGGCTGAACCGGATCCGCTCGGTGCGAGCGATGGTGCTCGCCTTGAGCGCGCTCGGGTTCCAACTGTTCGCGATGGTGTCGCTGACGAGCTTCTTCCTGCGCGACACGTACGGCCTCGGCGCGTTCGATCGCGGGCTGGTCACCTCCTTGGCCGGGTTCGGCACCGTGTTCGTGGTGCCGCTGGCGGGGCGATGGTTCGACCGCATGTACCGAGTCGACCCGTCGCGCACGATGCGGCTGGTGGCGCTGCTGATCCTGCCGGGTGCCCTACTGACCCCCTTGCAGTACAACGCGCCCGGCCCCGTGCTGTTCACGATGCTGGCCATCCCTGGCGGCGTCCTCGGCGCGGCCGCGTGGACGATGGTCGGCCCCATGCTGCAGGGCGTCGTGCCCTACAAGCTGCGCTCGCTGGGCATCGCCTACGCCGCGCTGTACGTGTTCTTGTTCGGTGCGGTCGGTGGATCGCTGGCGGGGGCGGCACTCGCGTCGTCGCTGGGCGAGAAGTGGGCGATCATGCTGCTGGCGATCCCCACGTCCGTGGTCGGGGCGTGGATCATGTGGCGGGGAGCGGACAGCATCCGCGGCGACCTCGCCAACATCGCCGCCGAGATCCGCGACGAAGATGCCGAACGGCGCCGGCGTGATGCGGAGACCGACCCGCCGATGCTGCAGTTGGCGAACGTCGACTTCTCCTACGGCCACATCCAGGTGCTGTTCGACGTCGACCTGACGGTCGCTCGCGGCGAGGTGCTCGCGCTGCTCGGCACCAACGGTGCCGGCAAGTCGACGGTGCTGCGCGTGATCGCCGGCCTCGAATCCCCGTCGCGGGGCGTCGTGCGGCTCGCGGGTCGCGACATCACGTTTGCGTCGGCCGAGCAGCGCTGCGGGCTGGGGATCCAGATGCTCCCCGGCGGTGACGGCGTGTTCCGGGCGTTGTCGGTGGAGCGCAATCTGGAGATCGGCGCCCGGATCCTTCCCCGCGACGAGCGGCGACCGCGGATCGACGAGGCGTGGGCGATGTTCCCCGCGCTCGCCGCCGCCCGTGCCCGCCCGGCGGGCTCGTTGTCGGGCGGTCAGCAACAGCAGCTCGCCCTGGCCCGGGTGCTGCTGCATCGTCCCGACCTGCTGATCATCGACGAGCTGTCCCTCAGGCTGGCACCGAACATCGTCGCCGACCTGCTCGACACGGTCCACCGGCTCAAGGCCGCCGGCCAGACGATGATCATCGTCGAGCAGTCGCTGAACGTCGCCGCGGCGATCGCCGACCGGGCAGTGTTCATGGAGAAGGGCACGATCCGCTTCGACGGCCCGCCCGCCGAGCTGCGCGACCGCGGCGACCTCGCCCGCGCGGTGTTCCTGGGTGCCACCTGATGCTCGCCTCGCTCGCCCCGGCACAGGTGCTCGTCGACGGCGCCGTCAACGGACTCGTCTACGCGCTGATCGGGATGGGTGTCGTGCTGGTCTACCGCTCGACCAAGGTGATCAACCTCGCCGCCGGTGCGCTCGGCCTTCCCGGCGCAGGCCTGCTCGTCCTGCTCACCTCGAACTACGGCCTCCCGTACTGGCCGGCGTTGATCCTCTCGCTCCTCGCCGGCGCTGCGTTCGCGGCGCTGATCGAACTGGTCGTCGTCCGCCGGCTGTTCCACGCCCCACGGGTGGTCGTGCTGGTCGCCACGATCGGGGTCGCCCAACTCGCGCAAGCCATCGTCCTCTCCTACCCCGACATCACCGACATCCGCCGGCGCTACCCGGCCCCGATCACGGCATCCCGCCGGCTCGGCGACATCGTCGTGTCACCGGCGAGCCTGCTGGTGCTGCTCACCGTTCCCGCCGTCGTCGCCGTCCTGGCCTGGTTGCTCTCCCGCACCCAGTTCGGGCATGCCGTCGCCGCCGCCTCGGACAACCCACGCCTCGCTCGACTCTCGGGAGTGTCGCCACGGCGCGTCTCCACGATCGTCTGGACGATCGGCGGCCTGCTCAGCACCGTCACCTTGATCCTCATCGCGACCGATGTCGGCAACGTCACCCAGGTCGCCACACTCGGACCGGCTTCGATGACGCGGGCGCTCGCCGTCGCCGTCGTCGCCGGGTTGGCGTCGTTCCCGCGTGCCGCGATCGCCGGCGTCGTGCTCGGCGCCGCGGAGGCCGTCGTCAACTTCAACGCGGTCGGCCACCCCGGTGCCGGCGACCTCCTGGTGTTCGTCACGGTGGTCGCCGCCGTCGCGATCCAGTCGCGCCGCGGTGGCGCCCGCGGTGTCGCCGGCGCGGAGCAGTTCACGTTCATGCCCCGCGTGCGGGCCATCCCGGCGAACATCCGCGACACATGGTGGGTGCGCCACCTCGGGAAACTGGTCGGCGCGCTGGCCGTCGGGATCGCCGCCGTGCTGCCACTGGTCGTCACCGCTCCCTCCGACTCGTTCACGTTCACCAAGATCCTGTGCTACGGGTTCGTCGCGCTCTCCGTCTCGATCGTCACCGGCTGGTCCGGCCAACTCTCGCTCGGGCAGATGGCACTGGCCGGCCTGTCCGCACTCGTCGCGGCGATGTACGTCCGCGGGCAGAGCCTCACCGTCGATCCGCCCGGGCTCGACGCGTTCACCGTCCGCTTCGGCCCCACCCCGTTCGTTCCGGCGGTGCTGATCGCGACCGCAGTCACCACCGCCGTCGCCGCCGTGCTCGGCTGGGGGGCACTGCGCGCCCGGGGCCTGCTGCTTGCCGTGTCGACGTTCGCGTTCGCCGAGCTGTGCGGCCGGTGGCTGTTCCGCACCAGCCTGCTCACCGGCGGGAAGCAGCCACCCATCCGGATCGTGCGCGGCGCCCTCGGCGGGATCGACATCACCAGCCAGCGCACCTACTACTGGATGTGCCTCGCCGGTGTCGTCGTGCTCTCCGCCGTCGTCGCCCGGGTCCGCAACCGGGCACCTGGGCGCACCATCGTCGCGGTGCGCGACAACGCCGCGTCGGCGGCAGCACACAGCATCAACCCGGGCAGGAAGAAGCTCAGCGCGTTCGCGTTCGGTGGCGCCGTCGCAGGGTTCGGTGGCGCGCTCCTCGGCGGGCTCACGCAGAACATCAACACCAACGAGCTGTTCGTCGTCGCCGACTCCCTCGATGTCGTCGCGATGACCGTCATCGGCGGCCTGGGCTCGATCATCGGGCCGTTCCTCGGGGCGCTGTGGGTGAAGGGGCTCCCCGCCCTGTTCCCCGACAACGATCTCGTCCCCCTGTTCTCGTCGAGCATCGGTTTGCTGCTCCTGCTGCTGTACCTGCCCAGCGGCCTCGTCCAACTCGGCTACGGGCTGCGCGACAACCTGTTCGCGTGGCTGTCACGGCGTGAGGAGGCCCGCACGGCAGCGGAGACACCCACACCCGCGGATGCAGCAGAGGACGGCAACCGGTCGGGCCGACCGCCGCCGACCACAACCGTCCGCGAAGCCAGCACGGTCGCGACAGGCGCCGCGGTCAGCGCCGGCGACCGGGTGGTCGAGGTGCGCGATCTGAGCGTCCGCTTCGGTGGTGTCACCGCCGTCGACCATGTCGACCTCCACGTCAACCGCCACGAGATCGTCGGTCTCATCGGCACCAACGGCGCCGGCAAGACGACGCTGCTCAACGCGATCGGCGGCTACGTCCGTGCGTCGGGTGCCGTCGTCATCACCGGCACGGACGTGACCGGGCTGCGGCCGGAACAGCGGGCCAGGCGCGGGCTCGGCCGCACCTTCCAGTCCGCCCAGCTCTATCCGTCGCTCACCGTCCACGAAACCCTGATGACGGCGCTCGAGGCACGCCGGCGGTCGTGGCTGCTCGCCACCGCGCTCGCGCTGCCGACCACGGTGCGAGCCGAACGGCGCAACCGATCCGACGCCACCGACATCGTCGCCATGCTCGGCCTCGGCGCACACGCCGACCACCTCATCAGCGAGCTCTCCACCGGAACCCGCCGCATCGTCGAGCTCGGCTGCCTCATCGCCGTCGACGCCGACGTGCTCTGCCTCGACGAACCGACCGCCGGTGTCGCCCAACGCGAGGCCGAAGCGTTCGGACCACTGATCACCGCCGTGCGCCGCGAGCTCGACGCCGCCATGATCGTCATCGAGCACGACATCCCACTCATCACCTCGATCAGCGATCGCCTCTACTGCCTCGAAGCCGGACGGGTCATCGCCGAGGGCCCACCCGCCGAAGTCCGCGACAACCCGATCGTCATCGCCAGCTACCTCGGCGCCGATCCCGCCGCCATCGACCGGAGCGACACCCGGTCCACCACCCCCACCCCAGGAGACACGCCGCCGTGACCGACACCAGCTTCCCCGACGACTTCCTGATCGGTGCCGCCACCGCCGCCCACCAGATCGAAGGCAACAACGTCAACAGCACATGGTGGGCGCTCGAACAACGAGCCGGCAGCTTCGTCAGCGAGCCGAGCGGCGATGCCGCCGACAGCCTGCACCGCTGGCCCGACGACCTCGACCTCGTCGCCTCGCTCGGCTACCACGCCTACCGGTTCAGCATCGAGTGGGCCCGGATCGAACCCGCCCCCGGGCAGTTCTCGCGGGCGATGATCCTCCACTACCAGCGCCAGATCGACGGCTGCATCGAACGCGGCATCGTGCCCGTCGTCACCCTCCACCACTTCACCGAGCCTCTCTGGTTCGCGAAGACCGGCGGGTGGGCCGGCGACAACGCCGCCGAACTGTTCGCCCGCTACGTCGGCGCGGTCGCCCACATCCTCGAGCCCGTCCCGTGGATCGCCACGATCAACGAGCCCAACATGGTCGCCTGCGCCATCGGCACCCTGCGCCGCGCGACCGGGCGAGCGCCGGCCGAACCCGACGACGTGCCCGGCGCACCACTCGGCCCGCCCGACGAGGCCGTGGCCCACGGCCTCACCGCCGGCCACCACGCCGTCCGCGAGCTCCTCCACGAAAGCGTGCCCGGCGCCAAGATCGGTTGGACGATCGCCAACCAGGTGGTGCAAGCCGCACCGGGCGGCGAGCAGCACGCCGACCGCTACCGGGAGCGGATCGAGGACAGGTTCCTGCGCGAGAGCGTCCACGACGACTTCGTCGGCGTGCAGGCGTACTCCAGGAACGTGTTCGGGCCCGACGGCCCAGTCCACGACGACGCGCCCGACACGCGCACGCTGATGGGCTGGGAGTACTTCCCCGACACCCTCGAACACGCCGTGCGCCACACCCGCGAGCTCGTCGGGAACGTCCAGATCCGGGTCACCGAGAACGGCATCGCGACCAGCGACGACACCCGGCGCATCGCCTACACGCGCAGCGCGCTCGAAGGGCTCCAACGCGCCATGGCCGACGGCGTCGACGTGCGCGGGTACCTGCACTGGAGCCTGCTCGACAACTACGAGTGGGGCTCGTACCGGCCCACCTTCGGGCTCGTCGCATGGGACAAAGACACCTTCGACCGGCACCCGAGAGAATCCGCCCGCTGGCTGGGCCACGTCGCCCGCACCCGCCGGCTCGCCTGAACCGTCGACCGATGCCGAGCGTGGGAGCCCGACCGTGCGCGTAGTGAGGGTGCGCGACACCCACGAGGCAGGACTGGTCGCCGCCGAGATGGTGGCGTCGGCGCGGCCGGTGCACCTCGGCGTCGCCACCGGTGAATCCACTCGCTCCACCTACCGGGCGCTCGTGGCACGCCGCCGCCTCCCCGCCCACACCGAGCTCTTCCTGCTCGACGAGTACATCGGGTTGGACATGGCCGGCGAGGGGCGCTTCGCGCGGTCGATCCTGGAACAGCTCGCCACGCCACTCGGTCTCGCCCTGCACTCCCCCGACGTCGACGCCGCCGACCTCGACCGCGCCGCCGGTGACTACGGAGCGATCGTGCGGGCGTCCGGGATCGACGTGCAACTGCTGGGCATCGGCATCAACGGGCACATCGCGTTCAACGAACCCGGTACCCCGTTCGACTCGACCTGCCGCGTCGTCGAGCTCACCGCCAGCACCCGCCATGCCAACGCCGCGCACTTCCCATCGCCCGAGCACGTCCCACGGCGGGCCATCACCCTCGGCATCGGCGACATCCTGACGGCCGCGCAGATCATCGTCGTGGCAACCGGGGCAGCGAAGGCCCAGCCGGTCGCCGCGATGCTCCAGTCGGTCCCGTCACCCGCCGTTCCGGCCACAGCCCTGCGCTCGCACGACGACGTCACCCTGATCGCCGACGCCCCCGCACTCGCACTCACCCAGCGCTGAGCCTCGATCTCCAGCTGCGGTGACGGACCGACGTCATCCGCCGCCCGCCCGCCCACGCGCCCGCGGACGCGCAACGGCCCGGGGCGAACACCCCGGGCCGTTGCGACAGTGCCGTGCGATGTGGACCGTCAGATCTCGGCGGCCGCCTCGCTGGCGTCGTCGGTGCTGTACGTGCCGTGGATGTTGCTCAGCCAGGCAGCCGGATCCTCGGCGGCCTCGCTGCTGAAGTAGGCCATCGGCTGGTAGTCCGGCGCCTCGACGTCGAACTCGCGGTAGCGCATCATGCCGGTACCGGCCGGGATGAGCTTGCCGATGATGATGTTCTCCTTCAGGCCGAGCAGGCTGTCGCCCTTGCCGTCGATGGCGGCCTCGGTGAGCACGCGGGTGGTCTCCTGGAAGGAGGCCGCCGACAGCCAGCTCTCGGTGGCCAGCGACGCCTTGGTGATGCCCATGATCTCCGGGCGGCCCTCGGCGGGCTTCTTGCCCTCCTCCACCATGCGCCGGTTGGTGTCGCGGAACACCTTGGCGTCGGCACGCTCGCCGGGCAGGAAGCCGGTGTCGCCGGGCTCCTGCACGCCGATGCGGCGGGTCATCTGGCGCACGATCAGCTCGATGTGCTTGTCG
>CAYZFZ010000042.1:0-20355 GCA_964477795.1 uncultured Bifidobacterium sp.
GCCGACGCGGTGCTCGACGCGCTGGACGGTATTGGCGGCGCGACGGCCGATCGCCGCCTCACCGGCGTGCCCTCCGCGCGGGGGCGCTTCGCCACCGATGGCGACCCAGCCACCGCCTGGACGTCGCCGTTCTCCGATGCGGTCGGCTCCACGCTCACGGTGCCCCTCGACGGCGCCACACCGCTGCGCGACCTCGTCCTGCAGCAGACCGTCGACGCGCAGCACTCGCTGATCACCGGTGTGCGGCTGGGCGCCGGCGCCACTACCTACGACCTCGCCGTGCCCGCACCCGACGCCGACGGTCGCAGCACGCTGACCCTGCCCGCCGCCGCCACCGCCGACAAGATGACGCTCACCGTCACGGAGATCTCCGCGGCGACCACGATCGACCGGCGCTTCGGCGAGCCCACCGTGCTGCCCGTGTCGATCCGCGAGCTCACGGCACCGGCCATCGCGCCGCCTGCCCCGGTGGTGCCCGAAGCGGGCGACGGTTGCGCCGACGGCCTGCTCACGATCGACGGTTCACCGGTCGGGCTGCAGCTCGATGCCGACCAGCGCGCCGCCCTCGCCCGCGGCGACACCGTCCGGGCGCACACGTGCGAGCCGGTGCAGCTCGGCGCGGGGACGCACCGCCTGAACGCCGCCAGCGGCCTGCTCGGCGGTATCGATGTCGACCAGGTGGTGCTCGACGACGGCGTCGCCGCGGCCACCCCGGCGGCTGCACCCACCGTCACCGTCGAGCGCACCCGCACCACTCGCACCGCCACCGTCGCCGCCTGCCCCAACGGGTGCTGGCTGATCATGGGCGAGGGCTTCAACACCGGCTGGGCCGCATCCGTCGGCGGCCGCTCGCTGGGCGCGCCACAGCAGATCGCCGGCGGCTTCAACGGCTGGTGGCTGGCCCCGAGCACCACGCCCACCACGGTGGACATCGAGTGGCAGGCGCAGGCGCCGGTGACGTACGCGCTGGTGCTGTCGGCGCTCGCGATCGTGGGCTGCGTCGTGCTCGCGTTCGGCCGGCGGCAGCACCGCAGCGGCCACGTCGCGCCGGCCGCAGCCGACTGGGTGGCGACCCCGCCCTCGTTCGATCGTGCCAGCTGGGCGCCGCAGCCGTGGATCGTCTCGATCGGTGCCGCGGCTGCGCTCGTCGTGCTCACCGCTGTGCTCGTGTCGCCGAGCATGGCAGCGCTGGCGCTGCTTCCGGCCGCCGCCATCGTCGCCCTCCGCCGGCCCGTGATTGCCGGTGCGACTGCGCTGGTGCTGGTCGCCGCCATCGGCGCCCGCATCATCCAGCGCCAACTCGCCGAACGCCAGCCCGCCAACGCCGCCTGGCCCGGCCTGTGGGACAAGCTCCACGGTCCGGGCCTGCTGATCGTGATGCTGCTCGTGGCCGCCGCCCTCCTCGACCGCGCGGACCGCGACGAGCCGAGGGCCTAGGCCTGCCGAGGAGCGGGTCTTGGGCTTCTGGGGCTGATCCGTTCCAATTCTGCTTCTGGGTCTGAATCGTCTCCACTTCCGGGACGATCTCCGCACCACTTGTGCCGTCAACGAAGGCTGACCGGTAGCTCTGCGACACCGAGATGTGGACTCGAGCGGCGTGTGGTGAGCTGCTGCATCACGACGGCCAACACGTACATCGCAAGGCCGGCGAGCAGTGCACGATTGAAACCGAATGCCATCGACAAGATGGTGGTGACCGACGAGCCGATCACCGAGAAGAAGCCGTTGACGGCCCAACACCAGGCCACCAGGCGCCCGCGCACGGCGAGGTCGTTGCCGGAGGCATCGACCGCGGCGTCGATGCCGGTGGGCAGGAACATGCCCAGCAGGAGACCCACCGGGAACAGCAGGGCGATGACGACGGCGATGCGCGCCCACTGCGCCCAGGCGAGCGCCGACGCGGTGATCGACTCCGCGGTGACGACGTACAGCAGGCTGAGCGCGACCAGCAGGCCCGCGACCGCTGGAAGCCCGGCGCGTGGCCAGCGCGTGATCACCGACGAGCACCGCGCCCCGACGGCAGTCGCGATCAGCAGGGTGAACAGCGACACCGACAGCGACAGCGTGGGGAACCCGAGCAGGAGGGCGAAGCGCTGGATCATCGACACCTCGATGAGCATGAAACCCAACCCGAGCGCGGCGAAGTAGCCGAACAGGCGGGCTCGGCCGCGCACCTTCACCGCCTCGCCCCGGCGGCGGGTGAGCCCGAAGGGCAGCCACAGGAACGTCGCCGCGATCACCACCGACACACCGACGAGCACCACCAGCAGCCGCTCGCCGATGGCGATGTCGTTGTCCTCGAAGTCGCGCGACCAGTCGGTGAGCACGGTCGAGAAGCTGGTGAAGTGCCAGAAGAACGGCCGGTCGTCGTCGATCGGGCCGATCTCGAACGGGTAGTCGTCGACGATCGCCTGCACCTCCGCGTCGGTCTTCGTGATCAGGTCGGAGGTGATGCCGTCGACACGCACGTCGTCGGGCAGGTACTTCGCCTCCGACTTGGGCAGACCGGCCAGCGACGTGTGGATGCGCTCGACGGCGTCGGGCGTCACCGGTGAGGCGAACAGCATGATCGTGCTGACCTTCTCCAGGTCGTCCTCGCCCGTGTCCACGATGAGGCTGACGTTGTCGTCGAACGCGGCGACACGGTCCTCCATCGCCGCCCGCGCCGTGAGCAGGTAGCGAGCCGTGCGCGTGGGGCGGCGGTCGAACGCGAAGTCGCCGAACTGGGCGACCACCGCCCCCCGCTCGGTGAGGTGGTCGAACGCAGTCTCGATCATCTGGCGCGTGTACAGGTAGCTCTCCGACAGCACGAACGCGCCCGAGGTGGCCGCGTTGGAGGCGGCGTAGCTGTCCGGGGCGACGAACCAGATCAGGTCGTACTTCGCATGCGAGCGGGCGAGGAACGTGCGCCCGTCGCCCTGGACATAGTTCACCCGCGGGTCGTCCACCACGTGCCCGGAGTAGTCGGCGAACGTGTTGCGCAGCAGGTTCACGGTCACCGGGTTCAGCTCGACGGCATCGACGTGCCCGGCCCCGTAGGTGAGCGAGGCCATGATCTCGTTGCCGCCGGCGGCACCGATGATGAGCACCGACGGGGCATCGTCGCCCAGCGCGGCGAAGGGCACCTGGCGGATGTCGGTGTCGAAGCGGGCGGTGGTGGCACGGGTGCCGTCGTAACGCCAGATCGACGAGCCCCACAAGCCGTCGTGGTGCAGCACCTTCAGGTCGCCGAGATCGACGGCATCGACGCGGAACACGGCACCCCAGTCACTGGCGGCGATCGTGTCGTTGTCCTCCAACGTCTTCGTCGCGTCGGTGCGGACGCGCAGCTGACCGGCACCGATCGCCAGCAATGCCACGGCGGCGACGGCGCCGGCGGTACCAACCCACTGCCGACCCTCGGCGAGCACCATCCCCAGGCCCAGCAGGGCGAGCAGGACGAGCGAGATCAGGATCATCGCCGGTGGCCCGATCGTGGACTCCAGCGGCACGGCCACCAGGCAGCCGGCGGCGGCACCGGCGAGATCCCAGAAGTAGAGGCGGCGCACATGGGTGGCCTGGTTCACCACCAGCGAGGCGAACAGCATGCCGACCGCGAAGAACACACCCGTGATCGACACGGACAGCACCAGCAGCAGGATCAGCTGCCACAGCGCCTGCTTGAGGCTGCCGGTCCAGATCAGGTTGACGTCGGTGGCCAGCCTGGCGACGATCGCGTAACCGACGACGCCGACGAGCGCGGCGGCGGGGGCGACACGCTGCACCAGGCGCACCGAGTCGACAGACCGCAGGCGGTTCGACAGCGAGGTGAACGCGCTCGCCGCGCCGAGGCCCAGCAGCGCCAGCCCGATGACGAAGTACGTGTAGTAGTAGAAGAGCTTGAACGAGATGACGCGGGTGTAGGCGATCTCCAGCGTGAGGCTGACGAAGCCGATCACGAACGCGGTCACCAGCCGGAGCACGACCGTGCGGCGGGTGGCTGTCGTGGGCGGTGCCGTCGCGCCCGGCGAGGCCTCCGTGGTCGCGCTCGTCGGGGCCCCTGACGGGCTGTCGGTCGTCGTCATGCAATTGCTCCCATGGGTGGAATCGGTCACCGTAGCCGGAGGCGGCGGCGCGCCACGTCTCCGGCGACGGCGATGCTGCCGGCTAGGTGCCCTGATTCGGCATACTCGCAGGTATGCCTGTTGCGATGACGACGATCAAGGTGTCGACGACCACGCGTGATGCCCTGCGCGAGCTGGCGCGGCGAGACGGGTTGTCGATGGAGGCTGAGCTGGTGGCACTGGTACGTCGTGCCCGGCGTCGCGCGATGGGCCTCGAGATGTCGGCGGGCGGCGCGCTGGAGGCCACCGATCGCGTGGTGATCGAGACGGGGTGTGTCGATGTGACCTCCGTTGGCCGATGGCATCGTGAGGGTTGACTTCGAGGTTCCCGCGCGTGGTGAACCCGGAGTTGTACGACCTCCGATGGTGCTCACGTCGGATGATGTGCTCGAATTCCGGGAACTCGTGGCGCTCCTCGAGATCTGAGGCTCCTTCGAACAAGTTGTGAACCGGTGCGGCGGCTCGCCACGGCTTCGGTGACGGCGACCGCGGTGAACAGCACGAGCGACGGCTCCGCGCTCGAGCGGATGCGGTGGCCGCCGTAGAACAGCACGGTCGTGCACACCACCACCAGCACCGGCAGCAGCAGCAACCAGCGGTCGCGGCGACGCAGCAGGCGAGCACCGAACACGGACGCGACGGCCATCAGCCAGAACGAGACCACGCCGGCCCAGGCCGCCCAGCGGGGCCGCTCCTCCCCCACGTCCTGGTGCACGAGGTCGCCCAACCCGTACAGATCGAGCGTGCGTCCGAGGCGGGCCGCCACCACCTTCGGCACGTCGCCCAGGTGGTCGCGCACGTAGTGCACCGCGAGCGAGCGCTGGCGGGCGGAGCGCACGCTCGGCTCTTCGTCGGGCCGGTAGTCGGGGTCGCTGCCGATGCAGTCGAGCGTCCAGCCGCCGATCTGGTCGCCGTCGTAGGTCTGCGGGCAGTTCGCCCCCAGCCAGGTCGTGCCGTCGTTGGTGGTGAGGAGCACTGGCCGCTCGAAACGGGCCAGGTTGAACGCCACCCAGGGCAGCAGCACCAGGCCCGCCACTGCGGCAGCCGGCACGACCGCCGGCAGCCAGCGCTCGCCTCGCCGGTGGCGGCTCACGGCCAGCCAGGTGAGCACGAGCGGGATCAGCAGCACCAGCTCGCTGCGTGCGAGCGCGGCCAGGGCGAGCGCGACCCCGAGCGCCACCAGCGGCCGGCGACCGCCACGCTCCACGGAGTCGAGCGCGCACCGCAGCACGCACGCCACCAGCAGCATGCTCACGCTCTCCGACATCACCAGGCCGTCGTTCATCCACAGGTTCGGCGCGACCGCGGCGATGCCGGCCGCGGCCAGGCCCACGCGCGGGCCGCCGAGCCGGGTGCCGATCCTGCCCAACAGCCAGACGAGCGTGATCCCGCAGGCCAGGGTGACCAGCCGCTGCCCGTTGACGTAGTGGTCGCCGTAGCTGACCGGGGCCATCAGGGTGGAGGTGAGCGGGCCGTGCTCGGCACCCGGCTGGTTCACGAACAGCTCGCGGAACAGGTGGCCGTGGGCCAGCTGGTACGCCTGCCCGCTGTAGTAGAACGAGTCGTTCAGCAGCAGCGGCCGGTTCCACTTCGTCAGCACGTACACCACGCGCACGACCGCACCCAGCAGCACCAGTGAGCGCATCAGCCGGCGGTCGTTCGGGATGGTGCTCGCGGCCTGCATGTCGCTCGCCACGGTAGCGCTGCGGCCGCCGGCGCAGCGGCGTTCGTGGATGGGCCTCCCGCCGACCGCGGGCCACTAGCCTGACCGGCCGAAAGGGGTGCTGTCGTGAAGGTCGGCGTGCTGGTGGTGGCATACAACGCGGAGGCGACGTTGGCCCGCGTGCTCGACCGCATCCCCGACGAGACCCAGCTGCAGCTGGCCGAGGTACTGGTGCACGACGACCACTCCACCGACGACACCCACGGCGTGGCGCAGGAGTACCACGGCAGCAATCCGCGCTTCCACCTCACGGTGGTGCGCCACCCGGAGAACCTGGGCTACGGCGGCAACCAGAAGGCGGGCTACACGTCCGCGATCAACCACGGCTGGGACGTCGTGGTGCTGCTCCACGGCGACGGGCAGTACGCGCCGGAGATCATGGGCGACCTCATCGACCCGATCGTCAACAGCGACGCCGATGCGGTGTTCGGGTCGCGGATGATGCACCGAGGTGAGGCACGCAAGGGGGGCATGCCGATGTACAAGTACGTCGGCAACCGCATCCTCACCACCACCCAGAACGCGCTCACCGGGCTGACGCTCAGCGAGTGGCACTCCGGCTACCGCGCCTACCGGGTGAGCGCGCTGGCACAGATCCCCTTCGTCGGCAACTCCGACGTGTTCGACTTCGACACCGAGATCATCCTGCAGCTCGCCGACGCGAAGATGAAGATCGTCGAGGTGCCCATCCCCACCTACTACGGCGACGAGATCTGCCACGTCAACGGGCTGGAGTACGCGAAGGACGTCGTCGTCGACACGGTGCGCTACCGGCTCGGCCGCTCCGGCTTCGGTAGCGGCCGCCTCGGCCACGTCGCCGAGCCGTACGCGTTCAAGCCGTCGCCGTACAGCTCGCACGGCCGCATCCTGCAGATGGTGGAGGGCCGCCCTCCCCTGCGCATCCTCGACGTGGGCTGCGGCCCCGGCTGGCTGGCCCAGGCGCTCACCGCCGCCGGCCACACGGTCGTCGGCATCGACATGGAGGAAGCCGACGGCGTCCACGAGCGGATGAGCCGCTTCCTGCGCGCCGACCTCAGCGAGGGGATCCCCGCCGAGGTGGGCGGCGACTTCGACCTCGTGCTCGCCGCCGACATCATCGAGCACCTCGCCGATCCTGCCCGCCTGCTGGCCGACATGGCCGCCCGCGTGCGCCCCACCGGCTCCGTCATCGCCAGCGTGCCGAACATCAGCCACTGGTACCCGCGCGGCCGCATCGCCGCCGGCCGTTTCGACTACGACCAGCGCGGCGTGCTCGATGCCACCCACCTGCGCTTCTTCACCCGCAAGCGCTTCCTGCGGGTGGCGGAGGAAGCGGGCCTGGAGCGCGTCGGCCACCAGCACACCGGCCTGCCGCTCGATGCGCTCGGTCTCAGCCACTCGCGCGCCGTCACCGCCACGGTCGGCCGCGCCGATCGCCTGCTCGTGAAGGTGTGGCCGACGATGTTCGCCTACCAGTTCGTCTACGAGCTCACCCCGTGGCGAGGCGGCGCGCTGCGCAACGACCTGCCCGCATGACCGCTGCGCCACCCGCGCCGTCCGCGCCCACCAGCGCACTGGCCGGGTACGAGCCGTCGCTCGACGGGCTGCGCGGCATCTGCATCGCCGCCGTGGTCGCCTTCCACGGCTGCGCGCAAGCTGGCCTCACCGGCTGGGTGCGCGGCGGGTTCATCGGCGTCTCGATCTTTTTCACGCTCAGCGGGTTCCTGATCACCTCGCTGCTGCTGCGCGAGCGCGCCTCCAGCGGCACCGTCGACTTCGCCCGTTTCTGGGGCCGGCGCATCCGGCGCCTGTGGCCGGCCTCGCTCGTGGTGGTGCTCGCCGTCGTCGTGCTCAGCGCGGCCGGCACCCTGTCGGCACGGGCCTCCGACGCCGTGGCCGCCACCTGGAGCGTCACCAACTGGCACGTCATCGCCGGCGGCCAGGCGAAGCTGCTGCAGACGATCGTCGGGCCGCTGGGTCCCACATGGTCGCTCGCCGTGGAAGAGCAGTTCTACGTGCTGCTCGCGGTGCTGTTCGTCGTCGCCACCCGGTCGCGGCGCCCGCAATTCGTGCTCGGCACGGTCGCCGCGCTCGGCGTGGTGGTGCCCGCGGTGCTCAGCAACATGGTCACCGACTGGCAGCCGTCGCTGGAGTTCAACACGTTCCTGCGCATGCCCGAGCTGTGCATGGGCGTGCTGCTCGCGGTGTGGCACCACCGGCGAGCTGACCGCGCCGCGCCCGCCGTCTCGGTCCGTGCCGGCGACGTGCTGGCCGCGCTGGGCGTGGCCGTGATGGTCGGGTTGTTCCTGTTCGCGGACTACTCGCCGCCCTGGCTGCTGCGCGGCGGCTACACGCTCGTCGCGCTGGTCACCGCGGCCACCATCGTCGGCCTGCTGCAGCACGGCGCGGTCGCCCGCGCGCTGGCGTGGCTCCCGCTGCGCTGGCTGGGCGTGGTGAGCTACTCGCTGTACCTCGTCCATTGGCCGGTGATGTCAGTGCTCACCCGCGACCGCACCGGCTGGCACGGGGTGCCCCTGCTTTCCGTGCTCGCCGCCACCTCGCTGGTCGTCGCCTGGGTGCTGCATCTGCTCGTCGAGCAGCCGGTGCGGCGCATGCGGGCGACACCACGCGCATCGATCGGCGGCGGCCTCGCCGCGGCCGCGACGCTCACCGTCGTGGCCCTGGTGGCGCTGTGATCGCCGCCGTTCGCCGCCTGCTGGCCTGGCACCGCACGCCGGAGTCGCGCTGGTCGCGGCGCGTCACGACGGGGGCGACGATCCTGTTCCTGCTGGTGCTCACCCGCTGGCAGCCGTGGGAGCTGTTCACCCGCGGCGGCTTCAGCACCGACTTCTACGACGCGCAGGCGCACGCGTTCCTGCGCGGCCACCTCGACGTGCCGGCGTCCATCCCCGGGCCGGAGGGGTTCCTCGTCGACGGCCGCACCTACCTCTACTACGGGCCATTCCTCGCCGTCGTGCGCATGCCGTTCGCGCTGTTCGGCCACTGGGCCGACGGCCGCCTCGCCGCGCTCTCGATGCTCGTCGCGTTCTGGCTGGCCTGCACCGCCACCTACCACCTCGCCCGCCGGGTGGCCGCGCTGCTCGGTGGCGGCTCGCCCCGCCGCCACGCCCTGCTCGTGGCCGCGGTCGCCTGCTCGCCGGCGCTCAGCCTCGCCGGCTGGAACAGCGTGTACGACGAGACCGAGATGTGGGCGTTCGCCCTGTTCCTCCTCACGGCGGTGGCGCTGCTGAGGATGTGGGAGGCGCCGTCGCGCTGCTCACTGGTGGTGGCGGTGGCGCTCGCCTGCTGCACGGTGCTCACCCGCTCGAGCGTCGGCCTTGGCGCGCTCGGCGCCGTCGGACTGTTCGGCATCCTGCTGTGGCGGCGGCACCGCCGGGTGGCCGCGGCCGCGGCCGCCGGCGCGCTCGGCGGGGTGCTGCTCAACGTCGCGCTCAACCTGGCCAAGTTCGGCACGCTCTTCGACCTGCCCGCCGACCGCCAGCTGCTCACCCTGCAGAACCCGGCGCGGGCAGCCTGGTTCGCCCGCAACGGCGGCAGCTTCTTCAGCCCCCGCTTCCTGCCCACCACGCTCGTCCAGTACCTGCGGCCCGATGCGCTGCGCTTCGAGCGGCTGCTGCCGTTCGTGCGCTTCGGGCCGCTGGCCACCGAATACGGCTCGTACCCGGTGGAGGGCAACACACCCGCGTCGTCGCTCACCGCTTCGGCGACGCTGCTGTGCGTGCTCGCTGCGGTGGGTGTGTGGGTCATCGCCCGCCGGCGGTCGTGGCCGATGGCGGCGCTGCTCGCCGGCGCGCTCGCTGCGGCGCTGCCCAGCTTCCTCATCGGCTTCGTCGCCAACCGCTACCTGGTCGACATGCTGCCCGCACTGGTGGTGCCCGCGGCAGCGGCGGTCGCCACCGTCACGCTGCCCGCTGGCCGCGCCGGCCGAGCCGCTCGCGCGCTGGCCGTCGCGCTGGTGGTGTGGGGGGCGTGGGTGAACGTGGCACTGGCCACCTGGGTGCAGAACCTCAAGGAGCCGGGCTTCACCGAGCTGCGCTACCGGCTCGACGACGCCCTGTTCGGCGGCGAGGCGCCATCGGTGATCGATCTCGACCGCGCCGCCCCGGTGCCCCGCGACGGGGTCGTCGCCATCGACGGCGACTGCGACGGGCTGTACATCGCCGAGCAGGGCCACTGGGCGGTGCTGGAACGAGCAATCGGCGTGCGCCGCCTTCGTGGCATCGCCCAGCCGGCCGCCGGCAACCCGGTAGTGGTGAGCGCACCGGAGGGCGAGCTGCGCATCGAGCTCGGCACCGATGTCGCCGGCGGGGCAGGCACGTTCGTGATCGTCTGGGCGCCTGCCGGCGGTGAGCCGCTCACCAGCGAGCCGCAGCCGGTGGAGGACGGGCAGGCGCTGGTCGAGATCATCTCCGACCCGGTGACCGGCACGCTGGAGGTCGCCGTCGACGGTCATCCGGCACTGTCGACGTTCGCCGCTCCCTCGCTGGCGGAGGCGGCCGCCACGGACAACCTCACGCTGCTCGACGGCGAGGGCCGGGGCACGCCGGTGTGCGAGTTCCTGCAGTCCCGGCGGGGCGGTGGCAGTAGCTTGGGCGCCCGTGGATCTGCGTGAACGACCCGAGAGCAGCACCCGGCACCCGTGGGAAGTCAGCCGGGCGCGGTTCTTCCGCCGGCTGATCGCGGCCCACTGCCGGCCGATGCCTGCGGCCGTGCTCGACGTGGGCTCGGGCGACAGCTGGTTCGCCAACCAGTTGCTCGCCGACCTGCCCGCCGGCGCCGAGATCACGTGCTGGGACGCCCACTACACCGCCGCCGACCTGGCCGAGACGATCGACCCGCGCCTGCACCGCACCGCTGCCGCGCCCGTCCGGCGCTTCCCGCTGGTGCTCGCGCTCGACGTGCTGGAGCACATCGAGCACGACGCCGAGTTCGTGCGCACCTCGCTGGTCCCCGCGCTGGAACCCGGTGGGCTGCTCGTCGCCAGCGTGCCCGCCCACCAGTGGTTGTTCACCAGCCACGACCAGGCGCTGGGTCACCATCGCCGGCACAGCCACGCAAGCCTGCGCGCCCTGCTGGCGCCCTCGTTCACGGTCGTGCAGGAGGGCTCACTGTTCCTCTCCCTGCTGCCGCCGCGCGCCGCCCAGCGCCTGGTGGAGAAGGTGCGGCCGCCCAAGGAAGCACCCACCGAGGTGCAGTCCGGATGGGCCCACGGGCCGGCACTCACCCGCGTGGTGAACGGCGTGCTCGACACCGATGCCCGCCTCGGCCTGGCCGCTGCCCGCCACCGGCTGCCCCTCCCCGGGCTCAGCGTGTGGGTCGTGTGCCGCAGCGAGCCGCAGGGATGACTGCCGCCACCAGGGTGGCGATCGTCGTCCCCTGCTACAACGAGGCCGGCCGACTCGACCCGGCCGCGCTCACCTGCCTGGCCGACGTCGCCGGGTGCCATGTGGTGGCCGTCGACGACGGGTCCACCGACGGCACGGCCGCCCTCCTTGCCGGCGCGGCCGCGGCCGACCCACGCGTGCACGTCGTCGCTCAACCGCGCAACCGCGGCAAGGGCGAGGCCGTGCGCCGCGGCCTGCAGTGGGCTGTCGGGGAGGGGTACGAGGTCGTCGGCTTCAGCGATGCCGACTTCGCTGCGCCCGCCACCGAGATCGCCCGGCTCATCGACGCCTGCGGCGACGAGCACGATGTGGTCATCGGCTCGCGTGTCGGCCTGCTCGGCCACCAGATCGAGCGCTCGCTGCCGCGGCACTACACGGGCCGGGTGTTCGGCACGCTGAGCAGCATCGTGCTCGGCTTCCAGGTGTACGACACCCAGTGCGGGGCGAAGGTGTTCCGCGCCGGGCCCGCGCTGGAGCGGGCGCTCGCCGACTCGTTCAACAGCCGCTGGGCGTTCGACGTGGAGCTGCTCGGCCGCCTCGCCCACCAGCACGGGGGCACCAGCCGCTTCCTGGAGGTGCCGCTGCAGGAATGGCACGACGTGCCCGGCTCGAAGCTGTCGCTCACGGCGTCGGTGCGCTCCACCGCCGAGCTGTTCCGCATCCGCCGCGCACTCGCCCGCCACCGCCGCGCCGGCTGACTCCTCCCCCGCCGCCCAAGTCTGGTGCCGGCCTTCTGGCACTCTCTGCTTCCCATGGGTGGCCAACCATGACGGGTGCGGCACCTTCCACCGCCCATGGGAAGCAACAGGTGCCAAAGCGGATGGCAGCCACCGATGGCCGCCGCCGATGGCCGTCGCCGATGGTGGCGCCGATGACCTGCGGCTAGCGATGACCCCCGCGTCGCTCAGCTGATCGGCACCAGCACGATCGCGACCACCACTGACCAGCGCTGCGCTTCCAGGTCGGCCTGGCGCTGGGGGTCGTCGCCGGTCACCGACAGCGCCTGCAGCTCGTCGCGCTCGGCGTCGCTGAGCCCGTCGGCGTAGGCCAGCACCGACGGGTCGTCGGGGTCGACGGCCAGCGCGTCGTCACGCTCGAGCACCCTCACCATCCACCGCTCGTTGCCCGACGCCCGGCGGCCCTCGCCGAGCTGGCGGACGAATCCCTCGTCCACCACCGTCACCGGCTGGTCGTTGTCCAGCAGGGTGAGCAGCACGGTGCCACTGAACGGCTCGGCGAAGCGGAGGTTGCTGGTGTCGAACTGGGCGGGCGCGTCGAGGTGGACGTGCTCCAGCTGGTCGATCATCGACGACAGCACCGGCCGGTACTGGCGGAACGTGGCCGGCCCGCCGTCGGTGAGGTGAGCGGGCAGGTTGATCGCGGCCAGGAGGCCGAGCGCGCCCCAGGCGATCGCCCGGCGATACCGGTGCAGGCCCCAGGCCGCAGGAGCGAGCCGCCAGGCGGCACCTGCCAGACCCCACCAGAGCAGCACGCTGAGCGGCCACAGCCAGCGCATCTGGTGCGGGGCCAGCCCCAGGGGGCCGAGCGGCAGCACCAGCATCGTGGCCAGCGCACCCAGCACACCGACGACCACGATGACGACGAGGTGGGCAAGCGCCCGGTCGCCCACCCGTCGTAGCCGGTGCACCAGCACCAGCGCGCCCGCGAGCACGACCGCCAGCGCGACGGCGGACAGCGCAAGCGGAGGCCAGGCGGCCACGTGCACCAGCCCGTCCTCCGAGCGCGACGTGATCGGGATCGAGTCCTGGAACGACGGGCGCAGGAACCACGGCGGGATCGCCACGATGTGGGCGACGAGGCGGGTGCCGAGGCCGGCGCCGATCATGTCCGACGACGAGCCGCTAGCACCGGCCAGGCGGCTGAGGTTGCCCTCCCCCGGCCCGAAGAACTGCTCGTACAGCGGCTGCACCCAGCACACGACCGCCACCACCGCCGCCACGATCGCCGGTCGCCGCCACTCGAGGGCGGGCGCCTCGCCGCGCGCCGCGTCCGCACGGCCGATGAGACGCACGCTGCGCGCGCACAGCACCAGTGACGCTGCCCCGACGATCGCCACCACGTAGGTGAAGCTGAGGTGCGACTGCACCAGCAGGCTGGCCAGCGCCACCATCCACGGCACGGAGCGCACCTCGCCGATCGCGCTCGCCGCCGCGCAGGCGAGGAAGGCGAGGAACGGCAGCAGCAGCACGTGCGGCTGCCACGGGTCGATCAGCATCTCGCTGCCCATCGACCAGCCCAGCGACAGGCAGGCACCCGCCATCAGCACCTCGCCGCGCAGGCCGGCCAGCCGCCGGCCCTGGTGGAGCGCGATGGCGCAGGCGCCGCCGTTGATGACGGCGACCCCGATCACCGCACCGGCGCTGCCACCGAACAGCTTGATGGTCGGTGCCAGCAGGTCGAACAGCAGCGGACCCGGGTTGTTGAAGTCGACGCCGGCGGAGAGCGAGGCGGACGTCCAGGTGCCCAGCCACGGGTGGTTGCCGGTGAGCACGTCGGCGGCGCGCAGCTCGATCAGGCCATGGTCGCCGATCGGCACCCAGCCGGCACGCCACGCGTGCCACATCGCCGTGACCAGCGGCAGCAGGGTGAGCAGCAACAACCCGACCGACGGTGTCAGCCGCCGGCGCACCCACGCCATCATTGCGACGTCCCCATCATCGCGACGCCCACGTCACTGCGACCCGGGCGGCGCGATGAACACGGCCGTCTCCTCGCCCAGGACCAGCATCCGTACCAGCTTGGCCTCCACTCCTGAGGGCAGGTTCGGGTCGAGGCTGGCGCCCATCAGGTTGCTGTCCACCAGCGCGGCCGTGTCGTCCAGGCCGGCGGCCTGCAGCGCCGCGATCGACTCCTCGCGCAAGCGTTGGAACTCGGCCAGCTCGTCGGCCGAGCGCGGTTCGTAGTCGGCCACCTCCACCACGCCGGGCCGGGTGCGCCAGTCGGCGATGTTCACGCCGGTCACCAGCGCCACCTCCGCCGTCGCGTGCGCCGGGTCGGTGATCCGCTGCGGGGTGACGGGCACCCGGAACGTGTCGTAGGCGCGAGCGGTGAAGCCACGCCGCTCCAGCTCGCTGATCAGGCCGTACCCCTGCGAGCCGAAGTAGTAGGCGTCGTCCCAGATCACGGCGTACACCCCGTCGGTGCCGTCGGCGGCGCCCACCCCGTCGCGCAGCGCATCGGCGGTGGGGCCGATGATCGCGCTCAGGCCCCGCGAGAGGTGGTACTCCGGTGGCTCCACCCGGGCGGCGTCGTACACGAACGCGGCACCGGCCAGCAGCGTCAGCGCGACGGCGGCGCGGGCGACCGGCAGCCGGTGCTCGCCGCGACCCTCCCACCAGGCGACGGCCGTCCAGATGCTCGCCGCCACCGCCAGCAGCGCGATCGACCACGACCACAGGGTGAGGTAGTACCAGACCTTGCCGAAGATGCGGGCGCTGGACAGGAAGGCGACCGCGGTGCCGACCGCCACGACCAGGTGCAGCCGCACGATGCGCCGATCGGGCAGGCGCCACGACACCACCGCAGCGGCCAGCCATACGAGCAGCACGACCGCACCGATCGCCCAGCGGCCGCCGGCGAGATCGTCGAGGTTTGCGATCACGGCGTCGCCGCGGGTGATCGACGCGGTGAGGATGTGCACCACGTCGAAGTGGGCGAGCACGGCCTTCACGCCGGTGCCGAGCCCGACGGGCGGCTCGGGCGGCGAGAGGAAGTGGCGGCGCAGCATCGTGATGTTGCCAGGGTCGTGGCGGAACTGGTCGACGAAGACGGGCAGCCACAGCACGGCGCCGACGGCCACGGCGATGGCCACCGACCTGGCCTCGGCACGATCGACGCCACGGTCGACGGCACGTGCCCGCCACCAGCGCAGCGCGACGGCACCGAACGCGAGCGCGCACAGCGCGACGCACAGCGAGAGGTACGGCACGTGCGTCTGGGCGCACAGTGTGGAGGCGGCCACCAGCGGGACGAGCAGCAGATGGTCGCCGCTCAGCACGCCCCAAGCGGCCAGCATCACGACCACGAAGCTGACCAGCGGCAGGTACGGGTTCCACGGCTGGGTGAGCACGCTCGCCCCCAGCCAGGCCATCAGCACCATCAGCAGCGCACCCACGCCGAGCACCAGCCGCCGGCCGCCACGCCGGCGGGCGATCCAGATCGAAGTCCACGCGGCGCCCACGTTGATGACGGCCGTCGCCACGAGCATCCCGTACGCGGTGCTGCCCAGCAGCCGGTACACCGGCGCCAGCAGGTAGAAGCTCAGCGGGCCCGGGTGGCTGCCCTGCTTGGGAAACGTGCCGATCCGACCCGGCAGACCGATCAGCGGGGTGTGCGCGCCGAACACGTCGCGCACGCGCAGCTCCGTCATCGCCAGGTCGAGCACCGGCGACCAGTGCCTGCCGGCGAGTGCGACCAGCGCCACCACGAACGGGAGCGCGAGTGCCGCTCGCACCGACCAGGCGAGCGCGCGCGGGCTCATTTCCCGGTGATCCGCCGGCGCAGGGCACGGGCGCGGTCGGTGATGCCCCAGCGGGTGACCAGCAGCATCGACTCGACGATGATCCGGCCCGACATCTTGCTGGTGCCCTTCTCGCGGTCCTTGAACAGGATCGGGGTTTCCACGATGCGCGCCCCGCTGCGGGCCAGCCGGCGGGTGAGCTCGGTGAGGAACGCGTACCCTTCGGCGGCAGTGCTGCCGGGGTCGATCGACTGCAGCGTCTCCGCCCGGTAGGCGCGGAACCCGGCGGTGCAGTCGCGCACCTTCGCACCCAGCAGCAGGCCGGTGTAGCGGTTGCCCCAGCGCGACAGCAGGCGGCGGCGCAACGGCCAGTCCTGGGTGCCGCCGCCGGCCACGTAGCGGCTGCCGATGACGACGTCGGCACCGCCCTCCAGCAGCTCCAGCATCGTCGGGATGACCGCCGGGTCGTGGGAGAAGTCGCTGTCCATCGAGACGATCGCCTCGTAGCCGGCATCGAACGCGAGCGAGAACCCGTGGCGGTAGGCGGCGCCGAGGCCCGGCTTGCCCTGCCGGTGCACGACGGTGATCCGGCCCAGCTCAGCCGCCACGGCTTCCGCGAGGGCGCCGGTGCCGTCGGGGCTGAGGTCGTCGATCACCATCACGTCGGCCTCCGGCAGCACCGTGCGGAGGGTGCGCAACAGGTCGCCGATGTTCTCCTTCTCGTTGAAGGTGGGCACGACGACGACACAACGCACGGGCGGCGATGCTACCTGCCCACCACCCGGGGCGACGGGCTCCCCACCGCACGGACCCCGCCGCCGGCGCAACTCCACAGCTACGATTCCACCTGCTCATGCGCCAGGTGCCCGCTCTCCCCGTCGTCGGTTCGTTCGCCGAGCGCCTGCTCGCCGCCGACCTGCCGGATCTGGCGCCCGCTCGCCGCCGCGAGGTGGTCGCCTTCGTCGCCCGCCGCATCGACCATCTGCCCAGCTTCACCCGCTTCGGGGTGCTGCTGCTGGGGTTCGTGTTCCGCGCCCTGCTCGCGCTGCCCGGCGGCTGGGGCGCCGCCCGGGTCGTGATGCAGCTGCCACTGCCCCTCGTCTCGGAGTACCCGCGCCTGGTGCGCTCGCTCGGCTTCGCCTACGTGTGGGAGCACTGGCCCGCCACCACGCCCACCGGGGCGGCCGCATGAGCGCCACCACACCCCTTGCCCAGCCGGCCATCGCCGCCATGGACGCCGACGTGCTGATCATCGGCAGCGGTGCCGGTGGTGCCACCACGGCCACCGTGCTCGCCGAGGCCGGCCTCGACGTGTTGATCGTGGAGGAGGGCGACTGGGTGGAGCAGGGCGAGGTGGTGCCGTTCTCGCTCGAGCAGATGGACCGGCAGTACCGCGCCGGCGGCGTCACCGTCGCCATCGGGCTGCCGTCGATCGCGTACACCGAGGGCCGCTGCGCCGGTGGCGGCACCGAGGTGAACAGCGGCCTGTACTGGCGCCCGCCGGGCGACGTGCTGCAGCGCTGGCGCGACACGTTCCGCATCGCCGACTTCGACCCCGACGAGGTGCTCGCGATCGCCGACGAGGTGGAGCGCGACATCCACGTCGGCCCGGTGCCCGGTGCGTACACCGAGCCCAGCGAGGTGCTGCGCCGCGGAGCGGATGCGCTCGGCTGGCGCAACGGTGAGATCCCCCGCTGGATGACCTACCCGGCCGCCCCACCCGCGGCCGCGTCCGCTGCACACGCCGGCGGCCCCGCTGCCGGCGAGCGGCAGTCGATGACGCGCACCTACCTGCCGCGGGCCGTCACCGCCGGCGCCCGGCTGGCCGTCGGCTGCCGCGTGGATCGCCTCGTCGCCGGCAACGGCAGGGCGACGGCCGCCGAGACGACGCTGCGCGACGGCACGCCCGGCACGATCACGTTCCGCCACGTGTTCGTGTGCGGCGGCGCCATCCAGTCGCCGGCGCTGCTGCAGCGCTCGGGCATCCGCGGCCACATCGGTCGCACGCTCGCCGTGCACCCAACGGTGAAACTGGCCGCCCGCTTCGCCGACGAGCTGAACGTGCCCGACGACGTACCGGTGCACCAGGTGAAGGAGTTCGCACCGCACCTGTCGTTCGGCGGGTCGGCCAGCAACCCCGGGCTCGTCGCGCTCAGCCTGCTCGACGAGTGGCCGTCGTTCCGCCAGGCCGTCACCCAGTGGCGCAACATCAGCGTGTACTACGCGGCGATCACGAGCGAGGGTCTCGGCCGGGTGCGCTCGTTCCCGCACCTGAAGGACCCGATCGTCACCTACGGGCTCACCCGCCGCGACCGCGAGCTGCTGCGCAGTGGCCTCGGCCGCCTCGCGCTGCTGATGCTGGAGGCCGGCGCGCTGGAGGTGTTCCCGTCGTTCAAGGGCGCTCCGTCGGTGAAGAACCGCCGCGACCTGGCCCCCATGCAGGCCCGGTTCGCGGCCCCGAAGGCCAGCGTGATGACCGTGCACCTGTGCAGCACCGTGCCGATGGGTGAGCTGGAGGGCCGCACCGGCGCCAACTCATTCGGTCTCGTCCACGGCTGCTCCAACGTCTACGTCAACGACGCCTCGCTGCTGCCCACGGCACCGGGCGTCAACCCGCAGGCCTCCGTGATGACGTTCGCCATCCGCAATGCCCGCCGCTTCGTCGCCTCTGGAGGTCGCCGTGCCTGAACCGCAACCCGAACCGCGAGCAACGCCGTCCACACAGGGCCCGCCCCCCGTCGAGCGGTGGGCCACCCCGCACACGACGGTGGTCACCGGCGCCGCCGGCTGGCTGGGCCGGGCGCTCACCGATCGCTTGCTCGCCGATTCTGCCCGCCGCCGCCTGCGCCTGCTGGCCCACAGCACCGCCGAGGCCGCCGAGCTACGCGAGTTCGTGGGCGCCCGCGAGGGCGTGGAGATCGTGATCGGCGACGTGTCGCGCGCCGACACCGCGGCCCGCCTGCTCCACGGGGTGGGCGCCGATGCCGACGTCGTGCACACCGCCGGTGTCATCCATCCCAGCTCGGTGCGCCGCTTCTACGAGGTCAACACGAACGGCACCCGCCACCTCGCGCAGGCAGCGGGCGACGCGGGTGTGCGCCGGTTCGTGCACGTGTCGTCGAACAGCCCCTTCGGCACCAACCCGGACCCGAACGACACGTTCCGCCACGACGAGCCGTTCCACCCGTACCTCGGCTACGGGAAGTCGAAGATGCAGGCCGAGATGGCCGTCAACGAGGCCGTCGCCGCCGGGCTGGATGCGACGATCGTGCGCCCACCGTGGTTCTACGGGCCGTTCCAGCCGCCGCGGCAGACCACCTTCTTCCGCATGATCCGCAAGGGCAAGTTCCCCGTCATCGGCAAGGGCGACCAGCGCCGCTCCATGGTGTACGTGGACAACCTGGTCGACGGCATCGTGTGCGCCGAGCTCACGCCGGCCGCGAAGGGCAAGGGCTACTGGATCGCCGACGCCCGCGCCTACACCGTCGAGGAGATCGTCGAGACGGTCGGGCGGGCACTCGTCGACGAGGGTCTCTCGGTGCAGCCGCCCGCCACCCACATGCCCACCCTCGCTGCCCGCATCGCGGAGCTGGGCGACCGGGTGCTGCAGGGCGTGGGCCTGTACCAGCAGCAGCTGCACGTGCTGGGCGAGATGGGCCACACGATCGCCGTCGACATCAGCCGCTCCACCGCCGAGCTGGGCTACGTGCCGCAGGTGGAGCTCTACGAGGGCATGCGCCGCAGCATCCGCTGGTGCCGCGAGCAGGGGCTGGAGCTGTGACCGTCTCGCTCGTCACCGGCGGCAGCGGCTACTTCGGCTCGCTGCTCGTCCACCGCCTCGTCGCCGCCGGCCACACCGTGCGCGTGCTGGATCTCAACGACGTCGACGACCGGCCGGCACAGGTGCAGCTCGTGCAGGGCGACATCCGCGACCCGAACGTGGTCGCCGAGGCGGTGGACGGGGTCGACGTGGTGTTCAACAACGTCGCCCAGGTGCCGCTGGCCAAGGACGAGGAGCTGCTGCGCACGGTCAACGTCGACGGCACCGCGCTGCTGCTGGCCGAGTGCCGGCGGGCGGGCGTGGGCAAGGTGGTGCACACGTCGTCGAGCGCCGTGTTCGGCGTGCCGCGCAGCAACCCGGTGCTCCCCACGACGGTGCCCTCCCCGGTGGAGGCGTACGGCCACGCCAAGCTGGCTGCCGAGTGGGCCTGCCTCGACGCGATCCGCAACGGGCTCGACGTGTCCATCGTGCGGCCGCGCACGATCCTCGGACACGGCCGCCTGGGCATCTTCGGCATCCTGTTCGAGTGGGTGGCCGACGGCGCCGACATCTTCGTGCTGGGCGACGGCTCCAACCGCTACCAGTTCGTGCACGCCGACGACCTCGCCGACGTGTGCGTGCTCGCCGGCGCGAAGGCCGGCCCGGAGGTGTTCAACGCCGGCACCGACCGCTTCGGCACCATGCGCGAGACGCTCGAATCCTTGTGCGCCCACGCTGCCACCGGCTCGAAGGTGCGTTCGTTGCCGGCCGGCCCCGCTGCCTTCGGGATGAAGGCCGCCGCCGGCATGCACCTCGCCCCGTTCGCGCCGTACCACTGGCTGATGTACTCCAAGTCGCTGTGGTTCGACATCGAGCACGTGCGCGACGCACTCGGTTGGCAGCCG
>CAYZFZ010000043.1:0-8434 GCA_964477795.1 uncultured Bifidobacterium sp.
ACCATGTCGGCCAGGTGCGCGCCGCAGCCCAAGGCGTGGGCGATACTGCTCGAGCCCGTGAGCAGGGCGTAGTCCCACGGGCGGTCGTCGGCGGTGCACGCCCACAGCACCGTGCCGTCGGGGCGGCGCATCGACAGCACCCAGTCGAGGCTGCGGCGCACCGTGGGCCACAGGTTGTCCACGAAGCCCCTGTCCCACGTGCACAGCCAGTGGTGCCACACGCCGGTGGCGATGTAGGCGCACACGTTGGTGTCGAGCTTGGCTTCCTCCACGCTGCCGTCGGGCAGGTAGTAGTTCCACCAGCTGCCGTCGTCGAGCTGGATGTCGACCAGCCACTCGTAGGCGCGCTCTGCAGCCGCGTGCAGGCCGGCAACGTCGAGCGCCATCGCGGTCTCGACATGGTTCCACGGGTCGCAATGACCACCGGGGAACCACGGGATCATGCCCGTGTCGAGCTGCAGCGCGGCGATCGACTCGGCCGTCTGCACGATCTCGTCGGCGCTGATCACGCCCTGGATCTCGGGGATGCGGCTCATGACTTGCGCCCGTACACGATGAAGCTCTTGCCCATCACCGGCGCCAGCCCGCGCTCGAGCACCGCCATCGACCGCGGCTGGTCGGTGATCTCCCACTCCAGCAGGCGGCGGTAGCGCGACACCAGCGGATGGTCGTTGTCGCGCGGGCCCACCGCGCACTTGAGCCACCAGTACGGCGAGTGCAGCGCGTGGGCGTGGTGGCTGCCCAGCACCTCCAGACCGGCGGTGCGCAACTTCGCCTTCAGCTCGGTGGCCGAGTAGATGCGCACATGCCCGCCCACCGACTTCGGCGCGTGGTACTCGTCGCTGAGCAGCCAGTTGATCTTCTCCGGGTACCACGTGGGCACCGTGGCGGCGAACGTGCCGCCCGGGCGCAGCACGCGCACCAGCTCGCTGATCGCGGCGACGTCGTCCTGGATGTGCTCGAGCACCTCGCTGGTGATCACCCGGTCGAACGAGCCGGATGCGAACGGCAGCCGGGTGGCATCGCCCTGCAGCGCGCCGACGTAGCGATCCTCACTGATCTCGCCGGCCTCCACCATCGCCCCGAACGTGCCGCGGGTGGTGACCACCTCGTCGGCCATGTAGTCGAGCGCGACCACGTTCGCACCGCGGCGCGCCACCTCGAACGCGTGGCGGCCGAAGCCGGCACCCGCGTCGAGGACGAGGTCGCCAGGCTGCAGGCCCAAGCGGTCGAACCGGATGGTGAGCACGTCAGCTCGTACCCTTGCGGCGCAGCCGGCCGTTCTTGCGCAGCTTCTCCACGTTGGCCGGCATGGCCAGCACCTGGCGGTACTGATCGACCGTGAGCTGGGCGCAGTGCTTCCAGGTCCAGCGGTCGATCACGCGGGCGCGCCCGGCGAGGCCGACGCGCTCGCGCAGCTCGGCATCGTCGAGGCCGCGGCGGATGGCGGTGGCGAGCGCCTCCACGTCGCCGGCCCTGCACTGCAGCACGGTCTCGCCGTCGCGCCCGGTCACCTCGGGCAGCGCGCCGCCGTCGGTGGCGACCACGCAGATGCCGGTGGCCATGGCCTCGATCGCGGGCAGGCTGAACCCTTCGTACAGGCTGGGCACGACGGCCAGCTCGGCCTCGGCGTAGAGCTCGACGATGCGCTCGTCGGAGACGCCGGAGACGAAGTCGATGTGCGGGCGCAGGCCGAGCTTGTCGATGAGGTCGTTGCTCGCGCCCTCGCGGGGCTTGCCGATGATGGTGAGGCGGATGTCGTCGCGCTCGGTGCGCAGCTTGGCCATCGCCTCGAGCAGGTACGAGAGCCCCTTCAACGCGACATCGGCCGAGGCGGTGGTGATGAGCCGGCCGGGCTGGCGGGCGATGTGGGGCAGCGGGGTGAACAGCTCGGGATCCACGCCCACGGGCACCAGCTGCATGCGATCCAGGCTGACCTTCATGTCGCTGTGGATGTCCTTGATGCTGTTCTCGCTGACGACCACCACGCGCGGCATGCGGCTGGCGACGCGGCCCTGCATCTTCACGAAGTTGTACCAGCGGCCGATGCTGCGCCGCTTGCGACGGTTGGGCGTGTGCGCCATCTCCAGCGCGCGGTCGCGGGTGATGGGGTGGTGGAGCGTGACGATGGTGGGCATCATCTTCTCGATCGCGAGCACCCCGTAGCCGAGGCACTGGTTGTCGTGCACCAGGTCGAACTCGGTGCGGCGCCGCTTCAGCACCTCCAGCACGCGCACGCTGAAGCCGAGCGGCTCGCCGAAGGTGCCCTTCAGGTGGCTGAGCGCCTCGGCCAGATCGCCCTTCGACTTGATCTCCCAGTAGCCGGGCAGGCGGCCGGGGTAGTAGTCGTTCCACAGATCCAGGCTGGGCAGCTTGTGCAGGGTGACCCGCTCGTCGAGCACCGGGTAGGGCTGGCCGCTGAACACCTCCACGGTGTGGCCGAGATCGACCAGTGCCTTGGTGAGGTGGCGGGTGTAGACGCCCTGGCCACCCACGTGTGGCTTGCCACGGTAGGTGAGGTAGGCGATCGTGAGCGGCGCATCGGGTTCGAGCCCGGTGGCCCCGCCCTGGGGTACTGCAGACATGGGTAGCCAGGTTATCGGCGCATGGTTACCGGCCGGTAGCTGTCACGCGAGTGCAACGATGTGACGGATGGCCGTGGATTGTCGAAATCCTCAGCAGATCTGGGTCGAGAACGAGCCGCCGGCCGTGCCCGTGTTGCCGCGGACGTCGGTGATGATCACCGTGTAGGTGTAGCTGCCGATCGGCGGCGCGTTGGTGGAGGCGGCGAACAGGTTGCCGACCGCCGTGCCGGCCGTGCGCACGCCCATCTGCATGGAGCCGGAGACGGGGCCGTCCCAGCGCAGCGTCATCGAGGCGATGGCGGACTCGTCGCTGTAGGAGGCACTCACGAACGTCGACAGCTGGCAGGCGGGGAGGTTCGTGCCGCTGGGCCCGACCGAGATCTTCACCGAGGGCGCGTGCTCCACGCGTGCTCGCAGCACCATCAGCTGCGGGCCGCCGGGGTCGCCGGTGACGGTGACCGAGCGCTGCAGGTCGCCCTCGGGCCGGCCGCTGCGGTCGAGCGCGACGGTGACGGTGGTGGCCCCGCCCGGTCCCACCGTGCCGCCGAGCTGGCTGATCGTGAACTCGCCCGCGTTGCCGGCGAGTGCCCAGCCGATCGGCTGGCCGCCGGGGTTGCGCACCTCGAACGACACCGAACCGGTGGTGGCGCCGAGGTCGATGGTGGCGTTCGACAGCACGACCGCGCCCGGCGCTGGCGGCGCGGTGGGCGGTGTGGTGGGCGCCACCGTCGCCGGGATCGTGGTGGCGGCGACCGTGGTGCGCGGGGTGGTGGTGCGTGGAGCCGTCGTGGCCGGCGCAGTGGTGACCGGCGCGGTGGTGGCCGGTGACGTGGTGGGCGCGGCCGTGGTGGGCGCGGCGGTCGTGGTGGCCACGCTCGTCGGCACCACGGTCGTGGACGCGTCGCTCGTCGACGCGGCCGCCTCCGTGGTGGGCGTGGCGGTCGTGGCGATCGTCGAGGTTCCGGCCGCGGTGTCGGTGGCGGTGGACACGATGGATGCGCCGGGCGCGCCGGAACCGTCGTCGCCGGTGGTGCTGGCCAGCAGCACGCCACCGCCCACCGTCAGCAGCACGGCGACAGTGGCGGCGACCGCGGCGACAGGCCACCGCATGGCGCGCAGCATGCGCGGGAAACCGCCCTCTGCGTCGAACGTGTAGGCGTGCGGCGGGGCGGCGCCGGGTGTGCCCGCGCGGGCGAGGATCGCGTCGCGCAGGTCGGGCGGGGCAGCGAACGCGGGCGCCGCGGCCAGCAGCGCGAGGGGCGCAGCCTTCTTGCGCGTGCGCTCGCAGGTCTCGCAGTTCTCCACGTGGCGAGCGACGCGCTTGCGGATGAGCACCGTGAACTGGCCGTCCCACCCCTTCAGCACATCGTTGAGATCGGGGCAGTCCTTGCGGCCGGCGCGGGCGACGACGAGCGCGCCGAGGCTGCGCTCCACGCGCTCGCGCATGCGGTGCACCAGCGTGTAGCTCTGCTCGGCGCTGATGCCGAGCGCGGCGGCGAGGTCGGCGCCCTGCAGGCCCTGGCGGGTGCTCAGCTCCAGCACCAGCTGGTCGCGCTCGTCCAGCCCGCAGGCAGCGCTGCGCACCAGCTCACCGAGCTCCTCGGCGGCGAGACCTTCGCCGTCCGCGTCGGGGGCGATCGGGGCGGCCATCTCAGGGGCCCCCATCGCGGAGAAATCCGTGGGCAGCGCGCGGCCGCGCTTCTTCGTGCGCCGGTACACCTCGTTGCGCAGGATGGCGTAGAGCCACGGCTTCAGCCGGTCCGGGTCGCGTAGCTGCCCCATGCGCTCGGCGGCGATCAGGAACACGTCCTGCATCGCGTCGGCAGCCTCGTGGCGGTCGCGCAGCATCGCCGCCGACGTGTCGTACAGGCCGGCCGAGTAGCGGTCGTAGATGCCCGCGAGCGCGCCACGGTCGCCGGCGGTGTACGCCGTCACCAGTTGGGCGTCGGTGCGCGCGTCGAGCATCTCTCATGTGGTCCTTCTCCTCAGCTGCTCAGAGCCGGGTTGCGGACCTTCCTTTCACTTTGTCGAAGGGATGTCGCAGGGATTGCGTCAGATGTTGCCATGTTCAGTGCCGGCGGGCCGCCCAGCGGATGGACATGTGACGTTGCAGCAGGTCGCCCGGTTCCAGCCGCGTGGCGCCGCCGATGTTGAACGCGTCGGGCGGGCCGCTCTGCGGCTCCACGCAGGTGAGGTGGTGCGGCTCGTCGTAGGCCACCCAATGGTCGCAGTCGCTGTCGATGGTGACGGTAAGCGCCGGGTAGTGCAGCCGCAGCGGCGCCAGCGGTTGGACGAAGCAGTCGTCCCACGGTGGCGGCGTGGGCGGCACCAGCTCGGCGAGCGTCATGTAGTGCTCGTCGCGCGGGTGCATCAGCGCGAACTGCAGCTCGGCGGCCTGCGGCTTGCGGAAGCAGGGGTGCCAGCCGAGCACGGCGGGCATCGTGTGCGCCGTGGCGAAGACGGACAGCACGGCGGCCAGGCCGTGCTCGTCGAGCTGCAGGTGCTGGGTGGCCCGGCCGCCGAACGCCCATTCCAGATCGGTGGCCAGCTCGCAGTAGTCGCGCCCGGCGTCGAGCACTTCCCACCGGCTGACGAAGCCGGTGCCGTGGATCGCGTGCGGCGGCATGTTGATCGCCAGCTGGTAGTCGCGACCGTCGAAGCGGAAGTGGCCGTTGCGCACGCGGCCGGCCCAGGGCACCATCGGGTAGCAGCCCCAGGTGAACGGGGCCGCCGACGGGTCGTCGTTGAGCAGCGCCTGCTCGCCCACCTCCAGCGCGCCGATGCGACCGCCCTCGTCGGGGTGGACGGTCATCCACGCGTCGCCGGCATCCAGCTCGATCATGGCGGACATTCTTCCCGATGCCGGTTCCGTACGCTGCCTCACCATGCGAGCAGTGGTGCAACGGGTGAGGTCAGCGAACGTGACGGTGGGCGGCGAGGTCGTCGGCGCGATCGGGCCCGGGCTGTGTGTGCTGGTGGGCGTGACGCACGACGACTCGCCCGCCCGCGCGCGCAAGCTGGCCGAGAAGCTGTGGCACCTGCGGGTGATGGACGACGAGGCGGGCGTGATGAACCGCAGCGTGGCCGACACCACCCGCGAGCTGCTGGTGGTGAGCCAGTTCACGCTCTACGGCGACACGTCCGGCGGCCGCCGCCCCAGCTGGATCGCGGCCGCCCGCCCCGAGCACGCCGAGCCCCTCGTCCAGGCCGTGGTCGACCACCTGCGCCACCTCGGTGCCACCGTCGCCACCGGCCGCTTCCGCACCGAGATGCTCGTGTCCCTGGAGAACGACGGCCCCGTCACCGTCCTCGTCGACGTCTGAGATTCTGTTCCACGATGCGGGCCTGGTCCGTGATGTGGAACGCGCCTGCTCTGATCGCGGCTACTCTCTGTCGCCATGGCGCTCGCAACACGGCTCACCAACCTCGGCACCGAAACAGCGTTCGCGGTCTCCCTCGCGGCCGCCGACTGGGCGGCCAAGGGCAACCGGGTGTACCCCTTCCACCTCGGCGACATCAACCTGCCCACGCCGGCCAACATCGCCGAGGCGATGAACGTCGCCATCGCCGAGGGCAAGACGGGCTACTGCGCGGCTGCCGGCATCGCGCCCCTGCGTGAAGCGCTCGCCGCCGATGTCGCCGTCCGCCGCGGGCTGGACTACACCGCCGCCAACGTCGTCGTGCAGCCCGGCGGCAAGCCGGTCATCGGCAAATTCATCCAGACCGTGATGAACCCGGGCGAGGGGGTGCTGTACCCGAACCCCGGCTATCCGATCTACGAGAGCATGATCGAGTACTACGGCGGCCAGAGCCTGGCCTACCGCTACGTGCAGACCGACACCGGCTTCGCCATCGACCTCGACCACCTGCGCGACCAGATCGCATCCGCCTCCGGGCGGGTGGCCGCGATCATCTACAACAACCTGCAGAACCCGCTCGGCTGCGAGAGCAGCCCGGAAGAGATGCAGGCGATCGCCGACATCGCCATCGAGCACGACCTGATGGTGCTCGCCGACGAGGCGTACTTCGAGATGCGCTACTCGGGCGACAGCCACTCCATCGCCTCGCTGCCCGGCATGGCCGAGCGCACCGTCATCCTCTACACGTTCTCCAAGAAGTTCGCCATGACGGGCTGGCGGCTCGGCGCGGCGGTGGGCCCCGTCCATGTCGCGGAGAGCATCGCCAAGCTGAACACGAACGACGAGAGCTGCACCACCCACTTCGTACAGGCCGCCGGTGTCGCCGGCATCACCGGCCCGGTCGACGGCCCGCAGGCCATCCTTCACGAACTGCAGCGCCGCCGCGACGCGGCGTGGAGCGAGCTCGCCCAGATCGACGGGCTCGTGTGCCCCAAGCCGGAGGCGACCTTCTACCTGTTCCCCAAGGTCACCGACCTGATGGCCCGTATGGGTTTCGACGAGGTTGGTGCATTTGCAACAGCCGCCCTGCACAACACCGGCGTGTCGTTCTGCACCCGCAAGCACTTCGGCCGCCCGCAGCCCGACGAGCAGGATCACTTCGTCCGCTTCGCCTACTCCGGCCTGTCCGTCGACGACATCCACGAAGGCCTGTCCGGCCTGCGCAGCTGGATCGAGCGCGCGTCGTGAGCCCGCGCATCGCGGTCACCGGCCGCATCCCCGAGGCCGGCATGGAGCTGCTGCACGAGGCGGGCGACGTGGCGGCGTGGGACTCGCTCGACGTGCCCACCGTCGAGCAGGTGCACGCGCTCGTCGCCGGCGCGGAGGCCGCGCTCACACTGCTGACGACGAAGGTCGACGACGCGTTCCTCGACGCGGCCGGGCCGCAGCTGAAGGTGGTGGCCAACGTCGCGGTCGGCTACAACAACCTCGACGTCGCCGCCTGTGCCCGCCGCGGCGTGGTGTGCACCAACACGCCTGGCGTGCTCACCGAGGCCACCGCCGACATCGCGATGGCGCTGGTGCTGGCGGCCACTCGCCGGCTGGGCGAGGGCGAGCGGGTCATCCGCAGTCAGCAGCCGTGGCAGTGGGGCATGTTCTACATGCTCGGCGCCGGCATCCAGGGCCGCCAGCTGGGCATCGTCGGCATGGGCGACATCGGCCGCGCGCTCGCCCGCCGGGCCAGGGCGTTCGGCATGACGATCGCCTACAGCAATCGCCGGCCGGTGGCGCCCGATGTGGAGGCCGAGCTCGGTGCCCAGTTCATGAGCATGGAGGAACTGCTCGCCACCAGCGACGTGGTCAGCCTCAACTGCCCCTACAGCCCGGCCACGCACCACCTGATCGGCGCCGCCCAACTGCAGGCGATGAAGCGCTCGGCGTTCCTGGTGAACACAGCCCGCGGCCCGATCGTCGACGAGGCCGCGCTGGTGGACGCGCTGCGCAGCGGCAAGATCGCCGGTGCCGGTCTCGACGTGTTCGAACACGAGCCCGCCGTGCACCCCGGCCTGCTGGAGTGCGACAACGCGGTGCTCATCCCGCACCTCGGTTCCGCCACGCAGGAAACCCGCGCGGCGATGGCCCGCCTGGCCGCCCACAACGCGGTCAACGTGCTCAGCGGGGTGGCGCCCCCCACCCCGATCCCACCCCCGGCAGGCTGACCCAGGCCGCCCCTGTCTTTGCGTCAAAGGTCCGGACTCACAGCCCCAGGTCCCGGCTCGACAGCCTTTACGTAAAGGTCGGGGTGGTGGCGGCGGGACCGGCGGGCGAAGTGGGTGGCGAGGGAGAGGGCGACGGCGGGCAGCATCACCCAGGGGATGTTGCCGGTGTGCGAGTACCAGGTACGGATGCCGGCGTGCAGGTCGATCGTGCGCGTGATGACCTTCTGCTCGCTGACCGCAGTGCGGTCGTAGACGTCGCCGTCGGGGGCGC
>CAYZFZ010000043.1:8444-20258 GCA_964477795.1 uncultured Bifidobacterium sp.
CGCTGAAGCCGGTGGGCGCGACCTGCACCACCCAGCGGTTCTGTTCGATCGCCCGCAGGCGCGACGACGCGACCTGCTGGCTCTGCAGCACGGTCCACGTGTAGCTGCTGCCGTTGGTGGGGTTGAGGATCGCCTGCCCGCCGGCCTCCACGCCCTCGTTGGCCCGCCCGCCGAAGAACACCTCCCACGAGATGACGGTGGCCAGCTTCACGCCGCTGGGCAGCTCGAGCACGGCGGGCCCCGTACCGGCCACCGCGTCGCGGGGCACCAGATCGGTGGGTGCGCCGAGCGCGTGGAGCAGCCCGCGCAGCGGCATGTACTCGCCGAAGGGCACGCGGCGAACCTTCTCGTACCGGCTGATGACCTCGCCGCCGGGCGTGACCACCACCTGGGCGTTGATGAAGTGGTCGCCGTCGGGAGTGTCCTCGGTGATGCCGACCGCGAACGGGGCGCCGATGCGCTTCGCCTCGGCCGCCACCAGCCCGAGCTCGCGGCTGCCCTCGAACTGGAGGACGTCGATGACGTTCTCCGGCCACACCACCAGGTCGACGGAGCCGGGCTCGATCGCGGCGGTGGCCGCGAGGTGGCGCTGCAGCACGTCCTCCGCAGAGGTGTCGGTGGCGTGGGTGCCCTGCGGTCCGCCGCCTTGCACGGCCGCGACGCGCAGCGTCTCCCACGTGTGGTGGCCGCTGTCGCTGTCGGCCATCATCGGCAAGGCGAGCCACACGACCATCGCCACTGCGAAGGCGATCACGCCGTGCCACTCGCCCCGGGCGGTGATGCCCCGCTTGCGGGCCAGCTGGGGCACCACCGGCGACGGCCCGGCCAGCGCGAACCCGACCTGGAACACGAACCAGGTGAGCAGCAGCGCCCCGCCGACGCTGACGATCGGTGCGAACGGGCCCGCCGCCTGGCCGATCGCGAGGCTGGCCAGCGGTACGCCGCCGAAGGGGAAGCAGAATCTCAAGGCTTCGGCAAGCGTGTGTGCCGCCGGCCGGCCGACCACGCGCCACGGACCGCGCGGGGCCACCCAGGCGGCGACCGCGTGGAAGCCGGCGAACATCGAGGCCGCGACCAGGTAGCCGGGCGCGGTGAGGAACCACATCCAGCACATGCCGGGGAACAGCCAGGCGGCGCCGAACAGCCAGCCGCGGGCCAGCCGCTGGCGCCCGGTGCGCGCCTGCTGGGCGGCCGATTCGTAGACGGCGACGCCCACGAACGCGAGCGGCCAGAAGCCCCACGGGGGCAGCGCGGCCGCGACCAGCAGACCGCCGAGCACGGCCTGCAGCGAGTGGCGGGACGGAGGTCGCAGGCGGGACGGCATCGCCGGTCGACGCTACTGGCTGCACCCGTGCTGGCGGTCGACCGTGGCGGTCGCGGCGATCGTCAAGGAATCGTCAACGATGTGGTCGAGTGTGCGCCGATCGTGGCCACGCGAGAGTGAAACTTGACCACACAACGTGTTGATGGATCAGGGCCGGGTCACGTACAGTGAGCCTTGCCACGAGAGATCGTGCGGGAATCAGCGGGAGGTTGCCATGGCACGGGTTCTGAAGGCAGTCACGACGCCAATGCGTCGAATCCTCGCAACCGGTGTCCTGATCATCGCGATGATCTCGGTCATCCCGATGTTCGCGGGCACCGCGAGTGCGCATCATCCGGAGATCACCGCCTCGGTGGACTGCACCGCGACGGTGAGCTTCACGTCCACGGCGTGGGCGGGCGACGGTACGGCCGCCTCTCGCCGCAACGCCGACATCGCCGTCACGCTGCAGATCGTGTCCGGCACGGGCACCGTCCCGGCGGCGGTGCACGGCGCCTACACCACGGCGAACAACTACCAGTTCACCGGCACGTTCGCCTGGCCGGCCGGCGCCAACAGCATCAAGCTGACGGCGACCGCGATCGCCAAGTGGGGCAACAACAACCCCGCCGGCGACACGCGCTCCACACCCGTCATCGTCAAGCCCACCAACTGCGGCGGCACGCCGGGCGTGGCCACCAGCCAGAGCTGCACGGATGGCGCGGGCACGGTGGTGTTCACGTTCACGAACACCGCCACCAGCCCCTTCGCCGGTGCCGTCAGCTACACGATCCCGGCGTTCAGCGGCATGCCGGCGCAGACGTTCACCGTCGACAAGGGTGCCACGGTCACCAAGACCTACACCGATGTCGCCGACGGCGCCTACACGCTGCTGGTCACCTCCGGTGTCAGCCCGAACGTCACACCGCAGACGCAGACGTTCACGGTCGCCTGTGATCGTCCCGGCCAGCCCGTCGTCGAAGTCGCACAGTCCTGCGCCGCCTACGACGGCACCGCGATCATCACGCTGAAGAACGTGGGTGGCCAGCTGCCGCTCACCTTCCTCGTCCAGGGCACCCCCTACGTCGTCCCGGCCGCCGGCCAGGTGGTCGTCGAGATCACCGGCCTGCCCGACGGGCCGAACACCATCGAGATCACCCAGGACGGCGTCCACTTCGACCAGCTGGTCACCGTCTCGTGCGACCCCAGCGTCGGTGCGACGGCAGTGTGCAACACGGTCGACACCAGCGGCGCGGCGTCGCTGTACTGGTTCACGATCGCCAACACCGAGAGCAACCCGCTCGACCTGACGTGGAACGGCGGCGGTGCGACGGTGCCGGCCGGCGGCTCCACGCTGGTGTCCAGCGCGACCGCCCCGTTGTCGGTGCAGTTCCAGGGTGTCGAGATCGCCTCGGCGGCTGCTGCGGGCAGCGCCTGCACGCGTGACGTGGTGTTCACCAAGGAGCTCATCGGCCAGCCGCCCACGGGCGAGACGTACACCATCCGGGTGTCGCGCCTGGTCGGTGCCACCTACGTCGAGCAGCTCACGTTCGACCTGCAGGCGGGCGTGCCCACCATGATCACGCTCCCCTCGACGCTCGACCCCGCCGGGCTGGTCTACAAGGTGGAGGAGATCCACGCCGGTACGGCCAGCACCACCTCCATCACCCCCGACCAGCTGACGCTGAGCGGCAACCTCGGTGAGACCGTCAGCGTCGTGGTTACCAACGGGTACGCCTCGGTGGACATCGTCAAGCAGACGCTGGCCACCTCGGTGAACCCAGGTGGCCAGATCGTCTACACCATGCAGGCCACCAACACCGGCGGCCTCACGCTCGACCCGGTCGTCATCCTCGACCGGTTGCCGAGCCAGGCCTCGCTGGTGTCGGTGAGCGTCGCCGACGACGCGGGTGTCTGCGCGCTGGCGGAGACCGGCCGTCCGCAGCTCGTCGTGTGCACGATGAACGATCCGCTGCCCGCCGGTGGCCGGACGGCGCTGATCACGATCACGGTGAAGGTCGACGGCACGGTGACCAACGGGATGTCGGTGCTCAACCAGGCGAAGGTGGTCGGTGCCTACACCGACGGTGCGGTGCTCGCCCCGGAGACGCCCGGCAGCGCCCTCAGCTGCCTGCCGCTGAACCCGGGCACGGTGTGCGACCTGTCGGCGACGATCGGCGTGCCGGTCAGTGAGGTCGCCCAGGAGTCGCCCACCACCACCACCATTGCCAGGCCCGTCGTCCTGCCCGCCACCGGTGGCAACCCGACCTCGACCCTGGCGATCGCCGCCGGGCTGGTGGCCGCCGGAGCGCTGTTGGTGATCACACGTCGCCGCCGGCCCGCCCGCTGAGCCGGCAGCGCAAGCCCGTGGCCGGGCCCCCGCAGATGGGGCCCGGCCACGGCCGCGTCAGGTGGGCGGCACCATCTCCAGGTGCACCACCAGGCGTTGCTTGGTGGAGCCCACCGGGTGGCAGGCGAACAGCGTCGCCGTGTACGCCTGGGTCTGGTCGATGATCCAGATCGCATCCGGGTACACCACCTCGGTGGAGGTGACCGTGTAGACGAAGCGGCCCTCGGAGGTGGTGAACACCACCTCGTCGCCGGGGGCCAGGTCGTCGATGTGGCGGAACGGCTTGTCGTGGCTGGTGCGGTGGCCGCCGATGACGACGTTGCCCACGTGGCCGGGCATCGCCGTGCCGGGCCAGTGGCCGGGGCCGTGGTCGAGCACGGTGAGGCTGACGCCCTCGAACATCGGCTTGTCGACACCGATCGACGGCAGCTCGATGCGCCCCAGTTCGACGACGGCTTCCTTCGCCCGCGGCTCGGGCGGCGCCTCCGGCACCGGCAGCGTCTCGGGCACGGTGGTGGGTGCGAGCGTGGTGGACGTGGTGGTGGGTGCGAGCGTGGTGGACGTGCTGGTCGTCGTGGTGGGCTTCGGCCTCGTCGTGGTGGTGGCCCGCACCGTGGTGGTGGGCTTCGGCCGCGCCGTGGTGCTGGTGGCCGCTGCCGACGAGCCGCCACTGTCGTCGCCGCAGCCGGCAAGGACGATCGCGACGAGTGCGAGGGCGGCCGTGCGACAGCGCATGCGGGTCATTCTGCCACCGCGTGCAACGCGGCGTGGGTCGCCGCCGCGGCCCGCTGGGCGGAGCGGATGCAGGTCGGCACACCGACACCGTGGTAGCTGGCTCCGGCCAGCTGCACCCCCGCCGGCAGCGCAGCCTCGACCTCCGCCACCCGCGCGGCGTGGTGCGGCCGGTACTGGGGGAACGCCCCCTGCCAGCGGCTGACGCGCGTGGCGTGCGGCTGCAGGGTGAGGCCGAGATGGCCGCCGACTTCGTCCACTGCTGCCGCGAGCAGCTGCTCGTCGGAGAGGTGCAGCACCGGCAGGCCGTCGCGGCCGAGCGAGATGCGCAGCACCACGGTGTCGGGCAGCGCCCAGTGCGACCACTTCTGCGAGCCGAACGACGCGGCGGTGACGAGGCGCTGCATCGGCTTGGGCACGAGGTAGCCGCTCATCCCCGTGAGGCCGCGCGGCCACTCCGTCGCCCGGATCGCGAGCGTCACCATCGCGACGTCGGCCACAGGGATCGCGGCGAGCGGGCGGGCCACCTCGGGTGCGGTCGCGGCGAGCAGCGCCGCGCCGGCCGCGGCCGGGCAGGCGAGCACGACCGCATCGAACCGTTCACCGTTCACGCGCCAACCGCTGCCGTCGCGGGCGAGCTCGGCCACCAGTTCGGAGGTGCGCACGTCGCCGCCAGCGGCGCGGACCGCGTCCGCCGTGCGCAGCGCGAGCGCGCCCATGCCATCGCGCGGGGCGTAGAACACGGGGCCCGCGTCGGGTGCCGGCTTGGGCATCTTGCGGCCGGTGAGCAGCACGCTGCGGCCCTTGCCCGCGAGGTCGGCGATCTGCGGCACGGCCGCCAGGCTGAAGTGGTCGGTGTCGGCCGCGTAGATGCTGCCGACCAGCGGGTCGACCAGGCGCAGGTGGATCTCGCTGCCGAAGCGGGCGCGCACGAACGCGCCCAGCGAATCGGGTTCCAGCGAGGTGCGCCGGCGCAGCGGCTCGGTGGCGGCGCGCAGCTTGCCCGGCCACGACAGCAGCTTCGAGCGCGCCATCCCCATCACGTCGGTGGGCATGCCCAGCAGCAGGCCTTCCGGGATCGGGTGCAGGGCGTTCCACCACACCGCGGCCTTGCCGGCCTCCGGCGAGACGAGTTGGTCGCCGAGCCCGACCGTCTTCGCGAGCGCGGTGCCCCAGGGCAGGCGGGCGAGGAACGCATCGGGCCCCTCGTCGATGCCCGGGTGGCCGGCGAAGGGCGACGTGCGCAGCTTGCCGCCCACGGTGCCGCCGGCCTCGAACACGACCACCTGCGGTGGGGTGCCGGTGCCGCCGGCGGGGTGCAGCAGCGCGTGCGCGGCGGCGAGGCCGGTGATGCCGCCGCCGATGACGGCGACTCGACGATCGCCGGGGCTCATGTCGGGGTCGCCCGGATCACGCGCTGGGCGAGCGCAGCCATCACGGTGGCGTCGTCGTTGACGCACGCGGTGCGGGCGAAGGCGAGCCCGTGGCTCTCGGCCCGGCGCGCCGCTTCGATGTCGAGGTCGTACAGCACCTCCAGGTGGTCGGCGACGAAGCCCACCGCGCTCACCACCACGCCGCGCCCCGCGCCCGCGTCGTTCTCGCTGGCGGCGAGATCGTCGATCACCTGCAGCACATCGGGGCCGAGCCAGGGCTCGGGGGTGCGCCCGGCGCTCTGCCACGCGATCGCCCAGCTGGTCCAATGGCCCAGCCCGGCCGCGGCGGCGACGGCCTCGGCGGTGGCGCGCAGCTCGTGCGGGTACGGGTCGCCGGCGGCGATGATCCGCTGCGGCAGCGAGTGGGCGGTGAACAGCACCTTCGTGTTCTCCGGCATGGTGGCGAGCGTTCGGCGCAGGTCGGCGGCGACGAACTCTACGAACGCCGGCTCGGTGGCCCAGCTCTCGACGCCGCCGACGGTGATGCCGTGGGGCTCGGCGGCGGCGCGTGCACGATCGAGGTACTCGCCGACGGAGTACGCCGACCAGTGCGGTGCCAGCACCAGCCCGACGATGCGGCGGACGCCCTGCGCGGCAAGCCCGTCGACGGCGGCCTCGATCTTCGGCTCGGCATGCTTCAGGCCGAGCACCACCTCGTAGGTGGCGGGGGCGGCCGCGTCGAGCGCGGCCTGCAGCGCGGCGCGCTGGGCCTCGGTGCGGGTGGCGAGCGGGCTGGTGCCGCCGAGCGCGTCGTAGCGGGCGGTGAGGTCGGCCAGCTGCTCGGGCGTGGGCGGGCGGCCGCGGCGGATGTCGGTGTAGTACGGCTCGATGTCGGCGCGTGTGCGCGGCGTGCCGTACGCCATCAGCACCACGCCGATGCGGTCGTTCATCGTTGCGTCGCCTCGTGCACGCGGGCGGCGACGGCGGTGAGCACGTCGGGGTCGGTGTCGGGCTGCACGCCGTGGCCGAGGTTGAAGATGTGGCCCGGATGCTGGCTGCCGTCGAAGCGCGCGTTGTCGGCGAGCACGGCATCGGTGCCCTCCAGCGCCACGTCGGTGCCGGCGAGCACGAGCGCAGGGTCGAGGTTGCCCTGGACGACGAGGTCGGGGCCCATGCGCACGCGCGCGGAGAGGATGGAGGTGCGCCAGTCGAGGCCCAGCACCCGCGGCCCCGCCGCGAGCATGTGCTCGAGCAGGTGGTCGCAGCCGATGCCGAAGTGGATGCCCGGTGCATCGGGGTAGAGGGCGCGCAGCTGGCCGAACACCGACCGCGAGTGGGGGAGCACGAAGCGCTCGTAGTCGGCGGCGCTGAGCGCGCCGGCCCACGAGTCGAACAGCTGGAACGCACGCGCGCCGTTCGCCAGCTGGCTGCCGATCGATGCCACCGAGTGCTGCACCAGCCGATCCATCAGTGAGTGCCAGAGCACGGGGTCGGTGTGCATCAGCCGCTTCGTGTGCTGGTACGTGCGGCTGGGCCGACCCTCCACCAGGTAGCTGGCCACGGTGAACGGTGCACCGGCGAAGCCGAGCAGCGGCACCTCCGCTGGCAGCTCCTTCACCATCTGGCGGACGGTCTCCAGCACGTACGGGGTGTCGGCCTCCGGCTCGAACTCGCGCAGGCGGGCGAGGTCGGTGGCCATGCGCAACGGGGTGGCGCACACCGGGCCGGTACCGGGTGCGACGTCGATGCCGAACCCCACCGCGTGGGCGGGGACGACGATGTCGCTGTAGAGCACGGCTGCGTCCACGCCGTAGCGGCGCACGGGCTGCAGCGTCAGCTCGGTGGCGAGGTCGGGCACCTTGATCGCGTCGAGGATGCTGCCCTCGCCACGCAGTGCCCGGTACTCCGGAAGGCTGCGACCCGCCTGGCGCATGAACCACACGGGTGTGTGTGCCGCCGGCCGCCCGAACGCCGCGTCGAGGAAGGGGGTGGACGCCATCGCCTGCGCACGTTACCGTGCATCGCCGTGTTGCGTCCCGAGCATCAGCCGTCGGTGCCGGGCGGCCAGTTCGGCTACCAGCCGGCGCTCGACGGGCTGCGCGGCGTGGCGGTCACGCTGGTGCTGCTGTTCCACGGCGGCTTCGCGTGGATGGGTGGCGGCTACGTCGGCGTGTCGGTGTTCTTCACGCTGTCGGGCTTCCTCATCACCTCGCTGCTGATCCTCGAGCACCAGCGCACCGGCCGGGTGTCGTGGTCGGCGTTCGTCGCCCGCCGGGCGAAGCGGCTGCTGCCCGCCAGCCTGCTGTGCCTGGTGGCCATCTCACTGCTCGCGTGGAGTGGTGAGTTCGCGGGGGTGCCGCACCTGCGTCGCGACGTCACCGCTGCCGCGTTGCAGGTGGCGAACTGGAACGCGCTGCACGGCTCGGGTTCGTACGCCGACCTGCTCAGCCGATCGGCCGGCCTGCGCAGCCCCGTCGACCACTACTGGTCGCTGGCGGTGGAAGAGCAGTTCTACTGGATCTGGCCGTTCGCGTTCCTGGCGCTGATGCGCGTGTCGAAGGGTCGTGTGCGCCTGTTCGCCAACCTCGCCGGGCTCGCCGTCGTCGGCGTGGTGGCGGCCCGCCTGATCGCGCTGCAGTGGGGCCCCGACGCCGCCTACTGGGCCACGCCGGCGCGCCTCGGCGAGATCCTCGTCGGCGCCGCCCTCGCCGCCGGCTGCCTGCTGTGGCAGCGCCGCCCGCGCGGGTTGGGGCTGCTGGGCCTGGCCGGCCTGGCGTGCGTGCTGTGGGCCGCGGTGCGCTGGCCCACCAGCGGCGGCCCCGCGTACGCGGGCTGGTTCGGCGTGTTCAGCCTCGCGTCGGCGGCACTCATCCTCGGCCTGCAGGTGGCCGGCCCGCTGCGCACGGCCTTCTCGGTGGTGCCGCTCGTGTGGCTGGGTCGCATCAGCTACGGCGTGTACGTGTTCCACTGGCCCGTGAACCTGCTGGTGACCACGCGCTCGGTGCACCTCGACGGGTGGGCGCTGTTCGGCCTGCGGACGGCGATCACGCTCGCCATCGCGCTGGTGTCGTACTTCCTGCTGGAGGTGCCGGTGCGGCGCAGCCGGCTCGGCTCGCGCCTGTCGCTGACGCTCGGCCTGCCGGCGACGGTGGTGGTGGTGCTCTTCGCCGTGCTCGTGGTGCCGGCCGAGCCCGGTCGCCGGCACGTCGCCTCCGCGGCGGCCACCACCAGCAGCACCGTCGCAACCACCACGACCGTGGCTGCTGCGCACGCGACCACCGTCCCCGCCGCCACCGGTCGCACCACCACCACGACGTCCTCGTCCACCAGCGTCCCGGCCACCACCACGACCGTGCTGCCCTCCGGCCCGGTGAACGTCGTGCTGCTCGGCGACTCCACCTCGATCGCCCTGCTCGACGGGCTCGACGCCTGGGCTGCGGAGACCACCGATCGCACGGTCGGCTCCGTCGCCCATCTCGGCTGCGGTCTGATCACCGACGCGGCGATGCTGGGCGACACCGGCGACGAGTTCGTGAAGGGTTGTCGCAACTCGATGAGCAAGGATCTGCCGCGGCTGCTGTCCACGAACCATCCGGACACCGCGCTCATCATGGTCACGATGCCCGACGTCACCATGCGGCAGTGGTCCGGCGACGAGGGCATGCTCGCGATCAGCGATCCCCGCTACACGGAGCGCATGCTCGCCGACTACAAGGCGACCGCCGACACCCTCATCGCCGCCGGCGTGCGCCACATCGCGGTCGTCGCTCCGCCTCCGCCGGCCGACTGGTGGCTCGGGTGGGAGTCCGAGATCGAGACGTTCGCCGGCGACACCTGGACCCGCTACTCCGCGATGCTCGACGCACTCGCCGAGGCCTACCCCGGCGTCGTCGAGGTGGTGCGCCTCGACCGATGGTTCGACGAGACCGGCGCCACGAACGACGAGGCCATGCGCGGTGACGGCCTGCACCTCACCCCCGCCGGCGCGCTGAGGGTGATGGACGAGTTCCTCGGCCCCGTCCTCCTGCGCCTCACGCTCGGCTAGGAGATTCGGGTGCCGCGATGTAGCAGGATCTGCGGCATGTCTGATCTGTTCTCCCTCCATGGCAAGACCGCGCTCGTCACGGGCGGCAGCCGCGGCATCGGCGCGATGATCGCCCGCGGGCTGCTCGACGCGGGCGCGAGCATCGTCATCTCGTCGCGCAAGCAGCACGAGCTCGACGAGGCGCGCATCGCATTGTCCGCGTACGGCGACGTGCACGCGATCCGCGCGGACGTCAGCACGCTCGACGGGGTGGAGCAGTTGGCCGCCGAGGTGTCGGCGCACTTCCCGACGCTGAACATCCTCGTCAACAACGCGGGCGCCACGTGGGGCATGCCGCTCGACGACTTCAGCGAGCACGCATGGGACAAGGTGATGGACACGAACGTGAAGGGCGTGTTCTTCCTCACCCAGCGGCTGCTGCCGAACCTGCGCCAGGGCGCCACCGCCGACGACCCGGCCCGCGTGATCAACATCGGCTCCATCGACGGGCTGCACGTGAACCCGATGGACACCTACAGCTACGCAGCCAGCAAGGCCGGCGTGCACCACCTCACTCGTGCGCTGGCCAAGAAGCTGGGCCCGCAGCACATCACCGTCAACGCCGTCGCACCCGGCCCGTTCGAGAGCAAGATGATGGCCGCCACGCTGCAGGCGTTCGGCGAGTCGATCGCCAAGTCGTCGCCGCTGGGTCGCATCGGCCGGCCCGACGACATGGCGGGCGTGGCCGTGTTCCTGGCCAGCCGTGCGGGCTCGTACGTCACCGGCTCCGTGATCGCCGTCGACGGCGGCATCGCCACCACGTCCTGACCCGCCCAGCCGGTGCTACTCCGGGCGCCACGGCAGGCGGCGCAGCAGCTGCCAGTGGAACGCGAGGTAGCCCGACGCCCACCACTGCGGCGCGAGGCAGGGCTCCACCAGCGTCGCGCTGACGGTGGCGATGTCCTGCGGCACCGCGCCGGGGGCGACGTGGTGGGCGGTGTGCAGGTTGTTGCGCCAGTACACCCAGCCGACGAGCGGGTTCGAGCGGACGGTGCGCGTGGTGCGCAGCGCTAATGCCGCATCCGCCTCCTCCGCGCCGTAGTGCTCGGGGATCAGCACCAGCGGTTCCAGCACCACGACCGCCAGCAGCCATGGCGCCAGCCACAGCGCGAGCAGCATCTCGAAGGAGTGCAGACCGAGCAGCACCATCGCCGCGTAGAACGCGATGCCGAGCAGGCCGTCGGTGACGACGGCGCGCCGCTGGCGCTGCGAGCGCACGAACACCGGGGGCCGGCCGGCGATCGAGCGCAGCGTCCACCACACGAACTGCACGGCGAACAGCGGGCCGCCGATCGGCACCAGCAGGTAGTAGAGCTTGCTGCCGAAGCGGTACGGCAGGCCCTCGGGGTCGTCCTTCGTGCACGAGTACTGGTGGTGCCCGAGGTGGTAGCTGCGGTAGACGGAGAACGGCAACCCCACCGTTGCCCCTGCCACCACGCCCACTGCCCGGTTCGCCCGTCGCGAGGCGAACAGGTGGCCGTGCAGCGTCTCGTGCACCATCGCCCCGTTGCCGACCAGGATCCAGCCCATCACGAACCACAGCGGCAGCCGGAGCATCAGGCTGGAGGACTGCAGCGCGGCCACCCCCGCCACCGCGTAGATCGTCCACGCCGCGGCGACGTGTGCGGCGGACGCGGCGCTGTGCGGGGTGGAGACGTGCAGCCGGGCCACCGCTCGGCGCAGCTCACCCTCGTTGCGCGAGGCGACGACCGGGCTGCTTGCCACGGGGCCAGTGTCGCGCACCCGGGGCCCGGTTGGCGGAACCACCGCCGCCGATAGAGTTTTCAGACCACGTTTTCCAGGCCCCGCGGGCGTGGCCCCACACCACACATGTCCCAGCATCACCCAGACATCGCTGCCGAGCAGGCGTTCATCGATCACGCCTACCACTGCCTCGAACAGAGCAAGGTCGACGCGTGGAAGCTGCGCGGCCTGCACGAAGGCACGCTCGGCGGCACCTTCCAAGCCCGCT